>DATNAR010000207.1:0-5589 GCA_035607385.1 Casimicrobiaceae bacterium
GCCCGGCATGCACGGCGTTCATGATTTCGACGACGGTGAGGCCGGGCTGCGGATCGAGCGCCGTGCCCCAGATCTCTTCGAACATGCTGCGCGTTCCGGCGTTGTCGACGCGCTGGTAGTCGGGATACATCATCGGGATCAATCCGACGTCGCTCGCCCCCTGCACGTTGTTCTGTCCGCGCAGAGGATGCAAGCCGGTGCCGGGCCGGCCGACCTGTCCGGTCATCATCGACAGCGCGATCAGGCAGCGGGCATTGTCGGTGCCGTGCACGTGCTGCGATATGCCCATGCCCCAGAGAATCATCGAGCCGCGCGACGTCGCGTACAGCCGCGCGACCTCGCGGATCGTAGCAGCCGGAATACCGCAGACCGGCGCCATCGCCTCGGGACTATAGCCGGCGACATTCTTCCGGATCTCCTCGAAGCCGCTGGTGCGATCGGCAACGAAGCTCTGTGCGACCAGGCCTTCCTCGACGATGACATGCATCATCGCGTTCAGCAGCGCGACGTCGGTGTCCGGCTTGAACTGCAGATAATGCGTCGCATGCCGCGCGAGCTCGGAGCGGCGCGGATCGGCGAGGATCAGCTTGGTGCCGTTCCTGACCGCGTTCTTGATCCAGGTCGCGGCGACCGGATGATTGACGACCGGGTTGGCGCCGATCAGCAGCACGACCTCGGCCTTCATCACGTCCATTACCGGGTTGGACACCGCGCCGGAACCGATGCCTTCGAGCAGCGCCGCGACGCTCGACGCGTGGCACAGGCGCGTGCAATGGTCGACGTTGTTCGAGCCGAAACCGGTGCGCACCAGCTTCTGGAACAGGTACGCCTCCTCGTTCGACCCCTTGGCCGAGCCGAACCCGGCGAGTGCCTTGCCGCCGTGCTCGTCGCGGATGCGCTTCAGCGCCCCACCCGCCACCTGCAGCGCCTCCTCCCAGCTCGCTTCGCGAAACACCGCGAGCGGATCGGCCGGGTCCATGACGAAGTCCGCGCTCTTGGCGACACCCTGCTTGCGAATCAACGGCCGGGTCAGGCGCTGCGGGTGATGCACGTAGTCGTAGCCATAGCGACCCTTGACGCACAAGCGCTGATGGTTCGCCGGGCCGTCGCGGCCTTCGACTCTTACGATCTCGTTGTCCTTGACGTGATAGTCGAGCTGGCAGCCAACGCCGCAGTACGGGCAGACCGATGGGACGACCTTGTCGGCGACGACCAGATAGGCGTCGTTCGCCGGCGCCAAGGCTCCGGTCGGACAGGCCTGCACGCATTCGCCGCAGGCGACGCAAGTCGACACTCCCATCGGGTCGCCAAGATCGAACACGATCGCCGAGTGGGCGCCGCGAAACGCATAGCCGATGACGTCATTGACCTGCTCTTCACGGCAGGCGCGCACGCAGCGCGTGCACTGGATGCAGGCATCGAGATTGACGGCGATCGCCGGGTGCGACAAGTCGGCCTGCGGCTGCGCACGCGCCGCAAAGCGCGGCGCACCGATCCCGAGCCAGCGCTTCCATTGCTCGAGCTCCGAATCCAGCTTGTAGACCCGCGCCGGCACGTCGGCGGCCAGCATTTCGACGACGATTTTCTGCGAGTGAACGGCGCGCGGGCTGTCGGAGCTCACTTCCATGCCGGCGGTCGGCGTGCGGCAGCACGAAGGCGCCAGCACGCGCTCGCCCTTGATCTCGACCATGCAGGCGCGGCAGTTGCCATCCGGCCGCATCCCCGGCTTGTAGCAAAGATGCGGGATCTCGACGCCGTGGCGCTTTGCCGCCTCGATGAGGGTTTCGCCCGGCCGCGCCGAAACGGCTTCGCCGTTCAAGCGGAATTCGATCAATTCAGCGGCAAGCGCGACTTCGGCAGGTGCGTTCATACCTCGGCCTCCTCGCCGTCCCGCGAATAGCCTGCATCCATCTGTCGGCCTCCAAGCAATCGCTCGGCGACGGCCCTTCGGGTCTTTAATACTCTCGCCTCGCTCATGCCAGCTCGTTCGGAAAATATTTGACCACGCAGGCGATCGGGTTCGGCGCCGCCTGCCCTAGCCCGCAGATCGATGCGTCGGCCATCGCCTGTGAAAGCTCGGCCAGCAGCGAAGTATCCCATTTCGGCGCGGACAAGAGCCCGACGGCTTTTTCGGTGCCGACACGGCAGGGCGTGCATTGCCCGCAGGATTCGTCGGCGAAAAAGCGCATCAGATTGAGCGCCGCGTCACGCGCGCGGTCGTGCTGCGACAGAACGATCACCGCGGCCGAGCCGATGAAGCAGCCGTGCGGCTGCAAAGTGTCGAAATCCAGTGGAACGTCGGCCAGCGACGCGGGCAGGATGCCGCCCGAGGCCCCGCCGGGCAGGTACCCGTAGAATTCGTGCCCCGGCAGCATGCCGCCGCAGTACTCGGCGATCAGCTCGCGCACCGTGATGCCGGCGGGTGCTAAGTGTACGCCCGGCTTGGCCACACGCCCCGAAACCGAGAACGAACGCAATCCCTTGCGGCCGTTGCGTCCTTGCCCGGCGAACCACGCCCCGCCTTTTTCCAGAATGTCGCGTATCCAGTACAGCGTCTCCATGTTGTGTTCGAGCGTCGGCCGGCCGAAAAGTCCGACCTGCGCAACGTATGGCGGCCGGAGTCGCGGCATGCCGCGCTTGCCTTCGATCGACTCGATCATCGCCGACTCTTCGCCGCAGATGTAGGCGCCGGCGCCGCGGCGAAGGTGGAGGCTCGGCAGCGGGCACGGCGGGTCGGCTTCGAGCGCCGCGATCTCGCGCTCGAGCACCGCGCGGCATCCCGCGTACTCGTCGCGCAGATAGATATAGACATCCGCGATGCCGACCGCCCACGCCGCGATCAACACGCCTTCGAGGAAGCGATGCGGGTCGCGCTCCAGGTAATAGCGATCCTTGAACGTGCCCGGCTCGCCTTCGTCGATGTTCACGGCCATCAGACGCGGGGCGGGCTCGGCACGTACGATCTTCCATTTCCTGCCGGCCGGAAAGCCGGCGCCGCCCAAGCCCCGCAGGCCGGATTCTTCCAGCGCCGCGATGACCGCGTCGACCGTGCGCTCGCCGCCGACGCAGGCGGCGACCGTGCGATAGCCGCCTTCGGCGCGATACGCGCCGAGGCCGACATACGGCGGCGGCTCGGCCTCGATCCGCCGGCCTGCAATCGCCGCGGCGATCTTTTCCGGCGTCGCCTCGTCGACCGGGTGCCGGCCGACGACCGCGGCCGGCGCATGCTCGCAGCGTCCGATGCACGGCGCCCCGATCACGCGCACTCCCGGGGCACCCGCCTCACGCAGCGCCGCGAGCAGCGCATCGGCGCCCGCCATCTGGCAGGACAGCGTTTCGCACACGCGAACGGTCAACGCCGGCGGCGGCGCCTCGCCGTCGGCGACGACGTCGAAGTGGTGATAGAAGGTCGCGACCTCGTATACCTCGGTCCGCGCGAGCTTCATTTCCTCGGCCAGCGCGACGATGTGCGCGCCGGAGATATGGCCGTAACGGTCCTGGATCCTGTGCAGGAACTCGATCAGCAGGTCGCGCCGGCGCGGCGCTTCGCCAAGCAATGCGCGGATGTCGGCCAGCGCCTGCGGCTCGACCGGCCGGCCCTTCGGATGCGCGCGCGCACGACGCTTCCTGTCCAGCCCGGAAATATCGACGACCGACTGCTCGTTCATCGTCCTTCGCCCGCGCCGGTGCCGCTCATGGCGATCGTCATGGCGTCAATCGAGAAAATCGCAATGCTTTTCGACGTAGGCGGCGAGGTCGAGCGAGTGCTGGCGCACCAGCCGCTCGGCGAGCTCGGTGTCCCGCTTTTCCAGCGCTTCGATGATGCGCATGTGATCGATGATCGAGCGCGAGGCCCGGTCCCGTTGCGAAATGGTCATGCGGCGTATCGCGCGAACATGGAGAAACAGGTCGTCGATCGTCTTGCCCATCAGGTGCGATCCCGACAGGCGGATGATCGCCTGGTGGAACGCGATGTTGGCGTCCGAGTATTCGTTGATGTGCTCGGCCGGCGTCGAGTTCCGGAATTCATCGAACATGTGCCGCAGCGCGCCGATGTCCTGGTCCGAGGCGTTGAGCGTCGCCAGCCGCGCCGCCATGCTTTCCAGCGCCGCCCACATTTCGATCATCTCGATGATCTGCTTCTTGGTCTTGCGCACGATGAACACGCCGCGCCGCGGCACCGTGCGCAGGAAGCCTTCCTGCTCGAGCAGCGTCATCGCCTCGCGGATCGGCGTGCGGCTGACGCCCAGCGCCTGGGACAGCTGCCGCTCGTCCAGCCGCAGCTCTTCGCGATGCGCGTAGATGTCGGCGTCCATGATGGCCTGCTTGAGCGCCGAGTACGCCTGGTCGCGAAAGCTGACGTTGGTGTTGATCGGCTGCAAGGCCAGCGTGCGCGCCGCCGGCTGCAGGGGTGCTGCCGGCCGGCGCCGCTGGGGCTTGATGGCCTTTGTCGACAGTTCGATGCCTGCTGCCATGGACTCTTCCGCTTCCGCCGCGACCAGCCGGGAAGGCCCTTGGGGGCAGGAGCCCGGCCCCCTGCCCCGGGGCCTCCGCCCTGCCGCGGCCCGACTTTTCGGGCCGGCGATCCGCTGCCCGAAACCCGGTTGACTTTCGCTGATATACTGCATACGTTATGCCGAATATCTAAAAAAAGCCAGCCTGTCCGCACCCGGAGCCCGCCATGCTAGACACCACCGCGAAGCCCGCAGCAAAGCCGGCGGCCACGGCCGCCGAGGAAACGTCGAAGGCCATGGGCAGCGACGCCGGTGTCGCTTCCGCCGGCCAGGAGACCGACGGCTTTCAGCTGGTCATCGACGCTTTCAAGCTCAACGGCATCGATACGATCTTCGGCCTGCCCGGCATACCGATCACCGACCTGACGCGCCGGCTGCAGGCCTCGGGGCTGCGCGTGATCTCGTTCCGCCATGAGCAGAACGCCGGATATGCCGCGTCGATCGCCGGCTTCATGACGGGCAAGCCGGGCGTCTGCCTGACCGTCTCGGCCCCCGGGTTTCTCAATGGCCTCACGGCGCTCGCCAACGCCACCACCAACTGCTTCCCGATGATCCTCGTCAGCGGCTCGAGCGAGCGCGAGATCGTCGACCTGCAGCAGGGCGACTACGAGGAAATGGACCAGCTCGCCATCGCCCGACCGCACGCCAAGGCCGCGTTCCGGGTCTTGCACGCCGAGGACATCGGCGTGGGCGTGGCGCGCGCCATCCGCGCGGCGGTCTCGGGGCGTCCCGGGGGCGTCTATCTCGACCTCCCGGCCAAGCTGTTCCCGCAGACGATCGACGCCGAAAAAGGAAAGAACTCGCTGATCAAGGTCGTCGACCCGGCGCCGCGCCAGATCCCGGCGCCGGACGCGGTGCAGCGCGCGCTCGAACTGCTCAAGAGCGCCAAGCGGCCGCTGATCATTCTCGGCAAGGGTGCCGCCTACGCGCAGGCCGATGCGGATATTCGCGCGCTGGTGGAAAAGACCGGCATCCCGTACCTGCCGATGTCGATGGCCAAGGGTCTGCTGCCCGACACGCACGAGCAATCCGCATCGGCCGCGCGCTCCTATGTGCTGCCGATAGCCGACGTCGT
>DATNAR010000210.1:0-7156 GCA_035607385.1 Casimicrobiaceae bacterium
GGTTTGCGGCCGGCGGACAAAGCGCGAAGTGTGGCGGGGAGCGCCCCGCCGCGTCAACCGATCCGGAAAGATCCAGCCGAAGCTGCGGCTAGATTCCGGCGTACCACTGGTAGCCCTGATCTTCCCAGTAGCCGCCCTTGCCGCCGGCGATCTTGTCGAAGCTCGCGACGAATTCGATGCTGGTGACGTACTTCGCGTGCTTGTAGCCCAGCTGCCGCTCGACGCGCAGCCTGACCGGCGCGCCATTCGGCACCGGCAGCGTCTTGTCGTTCAGCTCGTAGGCGAGAATCGTCTGCGGATGATAGGCATCCTCGAAATCGATGCTTTCGTAATACGGACTGGTGCCGTCGTTTTCCATCGGATCGGCGCAATGAAATACGACATACCGCGCGGTGGCTTTCGGCTGGACGATATCGAGCAGCGCCGAAAGCTTCGCGCCCTTCCACTTGCCGATCGCACTCCAACCCTCGACGCAATCGTGGCGCGTTATCTGCGTTCGGCTCGGCAGCGCCCGCAGGTCGGCCAGCGACAGACTCGCGGGCCGCTCGACCAGCCCGCCGACCTCGAGGCGGTATGCGGCGAATCCACCCATCGCGAGCGCCTGGTATTGGGCGTTGCGCGGGACGGCCGTGCCATTGCTGCGAAACTCCGGCGACAGGTCCGCATCGCTGAATTCCTGCGCCATCGCCCTGCGCGGAATTACCCAGCGCTGTGCAACGTGCGTCAGCGATTCGCCGGCGCCCAGCGCCTTCTGGAACCAGGCGGTATTCGCGAGCCTGTCGCAACCCGACAGCACGAGCGCGCCTGCGCCGGACAGCGCGCCGATGAGAAAGCGTCGCCGCGCGGAAGATTCAACGGGATTCATCGCTTGGCCTCGCCTTCGACACGATAGCGTCCGGTGATCATCGAACGAAGATTGTTCCACAGCCCGGTAATGACGACCTCGAAGACGTGGATGAACACGAACAGAACCAGCAGCCACGCAACGATGAAATGGATCGTCCGCGCCGACTGCCGCCCGCCGACGAGGTCGACCCATCCCGGAATGATCGAATCGAGCCCCGGCGACATCGCGAACCCCATCAATATCACCAGCGGCAACAGCACGAAGATCACGATGAGGTAGGTCAGTTTCTGCAGAACATTGTAATGCTTCGATGCTTCGCCGGTCGGATGATGAAAGCGCAGGTGGTCGACGATCGAGCGTCCGATCGAGCGCCAGTCGGCGCGCGTCGGCGCGAGATCGCGCGCAAGGTGCCGGCTCCAGATCGCATACAGGACATAGCAGAGGCCGTTGACGACGAATATCCAGGCGAACAGGAAATGCCATTGCCGGGCCAGCGACAGCCAGCGGTTGGCGGGAATCGTCAGCCAGGAAGGAAAGGTCGCCGCCACGATCTCGCCGCTGGCATCGCGCGAGGCGCCGAACAGCCCGGTCGTATCGAAATCGTGACCAAGAATGCGCGTCACGCCGGTGACGTTGTCGGCATCCTCCATCGCGCCGACTTCCAGCACGGGAGGACGCCCCGAGTACGACGAATGACCCCAGTACAACGCCGGATGCGCGCTGAAAATATTGAGCCCGCTCATGAAGAGCACCGTCAGCGCAATCACGTTGATCCAGTGCATGATGCGTACCGCCGCCGTATGCCGGTAATACAGATACGACGAAGGCGTGGCATCCACGGTATCGACTGTCGACATGACTGGCTTCTCCAGCGCTACCTCGAAGCAGCGGCAGCTTCGATTCTAATGCAGGCTCGGATCCTCAGCGCCGGCCGGGCTGGCTGCCGCTGCCGAGGCCGGTTGCGCACGGCCAACGGCAGCGCGCTTGTCCGGCAATTTTAGCCGAACGCGCGACGGTGGCGGCGGGGCCGGGGTGAACAGCCGGCGGAATTGCTCGACCAGCCGGACGAACTCCCGCGTTTCCGCGAACGGCGGAATGCGCGAACCGTAATGCAGCACCGCCTGCTCTCCCGCATTGTATGCCGCCAGCGCGAGAGAAACGTCGTCGGCGAATTGCTCGATGAGGTCGTGCAGATAATGTGTCCCGGCGCGCAGGTTGATCGCAGGATCGAGCAGCTTTTGCGCGGCGCTGTGTTTGGTATCGCCGACGACGCCGTAGCGGGCGGCTGTTTCGGGCAGCAGTTGCATCAGGCCGAACGCCCCTTTGGGCGACACCGCGGCCGGGTCGAACCCCGACTCGACCGCAACGACGGCCTTGACCAGCGCGGGATCGAGCGATTGCAAGCGGGCGTTTCGCTCGATCAGCGGCAGCAGGCGCTTGAGGTTCGGGTGGTTGACGGCCCGCTGGTAGATGGCCGTCCGGCGGAATGCCTCGTCGCTCACCGCCGCGGCGCGCTCGCCCGCGTCCGGGGCGTCCAGCGTAGTGCCACCCTTGAAAAAAAGCCGGTACCGCGAATCGATTGGTTCGGTGGCGAAATGCGCAACACCCTTGTCGTCGACATACCCCCATAGATCGGCCGATGCCGGACCGGCGCAAGCGAGCGCGACCACGGCGCCGAGCCCCACGATGACCTTGCGGGCGGAACGAAAATCGGACGAGGTCACGGCATCGATCGAGCGAGCTTCACTGGCATTGGATCGCGCGCGGGCGCGAAGTTCCTGCGCGTCGCAGCCGCCTCAAGGGTCGCCAGCGCACCCGGCGGGCCGGGCGCGCGCCAGAAGCTAGGCTAAAACTCGTACTCCAGTTGTGCACGAAAGGCGTTTTTCGGAATGTCGCCGTTGATCCTGCGCAGCCACGTCAGATGATAGCTGACGTGTTGTGCAGCGATCTTGAGCTTGCCCGAAATACCGGGCCCCGCGTACGCGCTGTGCTCGTCGCTCTGCCACTGCACCAGCGGCTGAATCTCGGGACGGAGACGCCACGCCCATTGCACGCGGTATACCTGCTCCCAGCGCGAGGACTCTTCTTCGGCGAAAGCCCGGCTGAGCAGCCAGTTGACCGTCAGCGTCGTCTCGTCGATGTCCTTTTCCAGCAGCAGGCCGGCGCGGACTTCCTTGCCGGTGCCCGGATGCGTTCGCTCGAGTTCGACCAGCGCGCCGACATCGACCCAGTACTGGCCGGGCTCGGTCAACTGAAAGCGATTCTCCCATTCGAATGCCGACCAGCCGCCGCCGCTTCCGGGGGTATGCTCGTATTCGGCGTAGAGCTCGGTCCACCAGTACGACGCGGGGCCGTAGCCCAGTGCCAGCTTGTTCTGCGATTGCCGATGCTCGTCGCTGTCACGATCATGGAAATATCGTCCCACGTACTCGAGCTCCCATTCGCCCTGCTCGACTCGCGGCGAATAGATGGTATCCGGCTCGACCGCCTGCGCCGGTGCCACGTTCAGTAACGAGACGAACACCGATGCGGCGAAAGCGGCGGCACTAAGCCATTTCATGTGATTCCTCGGTGAGTCTGGGCGAAAAAAACGCGAGCTTCCCGCGCCCCTGCAGCGGCGACGATTTGACCAACAGGAGATGATGGCGATCGAGCGCGGCGCGTGTTCGAGCGCCGACTCGATTTACTTCACGACGATCTTGCCCGTCGCGGTGCTCTCGTTGAATTCGCCGACGAACGGATATTCACCCGGCTTCAACGGGCCGATATAGATCGTCGCCTGGCTTCGACCGGGAATCACTTTCTCGCGATTGAGTCGCTTGCTCTCGAATTCCTCGGCGGTGGCATCCTCGTTCTTCACGATCAGCTTGATCTTCTGCCCGGCCGGCACGGTGATTTCCTTGGGCACGAAGCGGTGGTCGCGAATGGCGATTTCGAACGTCGGGTCGTCGGCAAACGCTACGCCGGCAACGGCGAAGCAGCACAGGGCGAGGAAGGTGCGCATTGGGAGCTCCGATGTGGGATAAAAGCGATGGGATGGATCAGATGGCGTGCGCTTGCGGTGGACGCCCGGCTGCCGCGGCGCTACGCCAGCGCGAGGCGACGATGAGCCCCAGGGCAGTGGCGGCATAGCAGGCGAACTGGAGGCCCGAAGGCGTCGACGTGTAGCCGACGAGAACATGGAGCAGTTGGCC
The DNA here is from genome assembly GCA_035607385.1 of Casimicrobiaceae bacterium. Lineage (GTDB taxonomy): Bacteria > Pseudomonadota > Gammaproteobacteria > Burkholderiales > Casimicrobiaceae > PALSA-1003. Next base: position 4,042 of record DATNAR010000210.1, read on the forward strand.
TGGCAGGCTTGCCTCGGAGAGTATCGACGACGTATCCCATAGCTCGGGCACGATCGGCGGCAACACATTCGCTTGTTCGAGAAAGCGTGCCGCCTGCGCGGCCAGGCCCGCGGCCAGGGCGACGATCATCCAGCCGGTCAGCTTGAAGAAATGCTTGACCGGCACGTGCACCAGGCCCAAGTAGAGCAGCGCGCCCAGCGCAGCGCCGCCGGCCGCTCCCAGCGCCAGCCCTGCGAGAACGTTGCGCAGGGGTTCACTGGTCGCGATGCCCTGAATGAACAACACCGTCTCGGCACCTTCGCGCAGCACCGCAAGCGAGACCGCGATCGACAACGCGGCGATCGTCGCCCCGCCCTGGCGGACTGAATCGCTCAAGCGCCGCAAGCGTGAGGCCAGCGCGCGGCCATGAACCGCCATCCATAGATGATGCCAGGCCAGCATCGCGACCGCGGCGATCAATATCGACGCGTTGAACAGCTCCTGGCCGATCCCCTGCAGCGCACCGGCAATGAGCTCCGTCAAAGCCGCGATGACCAGCGCCCCCGCAACGCCGGCAGCGATGCCACCGCCGATCCAGCGGCGACGTCCGGCGAGTCCCCGGGTGGCCGCCAGCACGATCGAGGCGATCAGCGCGGCTTCGAGCGTTTCGCGGAAAACAATAATTGCCGTGGCGAACATGGCGGAAGCCCCTCGATCGGCCAATCATAATGCGAATGATTCGCATTATGATTATTGGCACCAAGAGTGTCAACCGTTTTCGGAGAAGCGCCGCATAGCGCTGCGCTGGCGGAATTTTCCGCCGGTTACACCGAAAGGCACGTCAATTGCTTGGTAGTCCGTACCCAGACGGGGCGGCGTTCTCCGTGACTACCTCTCCTCGCCGGCGCCGCCCCGTTCTGGCACCTTCCTCGCAGTACTTCCGCCGCCATTTCGCCTGCAAATACATCGTCTTTCGCCCGGGGCCTTGCCCGTCGCGCGAATGAGCCGGAGCCGTCCGCCAGCAGGGCGACCGACGCGCAATCGTCGATCGGGTGACGGCCATCGGCAGGCTTGGCCGGCCGGCGTCGCCCGCTAGCCCCGGCGCCCGGGAGGCTTGTCCGAAGCGCTGTCTTCTTTCGGTGCGCGTTCGCGCTTGCGGATATTGTCGGCGATCGTTACCGGAGCGTCGGTGGACCGCATGTCCGACCGCGAGCTGACGGTTTCCGGCGCGTCGCGGTACTTGCTGCGGGAACGCAGGCGTTGCCGGCGCAGCAACTCCCGCTGCTGCCGCGCCTTGTTGATGACGTGGCGGGCAGCGAGCCACGCCAGCACCAGCGCTGCAATCAGGGGTATGCCGTAGACGGGATCCATTGCGCTGGGCTTGGCCCTGGGCGGGCTAAAAGCACTGTGCTCGGTTGGGCCGGGAAGCAGAAGATACTCCAGTCGGGCGCCGGCACGAACCCCCTGTCCCGACGGACGTCCGGCTTTTGACGCCGGGAGCCGCCCGGGCGCATGATCGAAACTCCGGCGGCAACGCCGGGTGTCGAGGCCGAGCGCACTTCGCGCAGCGAGGAACCATGATGGCAGATGCAAAAAACACGGCGCCGGCCGCTCCGCTTGCCGCGTCCGGCAGCGGCTGGCAAGTCGTCTGGGGCGTGCTCTTGATCGTCTCGGGCGTTCTCGCGGTGTTGATGCCCGGAATCGCTGCCCTCGCGACGGCACTCATCTTCGCCTGGCTGCTGATCTTCGGCGGCGCATTCGAGATCGTCCACGCGATCCAGACGCGCACCAAGGATGGCTTCGGCTGGAAACTCGCCTCCGGCGTGCTGACGCTGGTGCTCGGCATCGCGATCCTTGTCGTCCCGGTCGCCGGCGTTGCATCGCTGGCGCTGATGGTCGGTGCATTTCTGCTCGCCGGCGGCATCGCTCGAACGATGCTCGCGTTCCGGCTCAAGCCGCACTCGGGATGGGGCTGGATATTGTTCGACGGGCTGCTGTCGATCGCCGTCGCGATTTTGATCGCCATCGGCTGGCCGCAGAGCTCGCTGGCCTTCATCGGACTGCTGACCGGATTTTCGCTGATCGCGACCGGCGTATGGCGGATCGTGCTTCGCAACCACCCTCTGGTCTAAGGCGCAGCGCCGTAGCGACGTAAGACGGCGCAGCCGTCGTCTCACTTTCCGAGCATGTAGAGCTGCCACAGATCCTTGTGGCTCATGTGCAGCACCGGCTGCATCGCGATCAGTCCGGTACGACCGATACTCCGCTCGAGATATCGCATCTCGTCGAACTTCGCTCGCGTCTCGTCGTCGACGCCGACCTCGAAGCCGTTCTCGCGCATCATCAGGATGCCCTTGGCGCGCAGCGCGAGCTCGGTATAGAGGCGAAGGAAGCAAAGGATGTCGGCGAGGACGGCGCCCTTGAATTTGTCTTTCAGCGTGTGCAGGTATTCGCCTACCGGAGAATTGGACAGGCGTCCGGAGTTGATCAGGTCCAGCATTTCGGTATCCGCGTCGAACCCGCGGCCGAGCCAGTTGCCTACTGCCTTCGCGCTGCGCTCGAACACCAGGTAGAACAGCGGCGGCATGACCACGATCATCGCCAGCGTGGAAAGCTTCGGCGACAGGAACAGGTGGTTGTATGCCGCGTGCAGCGCGACGGCGAGCGCAAAGCCAGGCAAGAACACCCACGACCTCGCGCCTTCCACCCGCTCCACCGCCGACAGGCTCATCACGGCGAAGATGGCGGTCGCGCCGCCATGCATGATCGCGGTGCCGAAGCCGCGCACGATCCAGGTGCCCATGCCGGCGTCGGGCACTTGCTGCAGGTAATACAGGTTCTCGATGACGGCGAAGCCCGAGCCGACCGCAAAGCCGAATATCGCCGCATCGACCAAAAACCCGATCCGATGCAGGCGAATCAGGGCCACGATGACCAGGCCCTTCAGCAGCTCTTCGGTGACGGGGCCGACGTAACGCGTATAGCTGCTGAGCTCGATGCCGAGCACGCCGAGCAGCCATGCGTTGACGAAGAATCCTGCGCCGGCGACCGCGGCGCCGCAAGCGACGACCGCGATAACCGTTTGCAGCCGGACCAGCTTGTAGCTGTCGAGGTAGAGCAGTGCCGCGAGGAAGCA
>DATNAR010000214.1:0-5882 GCA_035607385.1 Casimicrobiaceae bacterium
CTCGCTGCCGATACGCCGGAAACGGCGCTCGGTGTCGACGCGCTCGTCGCGAAGCGCGACACGCGTCGCGATCAAGTCGAGCGTCTTGCCGTCGTCGGTTTCGATGCGGCGCGGATCGGCGCCGTAGGCTTCCACCACGGCGATACTCCGATCCAACGCCTGCAGGCCGCCGTCGAGCACGCCGAGCGCCGCGGCCTCTTTCGCCGCAAGCGCTTTCCTGGCCCCTTCGAAGGCAACGCCGGCCATCGTCCCGCCCGGCGCGGATGCGCGATCATCGTCGCTCGGATCGGTGACGATCACCGGAACGCTCACCGTCCAGCGCTCCTCCTTCCAGGTCCAACGCACGACGCCAATGGGGAGCAGTTGCGTTTTCCAGCGCCAATCAGGGACGTCGAACACCAGATGCTGCGGGCGCGTGACGATGACCGGCAGGTCGGCGTAAATGCCGCGCCACACGGTGCGGCATTCGTTCGAAACCGTCCAGTCGACGTACTTGCAGCGCAACTCGGGATAGGTTGCGATCTTGCGCCGCTCGGTCCGCACGACCGGTCCTTCGTAGTCCCAGCGCTGCGGACGCGTGATGCCGGTCGGCGCCTTGAAAGCGAACTCGCGTTGCTCGATCGAAAGCAGCGGCACGCGTATCGTCCATCGGAATTCGCGCGTGCCGGGGTAGGCGGCGGGCGCCGGCGGAAACGGCACGCGGTCGCCGGATGCCTCGCTGCCGGCACCCTGCGTCGGCGCCGTCCAGGTCGCAGCCGAGAGAAGCGCACAAATCGCCAGCCCTGTTCGCGAACTCCGCATGCCGTCTCCTTTTCGTTTCGGTCTTTCGAATCCATGCGACCGCCGCGCCCACCGATAGTGCCATTCTCCGTGGCCCGGTGACAACACGAGCCCGTCGTGCCGCCCGCCCGCGGTGGTAGATTGTCGCCATGGCACCGGTCACCAGGTTTGCGAAAAGCGGCAAGCTTCATATCGCCTACCAGGTCGTCGGCGAGGGACCGATCGACCTCGTTTACGTTCCGGGCTGGGTATCGCATGTCGAGCTTGCCTGGGCCGAGCGCGAGCAAGCCTCGTTTCTGCAACGGCTCGCCTCGTTCTCGCGCCTGATCAGGTTCGACAAGCGCGGCACCGGCCTGTCGGACCGCGTCTCGGACGACCAGCTGCCGACGCTGGAAGAACGCATCGACGACCTGCGCGCCGTCATGAATGCGGTCGGGTCCGAGCGCGCGGCGCTGTTCGGCGTGTCCGAGGGCGGCAACATGTGCGCGCTGTTCGCGGCGACGCATCCGGAGCGCACGTCGGCGCTGATCATGGCCGGGTCTTTCGCCAAGCGGGTGTGGAGCCCGGACTATCCATGGGCCCCGACGCCGGAGACGCGGTTGCAGGAGTACGAGATCGTCGAGCGCGAATGGGGCAATCTGATGGACTTGTCCCGCTACATTCCGAGCAAGATGCACGACGAGGATTTTGCGCGCCGGCTGGCGACCTACTTCCGCAATGCCGCCAGCCCCGGCGCCGCCGTCGCCTTGCTCAAGATGAATACCCAGATCGATATCCGGGGCGTGCTGCCGACGATCCACTCGCCGACGCTGGTCATGCATCGGACCGGCGACCGCGATGTCAATATCGAGGAAGGTCGCTGGATGGCCGCGCAGATACCCGGCGCGCGCTTCGTCGAGCTTCCGGGCGACGATCACCTGCCGTGGGTCGGCGATCAGGACGCGGTGCTGGACGAGGTGGAGGAATTCCTGACCGGCGTGCGTCCCGCGCGGGATTTCGACCGGGTTCTGGCGACCGTCATGTTCACCGATATCGTCGGCTCGACCGACGTCGCCGCGCGTATCGGTGATCGCGCGTGGCGCGAGTTGCTCGACAGCCACCATCGTATCGTGCGGAGCGAACTCGAACGGTTTCGCGGCCGCGAGGTCAACACCGCCGGCGACAGTTTCCTCGCCACGTTCGACGGACCCGCGCGCGGCGTTCGCTGCGCGCTCAGCATCCGCGACGCGGTCAAGCGACTCGGAATCGGGATCCGCGCCGGCTTGCACACCGGCGAAATCGAGCTGGATCGGGATGCGATCGCGGGCATCGCCGTGCACATCGGCGCCCGCGTGGCAGCGCGAGCGGACGCGGACGAGGTGCTGGTGTCGAGCACCGTCAGGGACCTCGTGTCGGGCTCGGGCATCCGCTTCAGCGACCGCGGCGCGCAGGTGCTCAAGGGCGTTCCGGGAACCTGGCAGCTCTTTGCGGCGGCTTGACGCAGCCGCGGTCACTCCGCCAGCAAAAACCCCCGGCTGTCCTCCAGAAAATCCGGCCCGCTGTCCGAGCGCACCGCGGTGCCGACCCCTTGTGCGGTCAGCACTTCCAGCAAGAGCGCGCTGGGGACGCCGCCATCGATGATGTGCACCGAGCGCACGTCCTCGCGCACCGCGCGCAGCGCCGCCGCCAGCCGCGGTTTCATGCCTTCGTCCACGGCGCCGTCGCTGAGCAATGATTCGGCCTCCCGGGCTTTCAGAATGTAGACAAGCTTGCCGCCGCGATCGCGGATTCCCGGCGCGTTGGTCATCAGGATCAGCTTCTCGGCCTGCAAGGCTCTCGCCAGGCGGCCGGCCAGAAGATCGGAGTTGATGTGATACGCGGTGCCGTCGGCGCCGACGCCGATCGGCATGATCACCGGGATGAACTTGCGCGACAGCAGAAGCTCGACGATGGCGGTGTCGATGCTCTCGACGTCGCCGACGAAACCAAGATCGGGCGCGGGACTGTCGCCGTTGTCGGCAGGCAAGCTCATGCGGCGCGCGTGAATGAATCGGCCATCCTGCCCGTCGAGCCCGACCGCCCTGCCGCCATGACGATTGATGAGGCCGGTGATCTCCTGGTTCAGCTCCCCGAGCGCCATTTCGACGATCGTCAGCGTTCGCTCGTCGGTGATGCGCAGGCCGCGATGGCGCCGGGTCTCGATGCCGAGTTGGCGTGCCAGCTCGTCGATGCGCCAGCCGCCGCCGTGCACGACCACCGGTTTCATGCCGACCAGGCGAAGCAGCGCGACGTCGCGAGCGAAGCCGGCCTTGAGCGCCGGATCGACCATCGCATTCCCGCCCAGGCGGATCACCAGCGTCTTGCCGTGGTAGGCGCGAATGTAGGGCAGCGCCTCGGCGAGAATCCGGGCTTTGGGGTTGGCGGCCATCGGGTTCGGGCAGCGGATGCTAGACGCCGGCCTTGGCCAGGATAACCACCGATACGCCGCGCGCGCCGCGCTGCGCGTCGGGATTCTGATACGAATGCGGGACGTTGCCGGGAAAGGCGAGAACGTCGCCGGCACGCAGATCGTGGCGCTCACCGGTGACGAAGATCGTGACCTGACCCGTGAGACAGGTGAAGAATTCGCGCGTCCCCGGCAGATGCGGCGTGCCGCGCATCGCGCCCTCGGGCTCGAAATCCATCAGCGTCAGCACCTCCTCGGGAATGGGCTCGGGCACCAGCGAGCGCAGGCTGATACCGCGCCCCTTGACACTCTTCGTGATATCGGCGGCCGCCCATTTGCGCACCTTGGCGCGCGGCGCGGCCAGCAACTCATCGATGGGCACGTCGAGCGCATTGGCCACCTTGACCAGGACGGTGAGCGACGGGTTGCCGCCTCCGGATTCGAGGTTGGCGATCGTCGACCGCGGCACGTCCGCTGCGCGCGCCAGCGCTTCCTGAGTCAGTGTGCGCGCATGGCGCAGACTTGTGAGATTGCGCGCGAGATGCGTGGCGACATGATCGGGCGTGTCCATCGATTCGACTTTCTGCCAAGCTGCTGGACACCGCGCTTGGGGTTCAGGGGGCCGGTGCCTACCATGTGTCCATCGAAAGGAGAACACACATGGCACAAAGGTACAAGTCTGCGCGGCCAGCGCCGCAGTCGCCGGCCAATGCTCATCGTACGCGCGTGGCGATCACCGGAGGCACGTCCGGCTTGGGACTCGCGCTGGTGCGCGAGTTCAAGGCGCGCGGTTGTCTTGTCGCCTTTGTCGCGCGCGATGCGCGCAGGGTCGCGGAGGTCGCAAAACAGACGGGCGCGTACGGCATCGCCGGCGACATCGCGCGCAAGGAAGACATTCACCCGGTCGCGCTGCAGATCACCGGCTTGCTGGGCGGCCTGGATGTGCTGGTCAACAACGCTTCGAGCCTCGGACCGACGCCGCTGCGTCACCTCGGCGACACCGACTGCGAAGCGCTCGAGGTCGCGCTGGCAACCAACCTCCTCGGTCCGTTCCGTCTGACCAAGTCGCTGCTGGGCGCGCTTACCGCATCGGCGCGCGAGGGCCGCGGCGCGGTTGTGCTCAACGTGTCCAGCGACGCGGCCATCAGCGCTTATCCGGGCTGGGGCGCGTACGGCGCGAGCAAGGCGGCGCTGCACCAGTTGAGCCGGATCTGGCAGGAGGAGCTCGCCGCGCAGAATGTTCGCTTCCTGTCGCTCGACCCGGGCGACATGGACACGCCGCTGCACGCCTCGGCCGTGCCCGATGCCGATCCGGCGACGCTCAAGCGGCCGGACGACGCGGCGCGCGAATTGGCCGATGCGATCGTCGCGGCCTGTCCCGACCTCGATCCCGCCCCGCGCCACGCCGAAGCGGTGGCCGGCTTCGCGCGGGTGGCGACGTGATCGCTGCCGCGACGTCGCGCGTTCCCGGGGTCGAGGCGCGCCTGCTGGTATTGACGGCATCGGCGGAGCTAAGACACGCGCCGCGCACCTCGCTGGTCGAATTCCTGCGACCCGGCGATCTCGTGGTCGCCAACGATGCGATGACGCTGCCGGCGAGCTTGCACGGTGTCCACATCGCGACGGGCGCGCCGATCGAGATGCGGCTGGCGGGACTGCAAGCGCCGGCAGCGGCCGATCTGCGCAAGAGCATCGCGGTCGTTTTCGGCACCGGGGACTATCGCACGCGAACCGAGGACCGCCCCGCGCCGCCGCCGCTGTCCGCCGGCGATCGTCTGGCCTTCGGTGACCTACGCGCGCGGATCATCCGCAAGCTGGGTCACCCGCGCCTTGTCGCCGTCGCGTTCGACGGCTCGGCCGAGGCCCTGTGGCGAGGCCTCGCCCGCCACGGACGTCCGATCCAGTACGCGCACGTGCCGCGGCTCCTGGCGCTGTGGGATGCCTGGACATCGATCGCCGCCGTTCCGGTGGCGTTCGAGCCGCCGTCGGCGGGCTTCGTCATCGATTGGGCGCTGGTTGCCGCGCTGTCGCGCCGCGGCATCGGCTTCGCGACGCTCACCCACGCCGCCGGAATCTCATCGACCGGCGACCGCGAGCTCGACCGGCGGCTGCCGCTCGACGAAGCGTACCGGATTCCCGACGCGACAGCGCGTGCGATCGTCAACACCCGCCGCGCCGGCGGGCGCATCGTGGCGATCGGCACGACGGTCGTGCGGGCGCTCGAGCATGCCGCTGCGCGCCACGACGGCGATCCCGTGCGCGGCAGCGGCGTCGTGCGCCCGGGCAACGGCGTCGCCAACCAGCGCATCGGCGCGGCCACAACGCTTCGCATCGTCGACGCGATCGTCACGGGCGTGCACGAGCCGGGCAGCAGCCATCACGATCTGCTGCGGGCGTTCGCGGACGACGAGGCGCTGCGCCGGGCGGCGGTCGCGCTGACAGCGCACGCCTATCGCGGCCACGAGTTCGGCGATTCGCTGCTGGTCGAGCGATCGCGCGCCTGCCGCCGCGAGGCGCCGATCGCCGACGCGCGAGTCGCGGCCTGATCGCGTGTTCAGCGATAGCCGGCCGCCTGCAGCTCGAACAGCTCCGCGTAGCGCCCGCCTCCGGCCAGCAGTTCGTCGTGCGTGCCGACCGCTTCGATCCGTCCATCGGCCAGCACGACGATGCGGTCGGC
>DATNAR010000220.1:0-3303 GCA_035607385.1 Casimicrobiaceae bacterium
GCGACCTTCTTGAAGCGCAACGGAAACATGACGTTCTCGAGCACCGTCATGTTGGGATAGAGCGCGTAGGACTGGAACACGATGCCGACGTTGCGATCCCGCGCCTCCACGTCGTTCACCCGCGCGCCGTCGAAGGCGATCTCGCCCGTCGTCGGGCTGTAGATGCCGGCGAGCATCAGCAGCGTCGTCGACTTGCCGCAGCCCGAAGGCCCGAGCACCGCGATGAACGCCCCGTCCTCGATCGACAGGTCGACGCCGGCCACCGCGACCGCGCCGGCCCATTCCTTGCGCAATTCCGTCAGCTCGACGCGCGCCATCGCTTACCCCCGGATACCGCCGATCGTCATCTGCGTCAGGTACTTCTGGCAGAAGACGTACAGCAGAAGACTCGGCACGACGTAGAACACCGAGACGGCGGCGACGATGCCGTAGTCCACGCCCATGATGTCGTCCGACACCCAGAACAGGTACAGGCTCATCACCCAGTTCCTGTTCTCGATGAGCAGCGTGCGCACGAAGATGTACTCCTCCCACGCGCGGATGAACGCGAACACCGCCACCGCGATCAGCCCGGCACGCACCTGCGGCAGGACGACCATGCGAAACGCCTGGCGCCGCGTCGCACCGTCGGTCATCGCGCTCATCTCGATGTCCCAGGGCACGGCGTCGAAGAAGCCCTTCAGCACGAAGACGTAGAACGGCAGCTCGATCGTCGCGAGCACCAGGATCACGCCGGTGATCGTGTCGAGCAAGCCCACCCAGTGCAGGATCAGAAAGATCGGGATGATCAGCGTCATCGCCGGAAAGGCGTGCAGAACCAGCATGCCCTGGAGAAACGCTTCGCGCCCGCGAAACGCGAAGCGCGAGATGTAATAGCCGGCCAGCGAGGCGACCGTGAGGATGATCGCGGTTTGCGACAACGCCAGCGCGAGCGAGTTGAAGAACGCCGTCCACACCGACGGAAACTGGCCGCCGGCGGTGGCCTTGGAGCGGATTTCCTCGATGATGTTGGTGCGCCACAGGAAGCGGTAGTTGGCGAGGTGGAGCTGTCCGCCGACGAGTGCCGCGAGCAGCGCGCCCACCGTGACCAGCAGCAGCAGCGCGGCGACCACCCGCACGCGCGGCGACGGCGCCAGCAGGTGCACGACGCTGTAGAGCAGCACGGCCGGCACGATCACCGCGCAGGCGGTCCAGAGCACCTGCGTCGATACGCCGCCGCTTCGCGCAGTGAACGAGATCACCACCATCCAGAAGTACGGCAGGATGATCGGGACCGAGACGACGAGCAGGAACCCGAGCAGCCCCGATTGGCCGGCCGCACGCTTCCACCGCGCGCGCCTCGCCAGCGCGCCCCAGTCGGCGCGCAGCGCGGCGGCTGCGCCAACATCGGGGGCGACGGTTGCGTCGACCTGCATCAGTGGACCTCGATGCGCGGCACCTGCAAGAGGCGCCGCATGTCCATCAGCCGCCAGAGCACGAGCGCGGCGATCACGCCGATGACGATCAGGATCAGCGACAGCGCGGCGCCGTACGCGTATTGCCCGTTCTCGAACGCGCGACGGTACGCGTACAACGAAAACACCGTCGTATCGTAGAACGGTCCGCCACCGGTGATCAGCAGGATGTATTCGAAGCTCACCAGCAGCGACAGCGTCTGGTGGATCGTCATGTACGAAATCGGCCAGCGCAGCGCGGGGAAGACGATGTGGCGCACGATCGCGAGCGGTCCGGCGCCGTCGGCGCGCGCGGCATGGAACAGGTGCTCGGGTATTGAGCGGATCGCCGAAGTGAAGATGATCATGCCGAGCGATGCGCCGATGAAGCCGTTGGCCAGGATGATGACCAGCAGCGGGTGATCGTTGCGCAGATCGAGCGGCGCCATCCCGAGGACGTGCACGAGGATCTGGTTCAGCAGGCCGCGCTCGTTGGGATCGACGACCCAGAGCCACAGCAGCGCATAGACCACCGACGGACTCATGCGCGGCAGGAGCCAGACGGCACGGAAGAAGGCGCCCATGCCGCGCGGCACCGCGGTCGTCACCAGCGCGAGCAGCAGCGCGAAGGTGACGTTGAAGATCGTGAGCGTCGAGAGCACGAATATCGCCGTGATCCCGAGCGCTCCCAGCAGGCGCGTGTCGCGCGTGGCCATGCGCGAGAAATTGTCCAGCGTCAACGTGGTGATCGCGAGCGTGCGGTCCATGTCGGTGAGCGCGAGGACCAGGTCGACGATGGCCGGCGCGATGAAAAAGCACGCGAGCAGGAGCAGCGCCGGCCCGAGGAACAGGGCGAAGTTGGCGCGCTGCCGGCGAAGTTGCGCTCGCGCGAAATCGGGCACGGCGGTTCCTGTGGCCGGACCGGCGCGCTCGATAGCCAACACGCCCGTCCGTCCGATCGCAAAACGATCAGTTGCGGATCTCGACGTCCTTGCCGAGCTCGTTTTCGAGCTCGTCGACGACGAAGTCGCTCGCGGCCTGCGCCGTGAGCCGGCCGGTCTCCACCCCCTGGATTCCCTTGAAGATGATCGCGTTGTACTGCCCGATCTTCGGATGGTTCGGCATGAAGCTCGCATACTTCAGCATCGGCGTCGCGGCGACCAGTGCCCAGCCCTTGTCGACAAACTCCGGCATCGATTGCTCGCCGTAATTGATCGGCGTGTGATTGGTCGTCACGGCGTGCTGCATGTTCGGGTACGGCTGACTCGCGAGGCCGACGATGTAGGCAGCGAGATCCTTGTTCTTCGACTTCGCCGACACCGCGTAGGCGATCGGGTGCGACAGGTTCGACGGCTTACCGCCCTTCTTCCCCGCCGGCGCGTTGATCCACGTGAACCGGTGGAAATACTCGTCCTTCGTCGTGAGGTGCAGGCCCTTCATCTGATCGGTGACGCGCCACACGCCGTGAAAGAACGCGAACGCCTCGTCGCCGGTGAACGCCGCCTGCTCGATCGCGTCCCACGACATCGACGTGTTGTTCGCGAACAGCGCCTTCTTGTCGATGCAGTACTTGACCCACGTGTAGAAGCCACGCAGCGCGGCCTTCGACGCCTGCAGCTTCGCCGTCGCCTTGTCGTAGGGCTCGAGGCCGAAACTGCCCGTCAGCATCTGGAAGTCGGGACCGGCATTGGGACGGTGCAGGATGCCGTATTTGGCGATCCCCTTCTGCACTGCCTGGCCGGCGAGGTCGCACAAGTCATTGGCCGTGAATTCGCCGGCGTCGACCTTGGCGGGGAGTGCCCCGATGTCCTTGTCGCTCATCCCCATCTTGCGCAGCTTGTCGTTGTTCAGGAAGAACATCCGAACCTCT
>DATNAR010000223.1:0-5368 GCA_035607385.1 Casimicrobiaceae bacterium
CGCCGACCTGCAACGTGACGGCGACGTCTTCAGCGGCCGTCCAGCGCATGAGATCGCGGCGCCAGGTCCGAAACGCGTCGGGCCACGCGCTCACCGTGAATTCGTAGCGGCCGAGCGCGGTCACGTCGAACGCCGCCCGCCAGTGATCGTTGCCCAGCGCCACCATCTCTGCTTCGTGCCAGCGCGTCTCGCCCTGACGCCGGTACAGCGCGACGCAGCGCAGCGTTTCATCGCCGTCCATGAAGACATCGGCCTCCACCACCACCGAATCGCCGATGCAGCGTTTCGCGGGATAGCGCCCGCCATCGACGCACGGCGTGACGCGCTCGATGATCGCGCGACGGCGACCTTCCGAAGCCGTTGGCGGCGCCATGCGGACTCAATCGTCCGGTTCGAGGAACAGCACGCCAAGCGGCGGGAGCGTCAGCGATACCGAATGTCGCCGGCCATGCGCAGGCGCGTGGTCCGCATCGACGCCGCCGCGATTGCCCATGCCGCTTCCGCCGTAGGTCACGGCGTCGCTGTTGAGCGCCTCGCGCCAGCGTCCTGCGCGCGGCACGCCCAGCCGATAGCCGGTGCGCGGAACGGGCGTGAAGTTGCACACGACCAGCGCAGCGAATTCGACTCCCGGTGCCTTGCGCAAAAACGCGATGACACTGTTGCCGGCGTCCGAGCAATCGATCCATTCGAAACCGTCGGCGCTGAAGTCACGCGCGTGCAACGCTGCCGTGCGCGCGTAATGGCGGTTGAGATCGCGCACCCATTGCTGAATTCCGGCGTGCGGCGGATACGCGCAAAGATGCCAGTCGAGACTCGCGTCGTGGTTCCACTCGCGCCACTGTCCGAACTCGTCGCCCATGAACAGCAGCTTCTTGCCGGGATGTCCCCACATGTAGCCCAGCAGGCAGCGAAGGTTGGCGAGCTTCTGCCAATCGTCGCCTGGCATGCGGCCCAGCAGCGAGCCCTTTCCATGCACCACTTCGTCATGCGACAGCGGCAACACGAAATTCTCGCTGAACGCATAGCACGCGCTGAACGTAATCTCGTTGTGGTGATAGCCCCGGAACACCGGATCGCGTCCGAAGTAGGCGAGGGTGTCGTGCATCCAGCCCATGTTCCATTTGAGACCGAAGCCGAGGCCGCCGACGTACGTGGGCCGCGACACGTTCGGCCACGCGGTCGATTCCTCCGCGATCGTCTGGGTGTCCGGATGGGCGGCATAGACCGATTCGTTCAGCTCGCGCAGGAACGCGACGGCGTCCAGGTTTTCGCGGCCACCGCGGAAGTTCGGCACCCACTCGCCTTCGCCGCGGGCATAGTCGAGATAGAGCATCGAGGCCACGCCATCCACGCGCAACGCATCGATGTGATAGCGATCGAGCCAGAACAGGGCGCTGCTCGTCAGAAAGGCGCGCACTTCGTTGCGCCCGTAGTTGAAGATGCAGCTCTTCCACTCCGGATGGAATCCCTGGCGCGGATCGGCGTGCTCGAACAGGTGCGTGCCGTCGAAGCGCGCGAGGCCATGCGGGTCGTCGGGAAAATGCGAGGGCACCCAGTCGAGGATCACACCGATGCCGGCGCCGTGCAGGTAATCGACGAGATACATGAAGTCCTGCGGCGCGCCGTAACGCGCGCTCGGCGCGAAGTACCCGGTCGTCTGGTAGCCCCATGAACCGTAGAACGGATGCTCGGTGACCGGCATGAGCTCGACGTGCGTGAAGCCCATCTCGCCGGCATACTGCGCCAGCGCATGCGCGAGATCGCGATAGCCGAGGACCTGCCAGGGATTCGCGGGATCGCGCCGCCACGATCCCAGGTGAACCTCGTAAACGGATATCGGCGCGTCGAGCGCGTTGGCGCGCGCGCGCGACGCCATCCACGGCCTGTCTTCCCAGTCGTAATCCAGCGACCACAGGCACGAGGCCGTTCGCGGCGGCGGCTCGCAGCGGAACGCGAACGGATCGCTCTTGTCGATCCGCAGGCCTTGCCGCGTCTCGATGCGGTATTTGTAGCGTTGGCCCTGCGCGATACCGGATACCCAATCTTCCCAGATGCCCGAGCCGTCGGTTCGCGGAGCAAGCGGATGGGCATCGGCCCGCCATTCATTGAAGTCACCGATCACCGATACCCGCACTGCGTTGGGCGCCCACACGGCGAAGCGCGCCGCCTTTCCGCCGCCGACGATGTGCGCGCCGAGCTTGTCGTAGAGCGTGTGATGCCGGCCCTGCCTGAACAGATGGACGTCGTACTCGGTCAGCAGCGACCGTACGGCGCCATGCGCCGTTTCGCCGGAAGTGCTTTCCTCGATCGGTTCGCGATGTTTCAATTGAGCAGATTCGCGGCGGCCGCTCTTCTGGCGACAAGGCCTTCCGCGAACGGCGTGGCCGGCTCAGGCTCGACATCCCCCGATACGAATCCGTGGCTCGCGTAGTCGCTCTCGAGCATGGGCACCGGGCGCGTGTCCTGCGGCAGCCGGTCCACGTCGCTCGCGAAAGCGGCGGCGAGGAAATTATCCACCCACCAGAATACGTCGTTGCGCCGCACCGATCGGCGCAACCGGCGCATGCGCGCATGCCGCTCGTCCTCGCTCATCGCGAATGCGACGCGGATCGCCTCGGCAACGCCTTCGATGTCGTAGGGGTTGACGAGGAGCGCGCCGCGACGAAGCTGCGCGGCTGCGCCGGCGAACTCGCTCAGGATCAGCACCGCATTCTCGTCGATGCTGCTCGCGCAGTACTCCTTGGCGACGAGATTCATGCCATCGCGCAGCGGCGTCACCAGGGCGATATCGGCGGCGCGGTAATACGCGAGGAGGTCGGTGGTGGTCAAGCTGCCATACACGTACCAGACCGGCACCCAGCCGCCCGGCCGCATGAACTCGCCGTTGATGCGCCCCACCAGTCGCTCGATCGTATTCTTGAGATCGTCGTAGTCGCGGATCTCGACCCGGCTCGGCACGACAACCTGGATGAGCGAGATGCGCTCGCGCAGTTGCGGAAAGCGATGCAGCAGATCGGCGAAGGCCTCCAGCCGATTCGGAATCCCCTTCGTGTAATCGAGGCGATCGACGCCAAGCAGCAGCTTGCGGCTCGGCAGCAGGCGGTGCAGCTCGTTCGCTCGGCGCGTCACTTCGGGCGATGCAGCCTGGCGCTCGATGGCGGTGAAGTCGACGCTGACCGGAAATGCGCCGATGCGGATCGTGCGCCCGCAGGTGGTCGTCGTGAGAACCGGTCCCTTGCCTTCGAATTCAGCGCCCGGGACGAGCGCACGCACGCACTGAACGAAATTGCGCCGATCGCGCAGCGTCTGAAATCCCAGCAGATCGAACTGCAACAGCGCGTCGATCAATTGCACGCACCAGGGCAGCTTGGCGAACAGATCGAGCGAAGGGAAGGGGATGTGCAGGAAAAATCCCAGCCTGGCGTGCGCGCCGGTGGCGCGCAGCTCGCTGGCCACGTTCATCAGGTGATAGTCGTGCACCCAGACGAAGTCGTCGTCCTCGCTGTTCGCGACGATCGTGGCGGCGAATTTCCGGTTGACCGCCTGATAGGTGCGCCAGTATTCGGGATCGAAATTGCACAACGATTGCAGGTCGTGGAACAGCGGCCAAACGACCGCGTTGGAGAATCCCTGGTAGAAGTTGTGCACTTCGTCGGGCGTCAGGTGAACCGGCTTCAATGCATAGCCGCAGCCAGCGCTGACGTCGGCAAGAACGCGGTCGAGTTGTTCGTCGTCGGTCGCCACGCCGGGCCAGCCAATCCAGGTGCCCCCGCGTTGCCTCAGCACGGGCACCAGCGCGCTCACCAATCCTCCGCTGCCCGGCACGATCTGCCAGCGGCCCTGGCCATCGCGCGAGACGATATAGGGCAGGCGGTTCGATACCACGATCAGTCGACGCGACGGTTTGCTCATGCGAGCGGTCCCGGCTGGGTGGCGGGAGGGCGTGTTCGACGCAGTGATCAACCACGCTCATGAACATCGATATATCGACATCAATGTACTCACGCCCTGTAATCGGCGTAATCAGCGTTTGTCCTACCGCGAGAAGGAAAATTGAAGTCTCATCGCGGCGCGCCGGCAAGAATTGCCTGCGCGCGGCGGTCGTCGCATCGCGCCGGCGACCAGGCAACTCGGCGGGGCAGCGTGGACCGCCCCGGCGCTTCAGTGCCGCGTGCCGGCTTTCCCGGGGCGTTTCGACGTGGCCGACAGTGCCTCGACCGTCAGCGTGAACGTGCGCTGCTCATTCGGATTCATCGCGCCGACCCCGATGAGCTTGCGGGCGGTTTCTTCGCCGCGATCGTTACGGATCGACACGATAACCGTGTACTCCCACGGCTCGCCGTCGGGGGGATGCCGGATGCTTCCTTCGATGCGCAGCGGCGTGAGTGCTGGTACCTGCGAAGCATCGGCGCCCGCATCGACGAAGCGAAGGTAATGCCGGCAGGCCGGGCACACGCCCGCGCTTTCAAGGACGGTCTCGCGGCAGTGCGGGCATTCGCGGGTTGCCCCGGGGCTGCCGGGCCGCACGACGGCGCTCATTGTTGCACCCCCACGCTTGCGGCTGCCGCCGCTGCCCTGGCGGTCATTGGCGCGCTCATGAGCCCGCGCCAGTCTCCGCGCCATGGCCCATGCGGTACTTGCCGGATTTTGCGGCTTTGCCGTCGTCCCAGCCGAACTCGGCCTGCCCGCGCACGCGCGCGCCCGCGGCGACCGTCAACGATCCAGCCTTGATGTCGCCGATCACCACGCCCGTTTGCATCAGATCGACGAGCGAAGCTTCCTCGACATTGCCTTCCAGCTCGCCGGCGATCGTGACCTTGTCGGCGCGCACGGCGCCGGTGAGCTTGGCGCCCGCCTCGATGGTGAGATCGCCATGGACGTTGACATCGCCCTTGAACTTGCCGGCGATGCGCACGCTGCCGCCACCTTCGATCTTCCCTTCGATCGTGATGTCGGCGGCAATCAACGACTCCTTGCGGGGCTGCCGGGTGTCGGCAACGGCGACCGGGGCGGCGGCGGGAGTGGGAACGGGCTCGGGCTTCGGTGGCGGCTCGTACCGGGCCGGTTCCTTCGGTTGGGGAGCAGCCGCGGGGGCGGGCCGGGTCGCGGTATTGTCTTTCCAGATGGACATCGTCAAGGCCTGTAAGGAGGGTGGAGTTTCGAGGCTAACGCTAAAAGCGGGCGGAGACAATCAATCCGTCGCGAAGTCCATGAAACGGCGAACGAAACGCTGCCCTTTCGGCGAGCCGAGGCAACGACGAACCACGCGCTCATTGGTGTACCCCCACGCTTGCGGCTGTCGCCGCTGCGCTGTAATTCGGTGTCGGAGGTGTAATTATCGGACCACACTTCCGATAATTACACCTCC
>DATNAR010000239.1:0-5488 GCA_035607385.1 Casimicrobiaceae bacterium
GCTGCTCGGCATCCCGCCCGGCGCGGCGATTCCGGTCGAGATGATCGAAGCGGTGAAAATGGGCACGACGGTCGCGACCAACGCGCTGCTCGAGCGGCGGGGCGAACGCACGGTGCTGGCGATCACCCGCGGCTTCGGCGATGCACTGCGGATTGCCTATCAGAACCGGCCGAAGCTGTTCGTGCGCCGGATCGTGCTGCCGACGATGCTCTACGAGCGCGCGATCGAGATCGACGAGCGTATCGGCGCGCACGGCGAGCTCGTCCGCGAGCTCGATCTCACGGCGGCCGAAGTCGCGCTGCGCGCCGCTTACGCCGACGGCATGCGCGCCTGCGCGATCGTGCTGATGCATGCCTATCGCTATCCGGAGCACGAGCAGCGGCTCGCCGCGCTGGCGCGGACGATCGGCTACACGCAGGTTTCGGCCAGCCACGAAGTCAGTCCGCTGATGAAGCTGGTCTCGCGCGGCGACACGACGGTGGTCGACGCCTATCTATCGCCGATCCTGCGCCGCTATGTCGGCGAGGTCGAGCGCGATCTGCTCGGCCCGGCGCGCTCGTCGAATGCCGAAGGGCCGCGGCTGCAGTTCATGCAGTCGAGCGGCGGGCTGACCGATGCGCACCGATTCCAGGGCAAGGACGCGATCCTGTCCGGTCCGGCCGGCGGCATCGTCGGCGCCGTGCAGGTCTCGCAGCAGGCGGGATTCGACCGCATCATCGGCTTCGACATGGGCGGCACGTCGACCGATGTCACGCATTACGCCGGCGAGTACGAGCGTGCGTTCGTCACCGAAGTCGCCGGCGTGCGACTGCGCGCGCCGATGATGCGCATTCATACGGTGGCGGCCGGCGGCGGCTCGATCTGCACGTTCGACGGCGCGCGCTTTCGCGTCGGCCCGCAGTCGGCCGGCGCCAATCCGGGCCCGGCGTGTTATCGCCGCGGCGGTCCGCTGACGGTCACCGACTGCAATCTGATGGTCGGCAAGATCGACCCGGAATTGTTTCCGCACGTGTTCGGCCCGCAGGGCGACCTGCCGCTCGATGCCGCCGTCGTGCGCGAGCGCTTCGCCGCGCTGGCGGCCGACGTCGCCGCCCGGTCCGGACACCGGCGAGCGCCGGAAGCGATCGCCGAGGGCTTTTTGCAGATCGCGGTCGACAACATGGCGCATGCGATCAAGCACATCTCGGTCGAGCGCGGCTACGACGTCACCGAGTACACGCTGTGCTGTTTCGGCGGTGCCGGCGGCCAGCACGCCTGTGCCGTCGCCGACGCGCTGGGCATGACGCGCGTGTTCATCCACCCGCTGGCCGGCGTGCTGTCCGCGTACGGGATGGGACTGGCCGACGTGCGGGCGCTGCGCCAGCGCGCGGTCGAGGCGCCGCTGTCGGAGGCGGCGCTCGGCGATGTCGAGCCGGTATTCGACGAGCTCGCAAGAGCGGCTCGCGACGAAGTCGCGGCGCAAGGCATCGCGTCCGCCGCAATCGCCGTCAAGCGATCGCTGCACCTCAAATACGACGGCACCGACACGACGCTCGAAATCGGCTTCGGCACCGATGCCGCCGCCACGTCCGCTGCCGAGCGCCCCGGCGTCGCTGCGCTGGTCGCCGACTTCGAGCAGCGCTACCGGACGCAATACGGCTTTCTGATGCCGGGCAAGGCGCTGATCATCGAAGCCGCCGCGGTCGAAGCGATCGGCGCGGCGGCGAAGACCGACGAGACCGCGCCTTCGTTCCCGCCGCGCGCCGGCGCGTTGCGGGCCGCGGCGGTCAACCGCGTCTTCACCGGCGGCGCATGGCAGCAGGCGCCGGTCTATACGCGCGCCGAGCTGCGGCCCGGCGACGCGATCGCCGGACCCGCGGTCGTCGCCGAAAAGAATGCGACGACGGTGATCGAGCCCGGCTGGCAGGCGACGCTGACCGCGCGCGATCACCTGGTGCTCGAGCGGACGACGCCGATCGCGCGCACGCATGCGATCGGCACGAGCGCCGATCCGGTGCTGCTCGAGGTGTTCAACAATCTTTTCATGGCGATCGCCGAGCAGATGGGCGTGACGCTCGCCAACACCGCGTACTCGGTCAACATCAAGGAGCGGCTCGATTTCTCGTGCGCGCTGTTCGACGCCGAAGGCAACCTGATCGCCAACGCCCCGCACATGCCGGTGCACCTGGGCTCGATGGGAGAGAGCGTCAGGACGATCATCGACCGCCGCGCCGGCACGATGCAGCCCGGCGACGTGTTCGTGCTCAACGCGCCGTACAACGGCGGGACCCATCTGCCCGACGTCACGGTGATCGCCCCGGTCTTTCTCGGCGAGCCGGCTGAAGATGGAGCCGTTCGCCCCGAGTTCTACGTCGCCTCGCGCGGCCATCACGCCGACATCGGGGGAACGACGCCGGGATCGATGCCGCCGGATTCCACCCACGTCGACGAGGAGGGGGTCCTGCTCGACAATGTGCAGCTGGTCGCGCGGGGACGCTTTCTCGACGATGAAATGCGCGCGATCCTGGGCTCGGGACGGTATCCATCGCGCAACATCGGCCAGAACCTCGCCGATCTGCGGGCGCAGGTCGCGGCGTGTGCGAAGGGTATCGACGAGCTCAAGCGGATGGTCGCGCATTTCGGACTCGCCGTCGTGCGCGCGTACATGAAGCACGTGCAGGATAATGCCGAGGAGGCGGTACGGCGCGTGCTCGACGTATTGACCGACGGCCATTTCGAATACGAGATGGACAGCGGCGCGAAAATCGCCGTCGCGATCTCGATCGACAAGGCGCGACGCAAGGCGGTGATCGATTTCACCGGGACCAGCGCCCAGCAGCCGACCAATTTCAACGCGCCGTCCGCCGTATGCAAGGCGGCCGTGCTGTATGTGTTCCGCACGCTGGTCGACGACGAGATCCCGATGAACGCCGGCTGCCTGAAGCCGCTCGACATCGTCATTCCGCCAGGATCGATGCTTTCGCCGCGCTATCCGGCCGCGGTCGTCGCCGGCAACGTCGAGACCTCGCAGGCGATCACCGACACGCTTTACGGCGCGCTCGGCGTCCTGGCCGCGGCGCAGGGCACGATGAACAATTTCACGTTCGGCAACGACACCTACCAGTATTACGAAACGATCTCCGGCGGCTCGGGGGCCGGCCCCGACTTCGACGGCGCGAGTGTCGTGCAGACGCACATGACCAATTCGCGTCTGACCGATCCGGAAGTGCTGGAGTGGCGATTTCCGGTGCGGCTCGACGAGTTCCGTATTCGTCCCGGCAGCGGCGGGGCCGGAGCGCACCGCGGCGGGGACGGCGGCGAGCGCCGCGTGCGCTTTCTCGAGCCGATGACCGCGGTGATGCTCGCCAACCGCCGGCGTGTGCCGCCGTTCGGACTGGCGGGCGGCGACGCGGGGCAACCGGGACGGAACTGGGTCGAGCGCAACGGCGGGGCCAGGGAAGAATTCGGCGCGACCTTCCAGGTCGACATGCACAGCGGCGACGTGTTCGTCGTCCAGACGCCGGGCGGCGGCGGGTTCGGCGCGCCCCAGGCCGGCGGATCGGGCGCTCGCAAGCGCAATGCCGGCAGCGCATAATCGGGTCATCCATTTCCGAAAGACTCACGATGGCAGACGTCTACGATTTTTCGATGACCGATATCCACGGCAAGCCGCAGTCGCTTTCCCGCTACAAGGACAAGGTGCTGCTGATCGTCAACACCGCGAGCCAGTGCGGCTTCACGCCGCAGTACAAGGGGCTCGAGGCGCTGTACAAGAAGATGCACGCGCGCGGCCTGGAGGTGCTCGGCTTTCCGTGCAACCAGTTTGGCGCGCAGGAGCCCGGAAGCGAGGAAGAGATCGAGTCGTTCTGCGAGGTCAACTACGGCGTGACCTTTCCGATGTTCGCCAAGATCGACGTCAACGGCAAGAACGCCGCGCCCCTGTATGAATACCTGAAGACATCCCGGCCGGGTCTGCTGGGTTCGGAGGCGATCAAGTGGAACTTCACCAAGTTCCTGGTCGACCGCAAGGGCAGAGTGGTCGAGCGCTACGCTCCGAAGGTCGAGCCCGAGGCGATCGCCGCCGACATCGAAAAGCTGCTCTAGGATGCAGATGCCCGCCCGGCGCTGGCGCGACGCCGCGGCCGCGCTCGCGCTGCCGCTTTCGCTGGCCGTGTGCGCGGCGTTCGCGCCGGCGTACGCCGCCGATTCGACCAAGGTGCTGCGCGTGGCGATCCCCGTCGCCGAGACCGGCTTCGATCCGCAGGCGGCGGGCGACGCCTATTCGAACTATGTCAACCGCACGATCTTCGATCCGCTCTACAAATACGACTATCTGGCGCGGCCGTTCAGGCTGGTCCCCAACACTGCGACGGCGTTGCCCGAAATCTCCGCCGACCGGTTGACCTGGACGATGCGCGTGCGTCCGGGCATCTACTTCGCCGACGACCCGGTGTTCAAGGGGCGGCGTCGCGAGCTCACGGCGGCCGACTACGTTTATGCCATCAAGCGCGCCCTCGATCCGGCGATGCGCTCGAACAGCCTGGGCCTGTACGAAGGGCGTTTCGTCGGCGCCGATGCGATCGTGGCCAAGGCGAAGCAGACCGGCAAATTCGACTACGACACCCCGCTCGAAGGCTTGCAGGCGATCGATCGCTACACGCTGCGTTTCAAGCTCAACTTTCCCGACGCCGAGCTTCTGTCGAACCTGACCGTCAGCGGCAGCGCCGCGATCGCGCGCGAAATCGTCGAGGCCTACGGCGACGGCAACGGATGGACGATGGCGAACCCGGTCGGGACCGGTCCGTACCGGCTGAAGGAATGGCGCCGCGGCCAGCGGATCGTGCTGGAGGCCAATCCGGGCTTTCGCGACGAAATCTATCCTGCAGGCAACGATCCAGCCGACCGCGCGCTGACGCAAAAGCTCGCCGGCAGGAAAATACCGATGATCGGCGAAATCGAGATCAGCGTCATCGAGGAAGCCAACCCGCGCCTGCTGTCGTTCGAGCAGGACCGGCAGGATTATCTGCTGGTGCCGCCGGAGCTGGCGAGCAACGTGCTCGATCCGGGCAACAAGTTGAAGCCGCGGTTCGCGCAGCGCGGCATTCGCCTGGAGCGCGACGCGCAGCCGGCGATCACGGGCCTCGCCTTCAACATGGAAGACCCGGTCGTCGGCGGCTACGCCAACGACAAAATCGCGCTGCGGCGCGCCATTGCGATGACCTACGACGCGGAGGAGGACGCCCGCGTGATCCGCCACGACCAGGCGCGTCGCGCGACCCAGTTCATTCCGCCCAACGTCAGCGGGCATAATCCGAAGAACGAGAACTACATCCGGCGCGATATCGCAGGCGCCCGCGCGCTGCTCGACAAGTTCGGCTACGTCGACCGCGACGGCGATGGTCTGCGCGAGGCGCCCGACGGGCGGCCGCTGACCGTGCGCTTTTCGTCGCCGCCCGATGGGCTCGCGCGGCAGCAGGACGAGCTGTTGCAGCGCAATCTCGCGGCGTTG
>DATNAR010000243.1:0-2185 GCA_035607385.1 Casimicrobiaceae bacterium
TGGTGGGAATCGAATGGCCGGCCCGGTTCCAGGTCCTTCCCGGCCGTCCGGTGACCGTCCTCGACGTCGCGCACAATCCGCAGGCGGCACGCGCGTTCGCCGACAATCTCGGCGCAATGGGCTTTCATCCGCGGACGATCGCCGTATTCGGCATCCTGTCGGACAAGGATATCGATGCGGTGATCGCGCCGCTGCTCCGGCGTGTCGATCGCTGGGAGGTAGCGACGCTTCCGCCCCCGCGAGGCGCGAGCGCCCAGCTGTTGCGACAGCGTCTGCAAGACGCCGGCGTCGCACCGGACGCGGTGCGCGAGCACGTCGATGCGGCGGCTGCTTACGGCGCGGCGCGCGAAGAGGCAGCGGAAGCTGATAGAATTATCGTTTTCGGCTCTTTTCTGACCGTCGCGGCAGTGCTGGCGGCGAAGGAGCGAGCCGGTCCGGCCGGAAACGTGCACGATGAATCGCCGCCGACCCGTGCCTGAGGCGCGAGCTTGGTCGCCGCAAGGCGCCGCGACTATCGGCTTGATTCGGGCGGCGTCCAGCCCCAACTGAAACGCATGGCGACCCGTCCCGAGATTGCCGATCCCGCAGTCGATGAACTCAAGCGGCGCGCACGCCGCCGGCTCGTGGGTGCGGTCGTGCTCGCGCTGGCCGCAGCGGTGTTGCTGCCGATGCTGCTGGAAAGCGACCCGAAACCGCTCGGCAACGACGTATCGATCCAGATCCCCCCTGTCGACCAGGGCAAGTTCGTCCCACCTTCGCCACCCGACAAGAGCGCGCAGAGCAAAGCTGCGACCGAAACTCACCCAGCCACGCCGCCGGACGTCGGCAGTCCCGCACCGGCGCCGGAACGCACGCTGGGGGCGGCGGAGCAGCGCGTGCTCGGGCAATCCGGTGCGAACCGCGCACCCGCGATCATGTCCTCGGCGCCCGAGGCGATGCGGCCGCAGACGCCCGTGGCTGCGGCCCCGAGCGCCGCGCCCACGGCGAAATCCGGCGCCGAGCCTGCACCTGCGGCCGGCGGCACGCTGTTCGTGCAAGTGGCGGCGCTGGCCGACAGCCAGGCTGCGGCCGAGCTGGCGGCAAAACTCCTCGCCTCCGGTTTTCCGGCGCACGTCGAGCCTGTCGCCACACGCCAGGGCCCGGTCCAGCGCGTGCGCGTCGGCGGCTATCCGTCACGCGAGGCGGCCGATGTCGCGCTTGCCAACATCAAGGCCGCGGGCTACGGCAACGCGATCATCACGCAATGACCGCCTTCGATTTCGTCGTCATCGGTGTCATCGGCTTGTCGACGGTGTTTGCCTTCGCGCGCGGCTTCGTGCGCGTCGTGATCTCGCTGGCCGCGTGGGTCGTCGCGCTGGTCGGGGCGTTCCAGTACGCCGATACCGTGGCCGCATGGCTGCCGGCGCTGGGCAACGCGCCGCGCGCCCGTTATATCGGTGCCTTCGTGCTGATCGTCGTCGTCGTGCTGCTCGTCGGCGCGCTGCTCGGCTGGCTGCTGTCGCGCCTGGTGCGCGCGGTCGGCCTGGGCTTCATCGACCGGGCGCTGGGCGCGGTGCTTGGGCTCGCTCGCGGACTGCTGATCGTCGTCATCGGCGTGCTGATCGCCGGCCTGACGACCTTTCCGCAGCAGGACTGGTGGCGCCGAGCGATGTTCGCGCCGCCGCTGGTCGATGCGGCGCTCAGTCTGAGGCCCTGGCTGCCGCAGCGATGGGCCGAGCAGCTCGCCTTTCCGAAGGCGGAGAGGCGATCGACCAAGCAGGTCCTCCAGGCGGGAGCGAGCTAGTGGTCATCTGCCGAATCCCCGGGACAGGGCACTGACATGTGCGGAATCATCGGCGCCGTCACCCATACGCCGGTCAACCAGCTGCTCTACGACGGGCTACTGCTGCTGCAGCACCGCGGCCAGGACGCGGCCGGCATCGTCACCAGCGAAGGTCCGATCTTCCACATGTACAAGGGCCCCGGCTACGTGCGGGACGTCTTTCGCACGCGCAACATGCGCGAACTGATGGGCAGCACGGGCATCGGCCACTGCCGCTATCCCACGGCCGGCTCGGCATCGTCCGACCTCGAGTCGCAGCCGTTCTACGTCAACTCGCCGTTCGGCATCACGCTCGCGCACAACGGCAATCTGACCAACAGCGAGGAACTGAAGCGCGAGCTGTTCCAGCTCGATTTCCGCCAC
>DATNAR010000246.1:0-9023 GCA_035607385.1 Casimicrobiaceae bacterium
TGGGGCTGGTAGGCGCCGGCGGTCTTGGGCTCGTGCTTTTTCGCCAGATGGCGATGCTCAACTACGGCGGCGTCGCGACGGTGATCCTTGCCGTGCTGTGTTTGATCATTCTCGGCGAGATCGTGTCCTACTATGCCCGCAAAGCCGTCATTTGATCCCGCGCTGATCGCGCGAGGCCCCGCGGGCCAGCCGGCGGCGTTCGCGCGCGGAACGACGGCGGAACGCGACGCCGCAGCCGGCATTCCCTCAGGCTGGCAGCGCTTTCGCTTTCCGCAAAGTCTTTATCGATATGCCGCACTGCTGGCCACACTCGCGTTCATCGCCTATGCCGTCGACCGCCTGAACATCGACCTGGAGCGGCTGCCCGGCATCCTCGGGCGCATCGCCACGACGCTCGGACAGCGCTATTTCCCGCCCAACATAGAACACATCACGCGCGCCGATTACCTGCATTCGGTGCTCGAGACGATGCAGATGTCGTATCTCGCGACGGTGCTCGGCATCGTGCTCGCGATACCGCTCTCTTGGCTCGCGTCATTCAATCAGACGCCGAGCCGGCACGTCGGCTACGGACTGGCGCGGTTGATCATCATGGGATGCCGTTCGGTGCACGAGATGATCTGGACGATCCTCCTCGTCGCCGTGCTCGGCTTCGGCATGCTTCCCGGCACGCTGGCGCTGACGCTTTTCTGCATCGGCTTCGCCGGCAAGCTTTTCACCGAGGCGATCGAAGCGATCCGGCCCGGTCCGGTCGAGGCGATACGCGCGACCGGCGGCAACCGCTTCCAGGTTTTTGTCTTCGCAGTTCTGCCGCAGGTACGCGTCGCCTGGACCGGCATTTCGATCTACACTTGGGACGTCGTTTTCCGGGCCGCCACCGTCGTCGGTTTCTTCGGGGCGGGCGGAATGGGCTGGTATCTGCGCGAGAGCGTGCAGCGCATCGCCTCGCACGACGTCGCCGCGATCCTGCTTTCGATCATCATCGTCGTCGTCGTCGCGGAGCTCTTTTCGGCATGGCTGCGCCGTCGCGTCGCCGCCGCGATCGCCTGACCAAGCAACGCCAACGAAGACTCACTATGCACAACGACAAAGGAACCATCGATGGCTGATGCAGGCTTGTCCTCGGTTGCCGTCAACGGCCGCAGCTACCGCGCGCCCGAGCAACCGCTGGTCGTTCTGTGCGTCGATGGCTGCGAGCCCGATTACATCACGCAGGCGATCGAAGCCGGAGCGGCGCCGTTTTTGCGCCGCATGTGCGAGCGCGGAACCTCGCTGCTCGGCGACTGCGTCGTACCCAGCTTCACCAATCCGAACAATCTGTCGATCGTCACCGGCGCGCCGCCTTCGGTGCACGGCATCTGCGGCAATTTTTTCTTCGACCGCGATACCGGGCAGGAAGTGATGATGAACGACGCGCGGTATCTGCGCGCCGAAACGATACTGGCGCGGTTTTCGCATGCCGGGACCAAGGTCGCGGTGGTGACCGCCAAGGACAAGCTGCGCACGCTCCTCGGCAGCGGGATGCGGGGGATCTGCTTCTCGGCCGAGAAGGCAGACCGGGCGACCGACGCCGAGCACGGCATCAGCGACGTGCTGGCGCTCGTCGGCCGGCCCCTGCCGTCCGTCTACAGCGCCGATCTGTCCGAATTCGTATTCGCGGCGGGCGTCGAGCTGCTCAAGCGCGACCGGCCCGCTATCATGTATCTGTCGACGACCGACTATGTACAGCACAAGCATGCGCCCGGCACGCCCTTGGCCAACGCCTTCTATGAAATGATGAACGGCTACCTCGCCCAGCTCGATTCGCTCGGCGCGACGATCGCGCTGACGGCCGATCACGGCATGAACGCCAAGACGGATGCCGGCGGAAAGCCGCAGATCGTCTTTCTGCAGGACTGGTTCGATCGCGCGCTCGGCGCAGGGGTGGCGCGCGTCATCCTGCCGATCACCGATCCGTATGTCGCGCACCACGGCTCGCTGGGCTCGTTCGCGACCTGCTATCTGCCCGCCGGCGCCGACGTCGCCGACATCTGTGCTCGGCTGTCGGCCGTATCGGGCATCGAAACCGTGCTCTCGCGTGCCGCGGCGGCCGCGCGCTTCGAACTGCCGCCCGATCGCCTCGGCGACATCGTGGTCACGTCGGAGCGCCTTTGCGTGCTCGGCACGACGCCGGCGCGGCACGATCTGTCCGGCCTGGACGCACCGCTGCGCTCGCACGGCGGCATTTCCGAGCAGCGTGTTCCGCTGCTGTTCAACCGGGTGTTGCGCAACGTCGATCCGGCGCGGCGGCTGCGCAATTTCGATGTGTTCGATCTCGCGCTCAACCACCTGAATTGAGCGCACGATGCCGCCGAACATGACGTCCTGGCACTATCACAATCCGGTCGCCGTGCATTTCGGCGCCGGCTGCGTCGACGCGCTGCCGCGCATCCTCGGCGGGCGCAAAGCGATGCTGGTGACGTTTCCCGAGGCCGCGGGCCTCGGTCTGACCGGGCGCCTCGAGCGCCTGCTCGGCGCATCGCTGGCCGCGATCATCGATAACACCCAGGCCAATCCCGATGTCGACGGGCTGGCCGACCTCTATCGCGACTTCTGGTCGCGGCCGGATCCGGGCGAGATTCTGGTCGCGGTCGGCGGCGGCAGCGTGCTCGACACCGCCAAGGCGCTGATGGTAGGCACCGCCGACGGAAGCTTCGCGGCGCTGATTGCGCTGCTGGCGACCGGCAAGCCGTTCCCGCCACACCGGATCAAGCCGCTGATCGCGATTCCGACGACGGCCGGCACCGGCAGCGAGGTCACGCCGTGGGCGACGATCTGGGACCGGAACGCGGGCAAGAAGTATTCGCTGCACCTGGCCGAGACCTGGGCCGAGGCAGCGCTGGTCGATCCCGCCCTGACCTTGTCGCTGCCGGCCGGTCCGACCCTCGCCGCGGGGCTCGACGCCCTGTCGCATGCGCTCGAGTCGATCTGGAATGTCAATGCCAACCCGGTGTCGGATACGCACGCGGTGTCGGCCGCGCGCGCCGTGCTCGCCACGCTGCCGGCGCTGATCGGCGATCTCGGCAACCTCGAATTGCGACGGCGCATGTCGCTGGCCGCACTGCAGGCGGGACTCGCCTTTTCCAACACCAAGACCGCCCTTGCGCATTCGATTTCGTACGACATGACGCTGCGGCACGGCTTGCCGCACGGCATCGCCTGCTCGTTCACCTTGCCGCTCGTGCTGGGGCGCGCCCTCGGCGCCGATGCCGGACGCGACGCCGTGCTGGGACGCATATTCGACGGGGCATTGGCCGATGCTCCGCTCCGGCT
This sequence comes from Casimicrobiaceae bacterium, assembly GCA_035607385.1. Taxonomy (GTDB): domain Bacteria; phylum Pseudomonadota; class Gammaproteobacteria; order Burkholderiales; family Casimicrobiaceae; genus PALSA-1003. The sequence continues at coordinate 3,313 of DATNAR010000246.1, forward strand.
GACTGCGTTTCTCGAAGGCCTCGGCGTCAGCACGCGCTTCGACACCTATGGCGTGACCCCAGTCCAGGCCGACGGCATGATCGCCGCCGCGCTGGAGGGTGTTCGCGGCAAAAATTTCATCGGCGCGCGCCGCGCCGCCTCGCCGCAAGCTTCGACGGAGCACGCCGCATCATGAACGCCCCCGACATTCGCCGTGAATCGATGCGTATCGCCGGGGAGCTGGTCAGCCGCGACAGGGTCATCGAGGTGCGCAATCCGTACACCGGGGCAGTCGTCGGCACCGTGCCCAAGGCGACCGTCGACGACATACGCCGGGCCTTCGCGAGCGCGCGCGCCTACCGGGCGGCGCTGACCCGGTTCGAGCGCTCGCGCATCCTGCACCGCGCCGCCGAGATCATCCGCGGCCGGACCGACGAGCTGTCCGACCTCATCACCGCCGAATGCGGCATCTGCAAGAAGGACTCGCTGTACGAGGTCGGCCGCGCCTGCGACGTATTCGTGTTCGCGGGCAACGCGGCGCTGTCCGACGACGGTCAGATCTTTTCCTGCGATCTGACGCCGCACGGCAAGCGGCGCAAGGTCTACACGCTGCGCGAGCCGCTGCTGGGCGTGATCTCCGCGATCACGCCGTTCAACCATCCGCTGAACCAGGTCGCGCACAAGGTTGCCCCGTCGATCGCGACCAACAACCGCATGGTGCTGAAGCCGACCGAAAAAACGCCGCTTTCCGCGCTGGTGCTGGCCGACATCCTGTACGAAGCCGGCCTGCCGCCGCCGATGTTCTCGGTGGTGACCGGCGACCCGAAGGAGATCGCCGACGAGATGCTCACCCATCACGACGTCGACCTGGTGACCTTCACCGGGGGCATCGCGGTCGGCAAATACATCGCCGCCAAGGCCGTGTACAAGCGGCAGGTGCTGGAGCTCGGCGGCAACGACCCGCTGATCGTCATGGAAGACGCCGACATCGAGGAAGCCGCGACGCTGGCCGCCGCGGGGTCGTACAAGAACTCGGGCCAGCGCTGCACGGCGATCAAGCGCATGCTCGTCCAGCAATCGATTGCCGACCGGTTCGTCGAGCTTCTGCTGGAGAAGACCCGGGCCGTCAAGTACGGCGACCCGATGGACCCGGCGACCGACATGGGCACGGTGATCGACGAGACGGCGGCGAAGTCGTTCGAGGGCAAGGTCGACGACGCGGTCGGGCGCGGCGCGCAATTGCTCTACGGCAACGTCCGCCGCGGCGCGCTCTATTCGCCGACGGTGCTGGACGGGGTGACACCCGACATGCCGGTGGTCAAATACGAGACGTTCGGGCCCGTTTCGCCGGTGATTCGCTTCGACACGATCGACCAGGCGATCGCGATCGCCAATTCGACCGACTATGGACTTTCATCGGCGGTGTGCACGAACCGTCTCGACTACATCACGCGGCTGGTGTCCGAGCTCAACGTCGGCAGCGTCAACGTGCGCGAGGTCCCCGGCTACCGTCTCGAACTTACCCCTTTCGGCGGCATCAAAGATTCGGGGCTCGGGTACAAGGAAGGTGTGCAGGAAGCGATGAAAAGCTTTACCAACGTCAAGACGTACTCGCTGCCATGGTGAGCCGCTGCGCAGCGCGACGGATCGGATCGTGGCGCTGACGCTGCCCGGCATCCGCTTGCTGTTCGATCGCGGCGGCGGAAGGATGTACGCCGGCGAGCCGGTGACGCAGCTCGAGCATGCGTTGCAGACCGCGCACTCGGCCGAGCGCGCGGGCGCCGACGCGGCGCTGGTCACCGCGGCCCTGCTGCACGATCTCGGCCACCTGCTCAATGACCAGGGCGAGACGCCGACCGCGCGCGGCATCGACGACGTCCACCAGTATGCCGCGCTGCCGTTCCTGCGGCCGCTGTTCGACGACGAGGTCCTCGAACCGATCCGGCTGCACGTCGACGCCAAGCGCTATCTGTGCGCGACCGAGCCCGGCTACTACGACGCGCTGTCGGCTGATTCGAAACGTAGCCTTGCCTTGCAGGGCGGACCCTACGACGAGGCCGCGGCCGCCGCGTTCGCCGCGCAGCCCGGCGCGTCGCGCGCGATCGCGCTGCGCCGCTGGGACGACGCGGCAAAGATCGCCGGCGTCGCAACGCCGCAGTTCGAGCATTTCACGTCCATCATGGAGACGGCGCTGCGCCGCGGCTGATGCAGGTACTGCTCAATCTGCTGGCCGGTGTCGCGCTGCTCGTCTGGGGGACGAATATCGTCCGTGCCAGCATCCTCCGCCTCTACGGCGGCGATCTGCGCCGCGTGCTGCGGCAGAGCGTGTCGAGCCGCTTCGCCGCCTTTGCCGCCGGGCTCGGCGTCACTGCGCTGATCCAGAGCAGCACCGCGACGGCGCTGATCGTCGCGGCATTCGTCGGCCAGGGCTTGATCGCAACCGCGCCGGCGCTGGCGGTGATGCTGGGCGCCGACGTCGGCACCAGCCTGATGGTCCTGGTGTTCTCGTTCGATCTGTCGTGGTTGTCGCCGCTGCTCATCTTCGTCGGCGTGCTGCTGTATCTCACGCGCGAAAACGCCAAGGCCGGTCGCTTCGGACACATCCTGATCGGGCTGGGCCTGATCATCATGGCGCTGCAGTTGATCGTGCTGGCGGCGAAGCCCTTGACCCAGGCCGCCGGCGTACAGGTCATTTTCGGCTCGCTGACCGGCGACGTGCTGCTGGACATGCTGGTCGGGGCGACCTTCTCGATTCTCGCCTACTCGAGCCTCGCCGTCGTGCTGCTGACCGCCGCGCTGGCCGCGTCGAAGGTGATCGGCATCCACGTCGCGATGGCGCTGGTGCTGGGCGCCAACCTGGGCAGCGGCGTGCTGGCGATGCTGAACACGATGCGCTCGGCGCCCGAGGCGCGGCGCGTAACCCTGGGCAACTTCCTGTTCAAGCTGATCGGTTGCCTGGCGATCGCGCCGCTGCTGGTCTATGTCGAACCGCTGCTGGCTTCGCTCGACCCGGTCGAGAGCCGCATGGTCGTGCACTTCCACCTGCTGTTCAACGTGACGATCGCCGTCGCCTTCCTGTTCTTCACCGAAAAGATCGCGCTGCTCGCCGAGCGGCTGATGCCGGCCAAGCCCGACGCCGACGATCCGGCGAAGCCGCGCTATCTCGACCCGTCGGCGCTGACCACTCCGGCGCTGGCGATCGGCTGCGCTGCGCGCGAGGCGCTGCGTATCGGCGACGTGATCGAGCAGATGCTGACCGGCATGCTGACGGTGCTCAAGAACAACGACCGCGTGCTGGCCGAGCGCCTGCGCAAGATGGACGACATCGTCGACGATCTGTACACGGCGATCAAGCTGTACCTGACGCAGATCAGCCGCGAAGCGCTGGAGGAAAAGGAAGGCCGCCGCTGGACCGACATCGTGTCGTTCACGATCAACATGGAGCAGGTCGGCGACATCATCGAGCGGGTCATCACCGACGTCGAGGAAAAGAAGATCGAGAAAGGTCGCAGCTTCTCGACGGCCGGCATGCAGGAAATCTGCGACCTGCACGGCCGCCTGGTCGCCAATCTGCGGCTGGGCATGAGCGTGTTCCTGCACGGCGACCTGTCCAGCGCGCAGCAGCTGTTGGCCGAAAAGGTGATGTTCCGGGATCTCGAGCGCGCCTACGCCGGCTCGCACATCGAGCGGTTGACCAGCAACACGGCGCAGAGCATCGAGACCTCGTCGCTGCACCTGGACCTGATCAGCGACCTGAAGCGCATCAACTCGCACATCTGCTCGATCGCCTATCCGATTCTCGAGGAGGCGGGCGTACTGGCCAAGACCCGTCTGAAGGAGCCGTTGCCGGCGCCGCCGCCCGACGTGTCGGCCTCCGACTCCGGCGACAAGCCCGGCTGGCAGAAGCGCAAGCCGCACGCCGTCTAGGCCTGATTCACGTGGCATGCCTTTAACGTGAACAGGCCCTGATGGATCTCACGCTGGGCGTCACCTTGGCGGTGCTCGCCGCCGGCTTGCTGCACGCCGGCTGGAATGCGCTGCTCAAATCGTCGACCGGCGGCGACGTGCTGCTGGACACCGCGGCGGTGGTCGCCGGTTCGTCGCTGTGCGCGTTCGCGCTGCTGGCTTTCGTGCCTCTGCCCGATCCCGCGGCCTGGCCGTTCATCGCGGCGTCGACGGCGATCCATTTCGGCTACTACCTCACGCTCGTGCAGGCGTACCGGACCGGCGATCTGTCGTTTGCCTATCCGCTGATGCGCGGCAGCGCACCGTTGATCGTCACGGTTCTGGGCAGCATCTTCCTGCGCGAGCTGCCGAGCGTGCAAATGACCGCGGGCATCCTGCTGATTTCGCTGGGCATCGTCAGCATCGCCTTCGTGCAGCGCGGCGGTGCGCACCGCCGCCACCCCGCCGCCGCCGCGTACTGGGCGTTCGCCAACGCCGCGATCATCGCGGCCTACACGCTGGTCGACGGCGCCGGCGCCCGGGCATCCGGCAATGCGCTGGCCTACGTCTGCTGGCTGATCGCGGTCGAAGGCGTTCCTTTCCTCGTCTGGGTGCTGGCGCGGCGGCGCGCAACGGCGTTTTCCTACTTGCGCGCCAGCTGGCGCACGGGGCTGGGCGGCGGGGCGTGCAGCCTGCTCGCGTACGGCATCGTGCTGTGGGCGATGACGCGCGCGCCGATCGCCGCGGTCGCCGCCCTGCGTGAGACTTCGGTTCTTTTCGCCGCGCTCATGGGCTCGCTGTGGCTCAAGGAGGGCTTCGGCTGGCGTCGCGTCGCCGGCGCCGCCAGCGTCGTGGCCGGCATTGCGGCCCTGAAGCTTTGACTGCACCGCTGCGGCTCCGGCGTCTGCGCATCGCCCTCGCCGGAGGCCTGCGGCGGTGAGCGCGGCTATCCCGACGCAGGCGCAGGTCGTGATCGTCGGCGGCGGCATCGCCGGCGCGTCGGTCGCTTATCACCTGACCAAGCTCGGCTGCAGCGATGTCGTGCTGCTCGAGCAAGGGAAGCTGACGTGCGGGACGACCTGGCACGCCGCCGGGCTGGTCGGCCAGCTCCGCGCGACGCGCAACGCCACGCGGATGAGCCGCTATGGCATCGAGCTCTACGCGACGCTCGAGCAGGAAACCGGGCTCGCGACCGGCTGGAAGCAGTGCGGCAGCCTCAACGTCGCAAAAACGCCGGAGCGGCTGAAGCTGCTGAAACGGCAGATGGCGCGCGCAAAGGGCTTCGGCATCGAGTTCGAGTTCATCACGCCCGCCGAAGCCGGCAAGATGTATCCGCTGCTTCGCACCGATGACTTAAGCGGCGCGGTATGGATTCCCGGGGACGGCAAGGCCAATCCGACCGACCTGACGCAGTCGCTGGCCAAGGGGGCCCGCATGCGCGGTGCGCGCATCGTCGAAGGTGCGGCGGTGAGCGGGGTCATCGTCGAGCGCGGGCGCATCGGCGGCGTGCGCTATCGCGGCGAGCATGGTGAAGGCGAGATCCGCTGCGAGAGCCTTGTCAACTGCGCCGGACAGTGGGCGCGCGAATTCGGCAAGCTCGCCGGCGTCAATGTGCCGCTGTTTTCCGCCGAGCACTTCTATATCGTCACCCGACCGATCGCCGGCGTCCACAGCAACCTTCCGGTCGTGCGCGATCCCGACGGATACATCTATTACAAGGAGGAAGTCGGCGGCCTGGTGATGGGCGGCTTCGAGCCGGTGGCCAAGCCATGGGATGTGCCGGCCAT
>DATNAR010000247.1:0-2098 GCA_035607385.1 Casimicrobiaceae bacterium
GCGGATTCGCCTGCACCGCCGCGGGCGGCCCTTCGGCCAGCACCTTCCCTTCGACCATGCAGATGACGTGCGGACACAGCTTCATGATGAAATCCATGTTGTGCTCGATCACGACGAAGCTGCCGCCCTGCGTCTTGTTGAGCTCGACCAGCAGGGCGCGCAGTTCGTCGACCAGGCTCGGGTTGACGCCGGCGCACGGCTCGTCGAGCAGCACCAGCCGCGGTGCCGGCATGAACGCCATCGCGATGTCGATCAGCTTCTGCTGTCCGTACGAAAGACTTCCCGCCGGCAGGCTGGCGACGTGCTTCAGGCGAAAGAGCTCGATCATCTGGTCGGCATGGTGTCCGAGTCCCGCGTCGGGACTGGCGAAAAGCCGGCCCGGCATCGTCCCCTTGAACTCCTGCGCCGCGGCGATCAGGTTGTCGCGAACCGAAAGCTTGACGAATACCTGCAGCGTCTGGAACGTGCGTCCGACGCCGCGCCGCGACAACTCGAGCGGCGACATGCCGGTGATGTTCTCGCCGCAGAATTCGACCGAGCCCGCGGTCGGCTTGATCTGCCCGAGAATGCTGTTGAACAGCGTCGTCTTGCCCGAGCCGTTGGGCCCGATCACGCCGACGATCTCGCCGGGTCCGACCGACAGCGTCACGCCGTCGACGGCCTTGATCGCACCGTAGGACTTTTTCATGTCCTTTACTTCGAGAAACGGCGTCATCGCGCGCTCCCGCCGAACTTGAACCGGTCGGCCAGCGAAAGCAGTCCGCCGGGCAGAAACACCATCAGCACGATCACGGCGAAACCGAAGATCGCCAGATACCAGTCCTGCAGGAAGCGCAGCCACTCCGGCAGCAGAATGACGACGACCGAGCCCAGCACCGGACCGAAGAAGCGGCCCGAACCGCCGACGATCACCGCCAGCAGCATCATCAGCGAAACCGACAGGTGGAATTGGCCGGGCTCGATGAAATTCACCAGCGCCGACAGATAGACGCCACCGATGCCGGCGCAGGCCGCACCGATCGCGAAGGCGAGCAGCGTGTACGCGGTGATGTTGACGCCGGTGCTCTCGGCGCGGATCGGGTTGTCGCGCAGCGCCGCGAACGCCCGTCCCCACGGCGAGCGCAACAGCCACCACAACACCGCCGCCAGAATGATCACCGATGCGTAAGCGAAGTAGAAGAAGGGCAGGGCCCCGTCGAGCGAATAGCCGAACAGCGTCGGCCGCGGAATATTGGCGATCCCGAATGTTCCTCCAGTGAGCTTCTCTTCGTTTCGCATCACCAGGAAGACCAGGACGTTGAAGCCCAGCGTGGCGAACGCGAGGTAGTGATGCTGCACGCGCAGCGCCGGAAAACCCAGCGCCAGGCCGACCGCGAAGCAGATGATCGCGGCGATCGGCAGCACCAGCCAGAACGACATGCCGAGCTTGGTCATCAGGATCGCGGCCGTATAGGCGCCGATGCCGTAGAACGCGGCCTGGCCGATCGACATCTGCCCGGCGTAGCCGACGATCAGATTGAGACCGAATGCGGCCATCAGGTAGACGCAGAGCAAGGTCATCAGGTAGATGCCGTAGCTCTTGAGGAATTGCGGCAGCAACGCATAGAGCACCAGCAGCACCGCGAGCCCGAGCTTTTGCGCGTTGTTCATACCTTGCGCTCCTCGGTCTTGCCCAGCAGTCCTTCCGGCCGGAAGACGATGACGACGAGGAAAAGCATCAGTGCGACGCCTTCCTTGTACGCCGGCGAGACGTACGCGCCGACGAGGTTCTCGAGCACGCCCACCAGGACGCCACCCAGGAGCGCGCCGCGCGTCTGATTGAAGCCGCCGATGATCGCCGCGTAGAACGCCTTGAGGCCGATCGATTCGCCCATGTCGAATTTCGCGAGGTAGGTCGGCGTCACCAGCAGTGCGGCGACAACGGCCAGAATCGCGTTGATCAGGAACGTATACAGCACCATCCTTTGCACGTTGATGCCGAGCACCTTGGCGGCATCGGTGTTCTGCGCAACCGCCTGCATCGCGCGGCCGGTCACGGTTCGGTTGAGGAACGCCTGCAGGCCGATGACGATCAGTCCCGCCAGCAGCAGCGTGCCGA
>DATNAR010000212.1:0-2927 GCA_035607385.1 Casimicrobiaceae bacterium
GCAAGTTAAGGCCGCAGGCCGGCCGCAGCCAAAGTAGGTCATCGTCAGGCACCCTTAAAAGCGAAAGCCCAACCTTCACGGTTGGGCTTTTTGCTTGTTTGACGCCGCGTCAGGACTTGCCGTAGCTGCTGAATTTCTCCAGCACGACGTCCATCTCCTCGTCTGAAAGCAGGTCAGGCGTCCCTAGTTGCAACGTTCGCCAGTATTGTTCGGCCAACGCTTCGACCTCGACCGCGAGCGCAAGCGCATCCGCCAGCGAGCCGCCGACGGCGATCATGCCGTGGTTGGCGAGCAGGCAGGCCTTGCGACCCTCAAGCGCGGCCAGCGCATGATCCGACAATGCCTGGGTGCCGAACGTCGCATAGTCGGCGCAGCGGATGTCCCTGCCGCCCGCCACTGCGACCATGTAGTGAAAGGCGGGAATGCCGCGGCCGACGCAGGCGAGCGTCGTCGCGAATGTCGAGTGCGTGTGCACGATCGCGGCGACCTCGTGCCTCGCGGCATAGATGTCGCGGTGAAAGCGCCATTCGGTCGAAGCTTGCCGTGGTCCGCTGGCAGCGCCCGCCAGCGTGACTGCCGCAATGTCTTCAGGCCTTGTTTCCTCATAGCGCAGACCGCTCGGCGTGACCAGAAAGCCATCGCCGGCACGCGCGCTGACGTTGCCCGACCGGCCGCGATTGATGCCGAGCTCGTTCATGCGCAGCGCCGTCGCGATGATCTGCTGGCGCAGGGCGAGCTCGCTCATCGCCTGGTTTCCGGTGCGAACAGCGCCGCGAGTCCGCCGGCAGTGGCGCTGCAAATGCCGCGCTCGGTGATGATGCCGCTCAGCAATCGCCCCGGCGTCACGTCGAACGCCGGGTTGAGCACGCGCGTGCCGGCAGGCGCGATCACATCGTCTTCGGGTCCGATGACTTCGTCGGCGCCGCGCTCCTCGATCGGGATCGCGCCGCCGTCGGCGAGGGTCCAGTCGATCGTGCTCGACGGTACGGCCGCGTACATCGGAATCCCGTTGTCGTTCGCCGCCAGCGCCTTCTCGTAGGTTCCGATCTTGTTGCAGACGTCGCCGTTGGCAGCGACCCGATCGGCCCCGACCAGCACCAGGTCGACCCGCTGCTGCCGCATCAGTGCCGCTCCCGCGGCGTCGACGATCAGCGTGTGCGGCACGCCGTTTGCGCGCATTTCCCAGGCGGTCAGCTTCGCCCCTTGCAGGCGCGGCCGTGTCTCGCTCACCCAGACATGAACCGGGATGCCGGCGAGTTGAGCCAGATAAATCGGCGCGGTCGCGGTGCCCCATCCCAGCGTCGCCAGCGCGCCGGCATTGCAATGGGTGAGCACCTGCACCGGCGAGCGCCTGGCAGCGAGCTCCTCGATGATGGTAAGACCATGCTCGCCGATCGCGCGATTGATCGCCGCGTCCTCGGCGGCGATCGCGTCCGCTTCGTCCCAGGCAGCTTCCGCGCGGGCCGCTGGTGCCTGCGGCGCGACGGTCGCGCGCACGCGTTCGAGCGCCCAACGCAGGTTGACCGCCGTCGGCCTGGCCGCCAGCAGCATCGTGTATGCATCGTCCATGCCGGCATCGGACGGATCGGTGCCAAGCGACAGCGCGAGCCCATACGCGGCGGTGACGCCGATCAGCGGCGCGCCGCGCACCTGCATCGTGGCGATCGCACGCGCTGCGTCTGCGGCGGAGCTAAGGCTGACCAGGACCTCGGTCCGCGGAAGGCGAGTCTGATCGAGGATCTCGACGACGCGGCGCTGGCGGAAGGCGCGCAGCGGCAGGATCGCCGGCGCCGACGCCTCGGAGGACAACGAGAGCAACATGCCGGAATTCTAGCAGTCGCCTTCAACTGCAGGCTCGCACCACCGCTTCATCCGCGTCGAGCGGATATACGCATCGGCTCGAGGTCGTGCTGTGGCCGGACCTACTTCAGCACCTGCACGATATTGTTGAAGTCGTCGGTCCACGCAGGCCAATCGCGACGCGGCTCGATCGGCTTCGCCGCAGCGGCAATCAACGGTACGGCTAGCGAGCCTGCGCTGTCCGAAACCAGCACCCAGTCGCTGCGGCTGCTCAAGCCCTGCTCAATATCGTCGCTGACCAGCACGGCGTGCAGACCCTGCGCGTCGGCCAGGCGCTCGACGACCGGAACCAGGTTCAGATAACGATTGGTGACGTGGAAGGCGATGATGCCGCCCGGCTTCATGTGCCTGTGATAGATCGTCAGCGCTTCCTGGGTCAGCAGGTGAACGGGGATCGAATCGCTGGAAAAGGCGTCGATGGCGAGCAAGTCGAAATTCTGCGCCGGCTCCCGCTCGAGACTGAGCCTGGCGTCGCCGAGCGGCGTTTCGATCGTCGCCTCGCTGTTCCTGAGGTAGGTGAATTCGGTATTGGCGATGCGGATCACCGCCGGGTTGATGTCGTAAAAGCGGTAGACGTCGCCTTTGCTCCCGTACGCCGCGATCGTCCCCGTGCCGAGGCCGATCACGCCGACCTTCAGGCGCCGCGTCGTCGGATGCATCGATTCGAGCGCACGGCCGACACCCGATCTCTGCGTGTAGTAGGTCGTTGGAATGCGCGCGAGATCCGGCGCCAGATACTGGTTGCCGTGCAGAATCGTGCCGTGGACGAGCGAGAGGTGGCGACCCGCCTCGGTGCCGCCTTCCTGCACGCGCAATACGCCATAAAAGTTACGGGTCGCCAGTATCGTCCCGTCGTAGAACTCGCGAATGCTCCAGCCGGCCGTACCGACAGTGAAAAGCACCGCGGCGACGGCGAGCATGATGAACACCGGATGCTGGCGGCGCACCTGCAATGCCAGCAGCAGAGCGCAGACGACGAGGCCTGCCGAAAGCTCGAAGTACGCGGGCAGGATGAGCGGCGCAACGATGCCCACCAGCGTCGAACCGAGTGCGCCGCCGGCCGAAAC
>DATNAR010000309.1:0-9672 GCA_035607385.1 Casimicrobiaceae bacterium
GGACAGCACGGCGGCCCGGAAGACTTCGGTCATGAAAGCGCCGAAGTAGAGTCCGATCACGACGATGCCGCCGGTCACGGGCTCGATCTGTATGTCGGCGTAGGGGAGCGCGTAGTACATCGCGAACAGCAGCACGAGCAGGGGCACCCCGCGCACGACGTACAGATAGGCCTCTACCAGCGCGCGCAGGATCAAGCCGCCGAAGAGCTGAAGGAGCGCAAGCATCAGGCCGAGCGCCGTGGCAAAGACGATCGCCGCCGCCGACAGATAAAGCGTCGTTGCCGCGCCGCGCGCCAGCAGAGGCAGGCTTTTGACGAGAAGTTCCATCACGCCAGTCGCAACCGCCGCTCCAGCAGGCGCATGCAGCCGGAGAAGATCGCGGTGAGCACGAGGTAAAAAAGCGCCAGCGTGAAGAAGATTTCGAACACGGCCGCCGTGCGGTCGGCCAGCAGTCGGGCCTGAAAGGTCAGCTCCGCCACGGAAATGGTTGCCACGAGCGAGGTGTCCTTGATGATGAGCACACCCTGGTTCGACAGCGGCGGGATCACGTTGCGTATGGCGATCGGCAGGACGATCAGGCCAAAGGACCGTCGCGGCGTAAGACCGAGGGCGAGACCCGCCTCGGCCAGCCGATGCGAGACGCCGCGGATGCCGCCGCGATAGATCTCCGCCATGTACGCGCCGTTCTGCAACACGAGCGCCAGCAAGCCGGCGGTGAAACCCGAAAGCGGGTAGCCCGCGAAGCCGGACCCGAAAAAGATGAAGAACATCTGGACCAGGACCGGGGTGTTGCGGACGACTTCGACGTAGCCGCGCGCGATGTCGGCAACGACGCGAAAGCGGGACAGCAGGCCCATCACGACCACGATGCCCCAGGTCGCGGACAGCAGGATCGCCGGCACGGCGAGCAGGATCGTGGTCGAAAGACCCTCCGCGAGCGTCGGCGCGACGCGCGTCAGGAACGACAAATCGATGGACATGGGGCGCGCAGGATCGCGGGCGCATCGCCCGCAGCGAGGACATATCCGCTCTGCGCGCTCCGCTTGCCGGATCGCGCAGAGCGAATGGGCGGCTGCGTTACTTCGCCGATCCCGTCGCGCCGTAAAAGCGCTGCGGTGGCGGGTTGGTACCGAACCACTTCTTGTAGATTTCGGTGTACTCGGTGTAGCGCGAGCCTGCCGTCATCTCCTGCACCACGGTGTCCATCCAAAGCCAGAGCGTGAAGTCTCCGGGTTTCATGAAGATGGCGTTACCTTGCACCACGGCCAGGTTCTCGGGCAGGACCTTCATGTCCTTGTTGTTCGCCGCGTACCAGTTCACCACCGGCGTGTCCATTTGCATCGCCTGCGCCTGCCCGCTCTTGACCGCCGTGAAAAGCGCCGCGGGCGTGTCGAACGTGAGTAGCTTCACGTTGGGAAGGAAGCGCTTGGCGCGATCCGCCATTTGCGGATTGCTCAAATTGGCGAGCGTGAACTTGGCGTTGTTGAGTCCAGCCAGGTTGGTGACGTTCGTGTCGTCGCGCACCAAAATGGAGATGCCCGAGTCGATGTACGGGCGCGTAAACGCCACGCGCAGCGCGCGATCGGGGTACACCGTCGTGGTCGCGATGCCGATGTCGGCGCGACCGGAGTTGACGGCAGGCCAGCGGCCTTCGCTGGTGACCGTCACGAATTCGATCTTTTTCTCATCGCCGAGCAGCGACTTGGCGATGAACTTGGCGATGTCGATGTCGAAGCCGACGAGCTTCCCGGCCTCGTCCGTGTAGCAGAAGGGCGGTGCGGTGCTGAAGGTGGCGACGATCAGCTTGTCGCGCTTGACGATCTCGTCCAGCCGCGAGCTCGCGCCCGGCGCCTGCGCTGCTGCAATTCCCGATACGGTGATGCCGATGAGGCCCAGCAGCAGGGCCGAGGCGGCGCGGCGCCCCATACGCAACAGTGCATCCATGTCCACCTCTCGTCAGTAAGCTGTTTCTCGGATTCCGGAAAATGGAAGTTATTTTCTTGTTTTTTTGCATTCTCTTCACGGGATCGCGCCAGTGTCAAGTAATATCTCGCGTATGCCCAATCCTCCGGAACAGCCGGCGCGGAAGGAGTCGCGGGAGCAACCGCTCGACCGCGCGTTTGCGCTGCTCGCCGCGCTCTCGGGCGCGGCGCGTCCGACGTCGATCACCGAGCTCGCGGCGTTGTGCGCCATGCCGGTGCCGACCGCGCACCGCCTTGCGGGCCAGCTCGAAGAGCGCCGCCTGGTCAAGCGCGCGCTGGGCTCCAGGAAGCTGCTGGTGGGACCCGCGCTGGTGCAGCTCGGCATGGCCGCGGCGCAGGCCGCGGTGCGCTCGGATCGTGTCCATGGCGTCCTTGTGGCGCTTGCCGCGAAGCTGGGAGAGCCGTGCCAGATCGGAGTGCGCGCCGGCAACGAAGTGGTCTACGTCGACACGGTCCGTGCGGCGCGCTCGGCGGGTTTGCACTTCGAGCAGGGGCGTCACGCGCCGATCCACAGCTCGTCCATTGGCAAGCTCTTTCTCGCCGAAATGCCCGACGAGCAGCTCGACCTGTGGCTGAAGAACACGGAGCTGCCGCGCCTGACGCCGACCACGATCGTCTCGGCACGCAAGTTGAAAGCCACGATCAAGGAAGTGCGCCGGAACGGCTGGGCGGCGAGCAACCAGGAATTCGCCCCCGGGGTGGTCGGCTGCGCCGTGCCGATCCGGCTTCCGGACGGCAGCTTGATCGCCGGCCTCGGAATCTCGGTGCCGAGTGCGCGCGCCTCTTTCGGGCAAGTGAAGGCCCACGTTCCCCTGCTGCAGCGCGCGGCCCGTGAGATCGGCAAGGCGGCGCTGGCGTGACTCGATACTATCGGAGGCGCCCCAATGACCCGTGACGATCGCGCGGACCTGCTCGAAGCGTTCGACCCCGAGATGGCCGCGCTTACGCGGCAGGAGCGCGAACGGCAGCTCTCCACCATCAATCTCATTGCCTCGGAGAACTTCGCCTCGCCGTACGCGAGCTGCCTCGAGGGCAGCATCTGGGCCAACAAGAACGGCGAGGGCTATCCGGGCAAGCGCTTCGTGGCGGGCTGCGCGCTGGCCGACCGCGTGGAGGCGATCGCGATCGAGCGGGCCATGCGGCTCTTCGGGTGCGAGCATGCGAACGTCCAGGCGATGAGCGCCACGATAGGCAACGTGGCGATCCTGAACGCGCTGCTTAAACCGGGCGATCTCATCCTGTCGATGGAATTGACGCATGGCGGTCACCTGAGCCATGGGGCGAAGTTCCACTACAGCGGCAAGGCCTTCCGGGCGATGCACTACGGCGTCGACCGGGCCACCGAGCGCATCGACATGGCGCAGGTGGCCGCGCTTGCCCGCGAGCACCGGCCGAAGCTCATCATCTGCGGGTGCTCGTCGTACCCGCGCACGATCGACTACGCTGCGTTCGCGGCGATCGCGAAGTCGGTGGACGCGATCCTGTTCGTCGACCTGGCGCACAACGTAGGCCTGGTCGCGGCGGGCGCGATTCCGTCGCCGTTTCCGCACGCGGACGTGGTTTCGACGTCGACGCACAAGACGCTGCGTGGCCCACGCGGAGGCGGAGTGATCCTGTGCAAACAGGCGTTCGGCGCCGCGATCGACCGTGCGCTCTTCCCCGGGCTGCAGGGGGCGCCGAAGCTCGACATGATCGCGGCAAGGGCGGTGCTCTTCCGCGAGTGCATGTCGCCGCAGTTCAGGCGCTACGGCGCGCAGTTGGTGGCGAACGCGCAGGCGCTGGCGGACGGATGCGCCGAGCATGGGCTGCGGCTCGTCTCGGGCGGCACGGAAACCCACCTGGTGCTGGTCGACGTCACCGGCGTCGTCCCGTCCGGCAAGCAGGCGGAAGACATACTCGAGTCGGTGGGACTCGTCACCAACCGCAACGGCATCCCCTTCGACGCACAGCCGCCGAACCTGTCGAGCGGCATCCGCATCGGCAGCCCCTTCATGACCACGCGTGGCATGAAGGAGGCGGATTTTCAGCGCGTGGGCGCGCTCATCGGCCGCGTCCTCCACGAACATCGGGACCGCGTGGCGCTGGAGTCCGCGGCGCAGGAACTTCAGGCGATGGCCCGGAGATTGCCGCTGTTCTCGCCGGAATGGATGCCGGCTGTCTGACCGTCGTTTCAGTCGTGAATATTCGCTGTGTAGCTTGCGCTCGTTGGTGCCTATTTTTCACTTGGCACCCGGCCCCGGCCGGCTAGACTGTCGGTATCGCCGGCGAGAGCCGGCGTGATATCGCTTACACCCTCTTCAGCCCGTTGCGAGGCAAAGATCATGGCACGTGGGCGTTCGTTGCTGGAGCCGCCGATCGCGCCGATGCTGGCCAAGATAGCGGAGACCTTGCCTGGATCCGACGGCTATCTTTTCGAGCCCAAGTGGGACGGCTTTCGCGCGATCGTTTTTCGCGGCGGCAACGACGTCTACATCCAAAGCCGGGACCTGAAGCCGCTCGACCGCTATTTTCCCGAGCTGCATGACGCACTGGCGGAACGGCTGCCGCCGGATTGCGTCGTCGATGGCGAGATCGTGATCGTCACCTCTCGTGGCCTCGATTTCGATGCGCTGCAGAACAGGATCCATCCGGCGGAATCGAGGATCGTCAAGCTTTCGAAGGAGACGCCGGCGTCGTTCGTCGCCTTCGACCTGCTGGCGGCGGACGGCAAGGATGTCACCTCTCTGCCGCAAAGCGAGCGGCGCTCCCGGCTCGAAACGCTTCTCGCCGGCGCACGTCCGCCGCTCTACCTGACCCCGGTCACGCGCGATCGCGCCGTGGCGGGCAAGTGGCTTCAGGAATTCGAAGGTGCGGGGCTGGACGGCGTCATCGCCAAGCCGCTGGACTCGCCGTATCTGCCCGGCAAGCGCGCGATGCTCAAGATCAAGCACGCGCGCACTGCCGACTGCGTCGTGGCGGGATTCCGCTGGTACAAGGACACCGACGATGCCGTCGGCTCGCTGCTTCTGGGTCTGTACGACGACGGCGGCACGCTGCATCACGTCGGCGTCGCGTCCGCCTTCACGATGGCGGTGCGCAAGAGCCTCGTGCAGGAGCTCGCTCCCTTGCGGAAGCGCGCGCTCGAGGGTCACCCCTGGCGCGAGTGGTCGGACCAGGACGCGCACGAAACGCGACGCATGCCGGGCGGCATCAGCCGCTGGACCGGAGACAAGGACCTGTCGTGGGAGCCGCTGCGCATCGAGCGCGTCTGCGAGGTGAAGTACGACCACCTGCAGGGCGATCGCTTCCGCCACGCGACGCACTTCCTGCGCTGGCGTTTCGACAAGCCGCCGAAGGATTGCCGTTACGATCAGCTAGAGGTCACGACGCCTTACGCGCTGAAGAAGGTTTTCGGGGCCGCACGGTCTTGACGCCGCCGGCGGCCGCCTCGCTTGCCGCAGTCCCTTTGCTCGTCTTGCCTGCCCGCTTCGACGGCTGGACGCGCGTCGGCTCACCCGGCTGCTTGGCGTATTGCGGCGGCCAGGGCGCATCGCCCTGACCCTCCTTCTCGTGGCGCCGCGACAGTTCGAGCAGGCCCTCCAGCGAGTACGCGCGCTCGTCGATACCGCGATGGCGGTCACCGATCTTAGCGAAGCGCATTGGCATCGTCGCGATCGTGAAGGCCGCCGGCTCGACATCGGCGACTTCGCTCCAGTCGAGGGGCGCGGAGACGCGAGCGTCCGGCGTGGGCCGGATCGAATACGCGCCCGCGACCGTGCGGTCCTTGGCGTTCTGGTTGTAGTCGATGAAAACCCCGTGCCGCTCCTCCTTCCACCACTTGGATGTCGCGAGCGTCGGTACGCGGCGCTCGACCTCTCGCGCGAGCGCCAGCGCCGCGCGCCGCACCTCGGTGAACGTCCACCGTCGCTCGATGCGCACCAGCACGTGCAGCCCGCGTTTGCCCGAGGTTTTCGGCCAGCCGCGCAAGCGCAGATCGTCGAGCGTCGCCTCGACGACGCCGGCCACTTCGCGCACCTGCGACCAGGCGATCCCCGGCGTCGGATCGAGGTCGATGCGCAGCTCGTCGGGATGGTCGAGATCGTCGGCGCGCACCGGATGCGGGTGCAGCTCGAGACACGCGAGGTTCGCCATCCACGCCAGTGCCGACGCATCGCGCGGAACGACCTCCTCGGCGGTGCGGCCGGAGGGAAAGCTGATCGTGACGACCTCGATCCACGACGGCCGTTCCTTCGGCGCGCGCTTCTGAAAGAAGAATTCGCCGTCGATGCCGTTCGGGTAGCGCACCAGCACGTTGGGTCGATCGCCCGATCCGCGAAGCGCGCCCTCGGCGACGCTCAGGTAGTAGCGGACGACGTCGAGCTTGGTGTAGCCTGCTGTGGTAAAGAGAATCTTGTCCGGATTGGTGATCAGAACGTCCCGGTCGTGCACGCGCAAGGTCTGCGTCGGTGAACTGGCCATCGCTGCAACGTCTCCTCGATCCTTGCTGCCCTGACCGACAGCCTAGGGCGGCGCAGTAGACTATGCAAGTCCAACGCCACGGCATTTATCGATGAAGATCGCAACTTTCAACATCAACGGCATGACCGCGCGCGGCTCGGCGCTGCTGCGCTGGCTGGAAGAATCGCGTCCCGACGTCGCGTGCCTGCAGGAGCTCAAGACACCGCACGAGAGATTCCCCGAGCAGGCGATTCGCGAGGCGGGTTACGGCGTCATCTGGCACGGACAGAAAAGCTGGAACGGCGTCGCGATCCTGGCGCGCGGAACGGAGCCGATCGAGCGTCGCCGGGCGCTGCCGGGCGACCCCGAAGACTTGCACAGCCGCTACATCGAGGCCACCGTCAACGGGATCGTCGTCGGCTGCCTGTATCTGCCCAACGGCAACCCGGCGCCCGGTCCGAAGTTCGATTACAAGCTGCGCTGGCTCGACCGGCTTCTGCTGCACGCGGCCGAGCTCGCGAAGAGCGGAGAGTCCGTTGTGCTCGCCGGCGATTACAACGTGATCCCCGAGGAGATCGATGTGTACAAGCCCGAGCGATGGGTCGACGACGCGCTGTTCCGCACGGAAGTGCGCGATGCGTACCGCCGTCTGCTCGAGCAGGGATGGACCGACGCACTGCGCACGCTCAATCCCGGCGCGACGGTGTACACCTTCTGGGATTATTTCCGCGATGCGTTCAAGCGCAACGCGGGGCTGCGCATCGACCATCTGCTGCTCAGCCCCTCCCTCGCCAAACGCTTGACCGCGGCAGGCGTCGACCGCGACGTTCGCGGTCGCGACAAGCCCAGCGATCACGCGCCGGTGTGGGTTACGCTCGCCGACTAGCCGGAGAGAGCCCCATGCTCGCGCCGTCCGAGAAAAAACAGTTGGACGAGCTGGGCTATCTGGTGCTGCCGGGCTTCGTTCCGCCGCCGATGCTGGCCGCGCTGCGCGACCGCGTGGAAGCGCTGTGGGAGCAGGAAGGCAGCGAGGCCGGATCCGAGTTCCGACACGAGCCCGGCGCGCGGCGCCTGGCCAACCTGGTCGACAAGGGTGCGATCTTCGCCGAGGTCGTCTCGATGCCGAAGATTCTGGAGTGCGTCGAGCATGTGATCGGGCCGAGCTACAAGCTCAGCAGCCTCAATGCGCGCTCGACCAATCCGAACAGCGAAGAATCGCAACCCTGGCATGCCGACAGCGCCGCGATCGCCGATGAGCGCGGCTACTGGGTGTGCAATTCGATCTGGATGCTCGACGACTTCACCGCGGAAAACGGCGCCACGCGCATGATTCCGCGTTCGCATACCTGGCGACGCCTGCCTGAGCCCGGCGACACGATCTCCCGGCCGGACGAAGAGCTGGTTACCGGTACGGCCGGAACCGTGGTGATCATGAATACGCACATGTGGCACGGCGGAACGGCCAACCGCACCGGCCGCTGCCGCCGGGCGCTGCACGGGTTCTACACGCGCGGCGACAAGCCGCAGCAGCAGTATCAGAAGGCGCTGTTGCGTCCGGAGACCGTGGCCGCGCTGACGCCGTTGCAGCGCCGCGTGCTCGCCATCGACGACGCCGAAAACGACCGGCTCAGCGCGGCGACCACCCGCGTCAGCGGATTCCTGAAATAGCGCCGAGCATCGCCGCGCTCGCGCGGGCTAATTCGGCGCGGTTCACCGCTTTTGTGGCGAACCGGCGACGTTGCATCAGCCCCGGTTAGCGGTCAAACTTCAATGACCTTCACGAAGGGGGATCGATGAAGCGTCTTCTCCGCTGGATCGGTATTGCCTTGGGGAGCTTGGTCGGGTTGGTGATCGTCGCGTACGCAGTTGCGTACGTCCTCTCCGAGCGTGTCATGCGCCGCACCTACGACGTTCCCAAAATATCGATATCGATTCCGACGGACGGCGCGTCGATCGCCGAGGGACAGCGGCTGGCTACGGTGCGCGGCTGCTTCCACGGCTGCCACGGCAAGCAGGCCGCGGGTGAGGTCATGTTCAACGAGCCGATGATCGCACGCGTCGTCGCGCCCAATCTAACCGCCGCCACCCGCAAGTACAGCGATGTTGAGCTCGCCCACATCATCCGCAACGGCGTACGCCCGGACGGTCGCAGCGTGGTGATCATGCCGGCGGAAGCGTTCGCTGGCCTGACGGACGAGGATCTGGGTCGCATCATCGCGTGGCTGAAAAGCCTGCCAGCGGCCGATGGGCCGGGTCCCGATGTTTCGCTGGGCCCGCTCGGGCGCATTGGCCTCGCGGTCGGTCAATTCAATACGGCGGCGGGGCTGATCGCCACAACCGTCCCGCCTCCTGATGCGACGGACGAGCAGGCTGCGCACGGACGCTATCTTGCGCGCACCGTCTGCGCCACCTGTCACGGAACGAGTTTGCGCGGCGATTCCAACCCCAGTTTCACCAGTCCGAGTCTGCGCGTGGTGGTTGCCTATTCTCCGGAAGCGTTCACCGAGCTCGTTCGAAACGGCGTTCCGTTGGGGGGAAGGGAGCTTGGTGAAATGCGCGCGGCGGCACGGGGCAACCTGACCTATCTCACAGATGCGGAGATTGCCGCGCTGTACAGCTATCTGCACGCTATGCCGGAGGCTGCCCGCAACTGACTGTAAGCGGGCTTTCACGACCACGCCGTCTCAACGCGCAGGCGAGCCGCGCGTCTGACAATCGTCGCTCGCAGCAACTATCAGCTTGACGCCGGCGCCGTCGTCACCACTTCGCCGTCCTTCACCGGCAGCGTGGCGCCGGGTCTGAACGACGTGCGCACCGTGCCCTCCTTGTCTCCGAGGCGATACGTCACGTCGTAGCCGACCAGATTTTGCGTGGTGTCGTTGACCGTCTTGCAGCGACGTTGCGTCGTCGTAACGACGTTCCTCTGCTGCGCGCTCTTCTGCACCTGGTTTCCGACATACGCACCGCCCGCGGCGCCGACGATGGTCGCCGCCGTTCGGCCGCTACCGCTCCCGATCGAACTGCCCAACAGGCCGCCGGCAACGCCGCCGATGACCGTCCCCGTCACGCGATTCGGATCCTGCGTCGGGGCTTGCTTCGTCACTTGCACGTCATGGCACTCCTCCCGCGGGGTCACGACCGTCTCCGTGACCTCCCGGACGCCGATAACCTCGGCGACCTTCGGCTTGGTAAGCGCCTTGTAGGTCGGGACTGCGCCTGCCGCGACGACAACCATAGCGATGCCGCCGATCAC
>DATNAR010000318.1:0-3792 GCA_035607385.1 Casimicrobiaceae bacterium
CGCTGGCACCGCTGTCGGCGCCGCCGCTCGCATCTTCGCTGGCGCGATGAACGACGCGGCAGGCCCGACTGGGAGAAATTGAACGTGGAAACCGTACGACTCGGCATCATCATGAACGGCGTCACCGGCCGCATGGGTACCAATCAGCATCTGGTGCGCTCGATTTGCGCCATCCGCGCGCAAGGCGGTGTCGCGCTGGCCGACGGGCGCCGCGTCATGCCCGACCCGATCCTGGTCGGACGCAATCGCGACAAGCTCGAGCAGCTGGCGCGCGCGCACGGCGTCGCGCGCTGGACGACGGACCTCACCGCGGCGCTGGCCGATCGCGCTGACACGCTGTACTTCGATTCGGCCTCGACGGGCTTGCGGCCGCAGCTGATCGAGCAGGCGATCGCCGCCGGCAAGCATATCTACACCGAAAAGCCGGTGGCGCCGACCTTGGCGCAGGCGCTCGCGCTCTGCGCGTCGGCGCGCCGCGCCGGCGTCAAGCATGGCGTCGTGCAGGACAAGCTCTGGCTGCCGGGCTTGCTCAAGCTCCGGATGCTGATCGCCTCCGGTTTTTTCGGCCGCATCCTGTCGGTGCGCGGCGAGTTCGGCTACTGGGTGTTCGAAGGCGACTGGCAGCCGGCGCAGCGTCCGTCCTGGAACTATCGCAAGGAAGAGGAAGGCGGGATCATCATCGACATGCTTTGCCACTGGCGCTACGTGCTCGACAACCTGTTCGGCAGCGTCAAGAGCGTGTCGTGCCTCGGCGCAACGCATATCCCGAAGCGCTGGGACGAGCGCGGACGCCCGTACGAGGCGACGGCCGACGACGCCGCGTATGCGACGTTCGAGCTCGCCGGCACCGACGGTCCGGTCATCGCGCAGATCAACAGCTCGTGGACGACTCGCGTGCGGCGCGACGATCTGGTCACGTTTCACGTCGATGGGACGCTCGGCTCCGCGGTCGCGGGGCTTACCGATTGCTGGACGCAGGCGCGCGCCAATACCCCGAAACCGGTGTGGAACCCGGACGTGCCGCAGCCTATCGATTTTTTTGCCGGCTGGCAGAAGGTCCCGAACAACCAGGTCTACGACAACGCGTTCAAGGTCGAATGGGAATTGTTCATCCGGCACCTGTTCGAAGACACGCCGTTCCAGTGGGACCTCACCGAAGGCGCTAAAGGCGTGCAGCTGGCCGAGCTCGGGCTCAGGAGCTGGGCCGAGCGCCGCTGGATCGACGTACCCGAGCTCGAGACGCAGCGTTGAGCGCGGCGCACCTCATCCGGCTGCCGCGGTCTGACGGCTCGCTACACGCCTACACGATGCGCGCCGCGGCGGTGTGGACGCCGCCGCCGCCCGGCGCACGGTTCAATCGCGTCGCCTACGCAGCCGCGCACGTCGTCGCCGACCCGTTGTCGACGGCCGATCCCTGGCTGCAACCGGCGATCGACTGGGACGCTACGCTCGCCTACCGGGATTACCTGTGGTCGCTGGGTCTCGGCGTGGCCGAGGCGATGGACACCGCGCAGCGCGGCATGGGGCTCGACTGGCCGGCATCGCTCGAGCTGATCGACCGATCGCTGACTGCGGCGCGGGCCACGCCCGGCGCAGTGATCGCCTGCGGCGCCGGAACCGATCATCTCGAGCCGCGGCCGGCGACGAGGCTCGCCGACGTGATCGCCGCGTACGAATTGCAGTGCGAGGCGATAGAGAGCCGCGGCGGCCGCGTCATTCTGATGGCGAGCCGTGCGCTGGCCGCGTGCGCACGCGCCCCCGACGATTACGGCCGGGTGTACGAGCGGGTTCTGAGCGGGTTGCGCCAGCCGGCCATCCTGCACTGGCTGGGCGAGATGTTCGATCCTGCGCTGGCCGGCTACTGGGGTCACGCCGACCTGGATCGGGCCAGCGAAGTCTGTCTCGAGGTCATCCGCGCCAATGCCGCCAAGATCGACGGCATCAAGGTTTCGCTGCTGGACAAGCACCGCGAAATCGCGCTGCGGCGGCGATTGCCCGCGGGCGTGCGCATGTACACCGGCGACGATTTCAACTTCGCCGAATTGATCGCGGGCGACGCGGCCGGCTACTCCGACGCGCTACTCGGCATCTTCGACCCGATCGCGCCTGCCGCCGCCGCGGCACTGGCCGCGCTCGCCGCGGGCAATCCCGCCGAATTCGATGCGATCCTCGCGCCGACCGTGCCCTTGTCGCGCCATGTGTTCGCCGCGCCGACGCGCTTCTACAAGACGGGCATCGTGTTTCTGGCCTGGCTCAACGGAAGGCAATCGCATTTCGTCATGGTCGGCGGACAGCAGAGCGCGCGCAGTCTCCTGCATCTGGTCGAGCTCTTCCGTCTTGCCGACGTTGCGGGATTGCTCGCCGATCCGGCCATGGCGTGCGGCCGCATGCAGACCTTGCTGGCCGTGCACGGTTGCGATGGGTGATCCGATGTCTGGATCTGAACCGGATGTCGGGCGCGACGGCCGATGAACGCGCCCGATTCGAACCTGCTCTCGATCAACACCGCAACGGTGCGCGCGCAGTGGAGCCTGTCCGAAATCGTCGCGGGTTGCGCGCGCCGCGGCATCCGCGGCATCGCTCCGTGGCGCGACCAGGTCGCTGCCACCGGCTTGAAGGAGGCGACCCAGCGCATACGCGATGCCGGTCTTGCGCTGTCGGGCTACTGCCGCGGCGGAATGTTTCCAGCGACCGACCGCAACGGCCGGCGCGCCGCGCTCGATGACAACAAGCGCGCCGTCGACGAGGCGCTGTCCTTGAGCGCGCCATGCCTGGTGCTGGTCGTCGGCGGGCTGCCGAAGGACAGCGCCGGCCGGCCGGCCTCGAAGGATCTCGCCAGCGCCCGCGAAATGGTGCGCGACGGCATCGGCGAGCTGCTCGAGTACGCGCGCCCGGCCGGCATGCCTCTGGCGATCGAGCCGCTGCACCCGATGTACGCGGCCGACCGGGCCTGCGTCAATACGATCTCGCACGCCAACGATCTGTGCGACGAGCTGGGCGCCGGCGTCGGCATCGCCGTCGACGTCTATCACCTCTGGTGGGACCCGAAACTACGAAGCGAAATCGAGCGCGCGGGCGGGCATCCCGGGCGCCTGCTCGCGTTCCACATCTGCGACTGGCTGGTGCCGACGACCGACCTGTTGCTCGATCGCGGGATGATGGGTGATGGCGTCATCGACATTCCGCTGATCCGGTCGTGGATGGAAGCGGCCGGCTACCGCGGCGCGCACGAAGTCGAGATCTTCTCGGCCGGCAACTGGTGGAAGAAGGACCCCGACGAGGTGCTGATCACCTGCATCGAACGGCACCGGACGGTGTGCTGAACGGCCGCCGGGTGCCGCTCCGGCCTGGCGGAATCCGCGGTAAAATAATCGGTCCAAACAGAGGGTCATTTCAGGAGTCCGCCATGCCACTCGTCTCGATGCGCCAGCTGCTCGACCACGCGGCCGAGCACGATTACGGACTGCCCGCCTTCAACGTCAACAATCTGGAGCAGGTCCAGGCGATCATGTCGGCCGCCGCGGAGACCGACAGCCCGGTGATCATGCAGGCCTCCGCCGGAGCGCGCAAATATGCCGGAGAGATCTTCCTGCGCCACCTGATCGAAGCCGCCGTCGAGAGCTATCCCAACATCCCCATCGTCATGCACCAGGACCATGGCCAGTCGCCGGCAGTGTGCGAATCGGCGATGCGTCTGGGGTTTTCCAGCGTGATGATGGACGGCTCGCTCAAGGAGGACGGGAAATCGATCGCCGACTACGACTACAACCTCAACGTCACCAAGAAGGTCGT
>DATNAR010000320.1:0-3637 GCA_035607385.1 Casimicrobiaceae bacterium
CTCGATTCACTGGCGCACCATGCGAAGATTCGCGCCAGCGGATGGAAGGGGCGGGTCATCACCGCGTATCGTCCGGATCCCGTCGTTGATCCCGAGTTCGAAGGATTCGCCGCCAACGTCGCGCGCCTGGGCGAGCTTGCCGGCGAAGACACCCGCCGCTGGAGCGGGTATCTCGCGGCGCATCGCAAGCGCCGTGCATTCTTCCAGACGATGGGCGCGACGTCGACCGATCACGGGCATCCGACCGCGCTGACGGCCGACTTGGCCGAAGGCGATTGCGAGCGGCTGTTCCGGAAGGCGCTCGACGGCGCGACGACGCCGGCCGAAGCCGAGACGTTTCGCGGCCAGATGCTGACTGAAATGGCGAAAATGAGCATCGACGACGGCTTGGTGATGCAGATCCATCCCGGATCGCTGCGCAACCACAATCCGTCGGTGTTCGCGCGCTTCGGCCGCGACAAGGGCGCCGACATTCCGACCCGGACCGACTATGTCCGGGCGCTCAAGCCGCTGCTCGATCGCTTCGGTAACGAGCGCAAGCTCACCCTGATACTCTTTACGCTGGACGAAACGTCGTATGCGCGAGAGCTGGCACCGCTCGCCGGGCACTATCCGGCGTTGCGCCTCGGGCCATCGTGGTGGTTTCACGACAGTCCGGAGGGCATGCTGCGCTTTCGCGAACAGACGACCGAGACCGCGGGCTTTTACAATACCGTCGGCTTCAACGACGATACGCGTGCATTCCTGTCGATCCCGGCCCGGCACGATGTCGCACGGCGCATCGACTGCCGTTATCTGGCGCAGCTGGTTGCCGAGCACAGGATCGACGAGGACGAGGCCTTCGAGCTCGCGCCCGACCTCGCGTATGCGCTGGCCAAGCGGGCGTACAAGCTCTAGAGCGCGGCGGCGGCATCCGGCTGCGCGTGCAACCGCACCATACGATCAAGGAGGCGAACATGAATCACGGATCAGCGATCCTGGCACTGGTGGGCCGCGTGCTGCTGGCGTCGATTTTCGTCTATTCGGGCTTTGGCAAGATCACCGACTTTCAGGGCACGGCAGGCTACATCGCGAGCGCTCGGATGCCGATGCCGCAAGTTCTCGCCGTCGGCGCGATCATCGTCGAATTCATCGGCGGCCTCGCGCTGCTGATCGGATTTCGCGCGCGATGGGCCGCGCTGGCCTTCGTCGTCTTCCTGATCGTCATCACCCCGATCTTCCACAATTTCTGGTCGGTGCCCGCGGACGAAGTGATGTCGCAGCAGATCAACTTCATCAAGAACGTCGCGATCATCGGCGGCATGCTGATGGTGATGGCGTTCGGACCCGGCCGCTACAGCGTCGACAAGGATTGACCGCGGCATCGGCTGCGGGATCGGCTTCCGGCGGAATCGCCGCGCCGGTGGCAGCGCTCCTGCCGGACGTCAGCGCACGAGCTTGCGATCGACGTCGGTCACGCTGCCGCCCTGAAGCGTCAACGTCGTCATCGTGTCGGGATCGCCCGGACGGGGGAGATACGCCCAGCGCCGGCCCGCTCGCTGGCTGCCGCCGGTGGTGACGTCGGGCCGACCCAGGCGCTGCAGCACTTCGGCCTCGCTCATGCCGGTGCGCACGAACTTCCGCTCGCCTGCCCGGCGGTCGTCGGCTTCGTTTCGCGCGTTGTCGCGTCCCGGCTTTTCGGCGCGCTCCGAGCGGCTTCTCGCCGCGGCCGGAGCCGCGGCGACAGGCGTCGAGGGGAGCACGGTGATCGCCGGCGGGTCGGTGTCGAAATTGCGCAGCTCCCGTCCGGCACCGCAGGGCACGTCCTGGTAGACGACCTCGCCTTTGTCCGCCGCGCACTTGAACACCGACGCGGCGGCGGGCAGGGCGACCCAGATCAGCGACAGGCAGAGGGCAGATGTCAGCGGGCGCATGACAGGCTCCCGTTCGGAGAATCCGGCTACCATACACCTTTCCGCAACCGCTAATCTCATCCGTCCGATGGATGTCCGCCGCCGAACCGCCACCCGCGTGCAGGAAATCGCGCCCTTCCATGTGATGGAGGTGCAGACCGCCGCGCGTGCGCTCGAAGCGGCGGGACGCGATGTCGTCCACATGGAAATCGGCGAGCCCGATTTCCCGACCCCCGAACCGGTGCTCGCGGCGGCGCGCGCCGCGCTCGAAGGCGGCGGCATCTACTACACGTCGGCGCTGGGCTTGTCGGAGCTGCGCGCCGCGATCGCGCGCCATTACGACGAGCACTACGGCGTCGCCGTCGAGCCCGAGCGCATCGTAGTCACCGCCGGATCGTCGGCGGCGCTGCTGCTGGCGCTGGCCCTGCTCGTGGATCGCGATGAGCAGATCCTGATGTCCGATCCCGCCTATCCGTGCAATCGCCATTTCATCCGCACGCTCGAAGGCGAGGCGGTCGCGTTGCCGGTCGGGCCCGAATCGAACTACCAGCTCGATTCCGCTGTCATTGCGAAAGCGTGGACGCCGCGCACGCGCGGCGCATTGATCGCGAGCCCGTCGAACCCCACGGGGACGACCGTCGCGCCCGCCGAGATGCAGCGCATCGCCGCGACGGTCGCCGCGTGCGGGGGCGCGCTGATCGTCGATGAGATCTACCTGGGACTTTCGTACGCCGGCCGGCCGCAGACCGCGCTGGCTTTGACCGACGATATTTTCGTGATCAGCAGCTTTTCCAAGTACTTCAACATGACCGGCTGGCGGCTCGGCTGGCTGGTCGCGCCCGAGCGGCACATACGCGACCTCGAAAAGCTGGCGCAGAACCTCTATATCTCGCCGCCGACCTTGTCGCAGCGCGCCGCGCTCGCGTGCTTCGAGCCGGCGACGCTGGCGATTCTCGAAGGGCGCCGCGGCGAGTTCCAGGCACGGCGGGACTTCCTCGTGCCGGCCCTGCGCGAGCTCGGCTTCGCGATCCCGCTGCTGCCGACCGGCGGGTTCTTCGTCTACGCCGACTGCTCGCCGTTCGGGCTCGACAGCGAGGCCTTCTGCCGCGAGGCACTCGCCCATACCGGGGTCGCATTCACGCCCGGCGTCGATTTCGGGACGCATCGCGCCGGCGACCACGTGCGCTTCGCCTATACGATCGCGATCGACCGGTTGCGCGAAGGCGTGCGCCGGCTGGCGGCCTGGCTGCCGGGACTGCGCCGATGATGCGCCGGCTGCTCGCCGCCGCCGTGCTGGCCGCCTTGGCCGGCTGCACGACCGCCGAATATTACTGGCAGGGCATACGCGGCCAGTTCGACCTGCTCGGGCGCGCGGAGCCGATCGCCAGCGTCGTCGGCAATGCCGCCGATCCCGTGCTCAAGAACAAGCTCGAGCGCGTCGTCGCCATCCGCAACTACGCGAGCCGCGAGCTTGGGCTGCCCGACAATTTGAGCTACCGGCGCTACGCCCAGCTCGATCGCCGCTTCGCACTGTGGAACGTCTTCGCGGCGCCCGAGCTGTCGCTGAAGCCGCTGCAGTGGTGCTTTCCGATCGCGGGCTGCGTCAACTACCGCGGCTACTTCAGCGAGGCTGCCGCGCGCGCCGAAGCGGCCGAACTCGCCGCCGCCGGCGACGACGTCCACGTCGGCGGCGTTCCCGCCTATTCGACGCTCGGCTATTTCGCCGATCCGATGCTGTCGACGTT
>DATNAR010000338.1:0-13685 GCA_035607385.1 Casimicrobiaceae bacterium
CGCCGGCGCACCGCAGACCGTCTACTCGGACCATTTTCTCGACTCGCTGTCTATCGACGGGCCGATCGGCTACAAGCTCGAAGCGCCCCCGCTGCACCCGGTGCTGGTCGCGACCACGCTGTGCGGGGACGGGGCCGCGCATGCCCGCTGGATGCGCGAGCTGCCGCGAATGCAGGTCCTGATCGCACTGCTGCGCGACGGGTTTCATCCGGAAAGCGAAGGCGGCACGGTTTCACTGCAAGACGACGGCACGCCGTCGCTCGACTATCCGCTGAACGATTATTTCTGGGATGGCGCACGGCGTGCGCTCGCGACGATGGCGGAAATCCAGTTTGCCGCGGGCGCGACGGCGGTCATGCCGGTCCACGCCTCGGGCGAGAGCTACGCGACCTGGACCCAGGCGCGATCGGCTATCGCGGCCTTGCCGCTCAAGCCGCTGGTCACGCCGGTCGTCAGCGCGCACGTCATGGGTGGCTGCCCGCTCGGGTCCGATCGCATGCGCTCCGTGGTCGACCTCGATGGTCGCCAGCATCATCTGGACAACCTCTACGTATTCGACGGCTCGCTGTTCCCGACCAGCATCGGCGCCAATCCGCAGCTGTCGATCTACGGGATTGTGGCGAGGCTCACGTCGGCGCTGGTCGCGCGCCTCGCGCCGACCCGGACCGCGCTTAAACGATTAGGGTGATTGCTCTAACGCCAAAGGCTAAAGTCGTGGTTGTTCGACACCACCGTTCGAGCATTCAACCCGACACCAAGGAGCATACGATGTCCAAGCAAGCCTCGTTCAATCGCAACATGGCCGGCGCCAATGCGCTGGCCGAATCGGCACTGTTCGCATCACGCCAGGCCTGGCTGGCCGGCCTCGGTGCGGTATCGATCTCGCGCGAATGGGCGCGTCACGAAGCGGGCAACACATTCCGCGCGCTGGTCCGCAAGGGCTCGGCAGTCGAGAAGAACGCTATTGAGGTGATCGGCGGCCGCGTCGAATCGTCGGTTGCGACCGCGACTTCGCTTTGGCGTGTCGCGCGCGCAACCGCACTCGCCACCGCCAACCGGCTTGCCGAAACCGCTTCCTCGGCCCTGCCCAGCATCAGGATTCCGGCGTTCGCCGTCACGGCCGCGGCGCCGAAGCCCCGCAAGCACGCGAAGCATCGCGCGGTCAAAGCGCGCGCGCCCCGGACCCTCCGCAGCGTCAAGCGCGCCGGCAGAAAGTCGAAGTAGCGTAGTAGAATCCGGCGGGACCGCGTGACGGTTGGCGCGACAAAAGCCCAACGGAGAATGATCGATGTCGGGAGCGGCGGCGCCGCCGCGGCGGCGCCGCGGCGGAGAAGTTAAGGCTCGACTCCCGCGCATCGGCCTCGCGTTGGCCGGCGGTGGCCCGCTCGGCGGCATCTACGAAATCGGCGCGCTGCTCGCGCTGTCCGAATCGCTCGACGGCCTGGAGATCGACGATCGCCTCAGCGATACGCGACGTTCGATCGGCGGCGCCTGGCTCGCCCCGGCCTCCGCGACCTGACGCCGGGGACCGGATCGAACGCGATGGCCGAACGCAAACGTCCGCGCCGAACGCGCGAGCGTATCGTCGAGACCAGCCTGCAGCTGTTCAATCGCGACGGCGCGCCGAACGTCACGACGGCGGACATCGCCGACGAGATGGGCATCAGTCCGGGCAACCTGTACTATCACTTCCGCAACAAGGATCAGATCGTCGCCGAGCTCTTTGCCGCGTTCGAGCGGCGGCTGGACGGCTTGTTCGCGGCGCCTGCCGGACGGCTGGCCGATGTCGAGGATCTGTGGCTGGTACTGCATTTGCTGTTCGAGGCGATGTGGGATTACCGGTTCGTGTATCGAGACCTGGACGAAATGTTGTCGCGCGATGCTAGGCTGGAGTCGCGCTTCTCGCGCCTCGTCGCGCGGGGCAGGCGAACGACGCAGAAATTGTGCGCCGACATGGTTGCGGCGGGTGCGATGGAAGCGACCGAGCCGGAAATCGCGGCGCTTGCCGACAATGCGGCGCTGGTCGCGACCTACTGGATGTCGTATCAGAAGATCGCGTCGGCGGACCAGCGTGGGCAGTCGCCCAGCCTCGATCGCGCCGCGTATCAGGTGCTGTCGCTGATCGCGCCGTTCCTGCGCGGCCCGTCGCGCACGCTGCTGGCGCGGCTGAGCCAGGGGTACTTGTGATCGGACCGATCGTAAGCAACAAGGCGCGAGGTTGCGGATACGCGACCTGCCGTCGAGCACGGTCGCTGCGCTGAAGCGGCAGCAGGAGGTCGAATGGCAAAAAAATGGACGCGCTTTCCGCACCCGGACAAGGCTTTCGCCTACGAGGGCGCCGCGCTGAAAAGAAACTGGGATCGACTGCACCGCGGCGATGCCGAGACGTATCCGCAGGCGGAAGCGGCGCAGCAGGCGTGGCGGCATTACCACGCCGGCGAATTCCAACAGGCGGTCGAAACGGGGCGGGCGGGCGGCGGCGCGGGAATCAATGCGGCGATCAAGGCGCAGGCGATATACGCCAACTACCTTGAACCCGAGAAGTCGCGGCTGGCATTGTTCGAAGAAGCGGCCGCGTGGGCCGACACCCGCCGCGCCGAGGCGCCGAAAGACGCCAACGCCCACTATCTGTACGCCTACGCCCTGGGTCGCTACGGCCAGGGCATCTCGGTCGCCAAGGCGCTGGCTCAGGGCATGGGCGGCAAGATCAAGGATGCGCTCGGCAAGGCGCTGAAGCTTGCCCCTCACCACGCCGACGCGCATACCGCGTTCGGTGCCTATCAGGCCGAAGTCATCGCCAAGGTCGGAGCGCTGGTGGCCGGCATGACTTACGGCGCAAAAAAAGACTCGGCGCTCGAGCATTTCCAAAAGGCGCTGAAGCTCAACCCGGATTCGGCGATCGCGCGGATCGAGCACGCCAACGGACTGCTGCTGCTTTTCGGCGACGAGCGCATCGCCGATGCGACCAGGCTGTACGAACAGGCGGCGGCGTGCAAGCCCGCCGATGCGATGGAGCGTCTGGACGTCGAGCTCGCGCGCTCCGAGCTGGAATGACCGCAATCCGATGACCGGCCGGCGCATCGGCCGGCTATGGTCTCTGGTGGTCGCCGGGTACGTGGTCGGCGCCGCTGCCCAGAGCGCCGCGCCGGCAGCGGTGCCTGCGGTCGAACCGATTCCGCCGCGCGCCATCGACACCCTGCAGCGTATTCGCGACACCGGCGCGATGCCGATCGGCGTTCGCGACGCTTCGTTCCCGTTCTCGTTTGTCGATCCCGGCAAGCGCCCGCAGGGCTATTCGGTCGACCTCTGCCTCGAGATCGCCGACGCGATCAAGAGCGAGCTGGGACTGCCTCGTCTCGAGGTCAGGTACATCCCGGTCTCGCCCGCCAACAGCATCCGGGCGTTGCAGGACGGCAAGATCGATCTCGAATGCGGCTCGACTAGCAACACGCGGGAGCGGCAGAAAGAAGTCGCCTTCGCTTATACGACCTTCGTCGCCGGAACCAAGCTTCTGGCGAAGAAGTCCTCGCAGATCTCAGGAATCGACGACCTGCGCGGCAAGACGGTGGTCGTATCGCGGGGCACGGCCAGCGAAAAGCTGATCAAAGACATCAACGCCGAGCGGCTGCTGAAGATGAACATCGTCGTCGCAGCCGATCACGACGCGGCGTTCAAGGCGGTCGATCAAGGCAGCGCGGTCGCCTTCCCGCTGGACGATGTGCTGCTGTACGGATTGATCGCGAAGGCGAGCCAGCCGGACGATTTTGCCGTCGTCGGCAAATACCTCTCGGTCGAGCCCTACGCGATCATGATGCGCAAGGGAGAGACCAGGCTCGAAGCGATCGTCGACAGGACTTTGTCGGAGATTTTTGCCAGCGGCGAGATCCGGCGTCTCTACGACAAGTGGTTTGCCACCCGGGAGTTGACGGTGCCGTTGCATCCGCTGCTCAAGGAAGCCTTCGCGGTGCCTACTAAATATCCGGCGTGGCCGTAGCGCAGGGGAAGCCGGCGCGCCGGTCGAGGCCATTGGCCGCGCCTACCGCGCAGCAAACAGCGCGCTCTCGATCGCTCCCGCATCCGGCGGCGCGGCCCAGGGCCACGGCGCGAGCAAGGTCGCCATGACGAGCTGCTCGAGCTCGGGGGCGAAACGCTCGATCAGCAGATCGGGATCCGGACACAGATTCCGATCGCCGATGACGCCGAACTGCACGGCGCCGTCGTACGAGAGGATCGACACGCCGATGCCGAGGTCACCCGACTGCGGCACCCAGAACATCATGCTGGCGATGCTGGCGCCGGCGAGAAACAGCGGCTGCTGCGGGCCCGGAACGTTGGTCATCACCGCGGTCGCGTTGCGTGCGAGCAGCGCCAGCAGCTGTTCCTGCAGCACCTTCGGTCCGGCTCCCATCGCCGCGAGTATGCCGAGCGAGAGCACCGGTTGATACGAGCCTTTGAGCGTCTGCATGTTGGCCCGGACCGCGTACAAGCGCTCGACCGGATTGGCGATGCCCAGCGGCAGATCGAGAAACACCAGGCCGAAGCGGTTGCCGAGCTTGTACGCCTTCTCCGGCGGGCGCAGGTTGACGGGCACCAGCGCGCGCAAGGTGACGCCATCGACGGCGTCGCCGTGCCGCTGCAGATACGAGCGCAGCGCGCCGGCGACCGACGAGAGCAGGACGTCGTTCACCGAGCAGTCGTAGGCGCGGCCCAGAGCCTTGACCTCGGCAAGCGACACCGGATCGGCCCAGGCAACGCGCTTGGCGATGCCCGGTTTGCCTTTGAACCGCGTCGCCGAATCCTCGCCCATCGTCGCCAGCCTGACGATCTCCGCCGACAATGCCGCGCCCTGATCGGCAAGCGCGACCGCGCGCGCCGGCTCGTGCCAGATGGCGGCGCCTTTTTCGATCAGCGTCGCCCCCGCCTGCCGCGCGAATTGCAGAGCACCGGCGAGCGGCCCGTCCGTTTCGGAGACCGGACCGTCGTCGGCGCTGTCGCTCGGCGGCGGCGGTACGGGGCCCGCGGCGTTGCCGGCGCGATCGGCGTCGGTGAGCGACAGCATCACCTGGATCAGCGCGATCCCGTCGGCGTAGCAATGGTGGATGCGCACGACCAGGGCGCTACCGCCGTCGAAGCGCTCGATCAGGTGAAACTGCCACAAAGGACGGCCGGGATCGAGCGGCGTGCCCGCCAGCGCGCTGACGAAGTTCTGGAGCTCCGCCTTTCCGGCGCGGCCCGGCAGCGCGACCCGCTCGAGATGATTGGCGAAATCGAATTGCGCGTCGGTTTGCCAGTAACTGCCGGTCGGGGTCTGCAGCGGGCGCTGACGAAAACGGCCGAAGCGCAGGAAGCGGTCGGCCAGCGTCTTTTTCAAGCGCGCGAATGCGACGCGCTCGCGAAAAATCAGCACGCCGCAGATCATCATCAGATTGCTCGGCCGATCCATCCGCAGCCACGCGGTATCGACACTGGACATGCGTTCGCGCTCGTTGCTCATCGCGGCGGCTTTTTGCCCTACATCGCCCAAGTCGCGCTAAAGTAGCACAACCGCCGGCCGCTTCCGGCGATGCCATCGCATGCGTGAGGAGGAAGCATGGCCGCACCCAAAGATCTCAAGGCCGCGTTTGCGGCCGCCACCGTCGCCGCCAAGCAGACGAAGAAAAAACCGGACAACGCGACCCTGCTCAAACTCTATTCGTACTACAAGCAGGCGAGCGAGGGCGACGTCAGCGGCGATCGTCCGGGCGGCTTCGACTTCGTCGGCGGCGCGAAATACGATGCGTGGAGCAAACTCAAAGGCATGAGCAAGGACGACGCGATGCAAAACTACATCAAGCAGGTCGA
The DNA here is from genome assembly GCA_035607385.1 of Casimicrobiaceae bacterium. Lineage (GTDB taxonomy): Bacteria > Pseudomonadota > Gammaproteobacteria > Burkholderiales > Casimicrobiaceae > PALSA-1003. The sequence continues at coordinate 5,842 of DATNAR010000338.1, forward strand.
AAAGCTCAACCGCGAGTAGCGGCACTCAAAGCGCCGCTCCCGGCGGGCCCGGGTTCGTCAGCTTGCGTCCGCCCGCGGCGTAGGCATCCGTCCGACCGATGTTGCGGGAACCTCTGGCGCGAGCTGCGGCCTCAAGATTGGGAGTCACGATGGAGGCCGCTTATGAAGATGTTGATCAAATCTCTGATCGTCTCGCTGGCGCTCGGTGTATTGGCGGGCTGCGCGACGACGACGACGGTCGACGCTCCCGGCTATCACTATCGCGGCTATCTGGGCCCGGATGGCATGGATTACCGCTTTAGCAATCGCTACTGAGCATCGACACTTCGTTCGCAAAACGGCCGCAGTCGCGGCCGTTTTTTTGCGCTTGTGCTGGCGCAGCAGCGCGGGCACACCACGATAGGTGCCGCCAGAATCCGTGCACACGCGGAAGGGGACACTAGATCGTCAGCTTGCGCAACAGCTCCGGATCTTTGACCACCGTGCGTTGTCTGCCGGGCGGCGCGCCGTACAACCCGGCGGGAGGATTGGTCTCCAGGCGCGACAGCACGCCGGCATCGGCACACCGCCGGTCGAACGCGATCGAGACCTGATCGCCGGCGATGCCCCGCACGCTGAAGCACGCCTCACCGAGCTTGGCGTTGAGCGGCTTCAACACGGCGGCGGCGATCAGGTCACCGATCGGACCCTCACCGGCGAGCTGCACATCGTAGCCGCGCGGGCTCGCCGGCGGGCGCGGCGCGGCCGCGATCACCCCGGGCAAGCCGATCAGCTCCCGTGCCAGCAGTTCCTCCGCCGCGGGGCTGGGCATGCCGTCCACGTTGAGCGTGACCTTCTGTCCGGTCAGGCTGACATGCTGCAGGAAAAAATCGCGCGAGAATTCGTCGGCGATCCTGGTGCCGATCGCCTGCAAGGCTTCTTCCTCGCTTGCCCAGCTGCCGATGCCTTTGGGCAGCGCCGTGTTGTAGTAGATCTCCTCGCCGGTTTCGCGATCGATGCATTTCACCGTCCAGGACGTCAGCGCGTATTTGCTCACCGTCAGGCCGGACGCCGGCAGGCGCATCGAGAGCTTCTTTACCCGAGCCTCGCCTTGCACGAGGAAGTCGGCGTTTTTCGCCGCTGGTTCGGCGGCACCGCCTTCCGACCAGGTGCGAAAGCCGAACGATTTGATTCGCTCCTTCAGCATGTTCTCCGCCACCGGCGACGGCTGCGGCGCGGCGTCCGGAGCATCCGCATCGCGCACGGCCACCTGGACCGCCACTTTCGGGTTGCCGCTGGCCCGGATGAGGTCGATGCGCTCGTCGCGCGACATCTGGTTGAGCGACTTCTGGACGGCCTTGACGTTGACCACGCCTTGCATCGTGATCGACATCAAGCCATCCTTGCCGAGCTGCGGCTCGCCCTCCTTGACGACCGCGGGCACGAAGCTCGCACTTTGCGACAGGAGCCTCGCCTTCAGCACGTCGTAGTTCCGCGCGAGCGAGCTCGAGTCGAGCAAAAGACCCAGCGCCTTTTCCACCAGCTGACTTTTCGAGTCGGCGCGCAAATCGCTTTGCAGCAGTGCCTTGTCGGCGCGATAGCGCGGGTCGCTCGGATCGATCAATCCGACGGCGGAAATGAGCATCGTCCCCGGCGCGGCCGCAGCGATGGTTGCCGGCGCCGCGGGCGCGGAGGCGGCCGGCGCTGCTTGCACGGCCGCCGGGGCCGAGCGCGCCTGCGTCGTTGCCGCCGGCGCGGCCGACGGACGCTGCACGAGGTACCACGCGACGGCGCCGATCGCCACGACGGCGACGCCGATCGCGAGTGCGACGGCCGCCGTCTGCGATTTCCGTTCAGGCGCGGCGACGACTGCGGCCGCGGCCGGCGCAGCCTCGGCCGATCTGGACGGTGAAGCGGATGCAAGCGCCGGTGCTACGGCCGGCGCGGCCAGCACCGTTGCGTCGGCCGCGCCGACCAGCGTCGGATCGGTTGCAGGGCTGGACGCCCCCGGTGCGGCCGCGCGCAACGCGTCGGCAAACTCGCGCGCGGTCTGAAAGCGATCCTCCGGCCGTTTGGCGAGCGCCTTGCGTACGACGGCGTCCATGCCGGCAGGCGCCTGCACGTTGAGGCTGGACGGCGGCAGCGGATCTTCCTTCAGCACCTTTTGCATCGTCGTCGTCGCCGACCCCGCAAACGGCCGCTCGCCGGTCAGGAACTGGTAGAGGATGACGCCGGCGGAAAACAGATCCGAACGCCCGTCGACCGGCAGCCCCATGATCTGCTCGGGCGACATGTAGCTGGGCGTGCCCATCACCGCGCCGACCTGCGTCAGGTTGGACGTCTCGATGTGGGCGATGCCGAAATCGCCCACCTTCACCACACCGCCGGGCAGCAGGAAAATGTTCGCCGGCTTGATGTCGCGATGAATGACGCCTTGCCGGTGCGAGTAGTCGAGGGCATCGAGCACCTGCGACATGATGCGCACGATGTCGACCGTCGTGAAACGCTCGTTGGTCTCGAAGCATTGCTTGAGCTCGCGGCCGTCGATCTTTTCCATCGCGATGAACCACGTGCCGGCGTCTTCCCCGAATTCATAGATCGACACGATGTTCGGATGATTGAGCCTGCCCGCGGCCTGCGCCTCGCGGCGGAAGCGCGCGATGACGTTGGGACCGTCCGCGCCGGCGAGCTGGTCGGCGCGTATCGTCTTGAGCGCGACGATGCGCTTGATCATCGGGTCGTAGCCTTCGTAGACGACGCCCATCGCGCCGCGGCCGATCTCGTGCCGGATCTCGTACTTGCCCAGCGTGCTGATGTCCGCCATGCCTGGCTCCCCGTTGCCCGAAAACGGCGACGCCGGCAGCGCCGGCGTCGCTTGCCGTCTTAGCGCCGTCCTTCTACTTGTACTTGGCGTCGATGTCCCAGACCGACTTCTGCACCAGCCGCTGCACCATCGTGTCCAGCGAGACGCCGCCCTGCTGGGAATTGGAGACGCCCATGACCGAGGTCGACTTCGCGCCCACTTCCATTTTCTCCTCGGTATATCCGGTCGCGACCTGCTCGGTCGTTTCCGCGTTGATGATCTTGTAGCGCATGCCGATGATCCACACGCCGCTCGACTCGCTGGTCTGCACCGAGCCGACGCCGACGCTGGCGGCCGAAGCGCCGCGCCCGAACCCGCCGAGAATCCCCGCCATCTGGCCGATCGCACGGCCGTCGAAGCCCTGCTGGGCCGCGGCGACCTGCTCGGTCTTCAGGATGTCGAACTTGACGATGTACTTGGTGCTCTTGAGCTTGCCCATGCGCAGGAACTTGCGCGCCGCGTCGGGATCACCCAGGTTGTAGGCGAGCTCGAACTCGCGCTGGATCGGACCGAGGTTGGAGCGCTCGAGCACCGGGAAGTTGGCCGACGCGAGCTCGACCTCGCCGAAGTCGGCGATGTTGTTCGCCGTGAACTTCTGCAGAAAGGTCGCGTTGTTGCTCTTGATTTCGCCGGGGATGACGATCACCGCCGGGCCTCTCTTTTTCGCGTTCGTGTATTCGACCGGCGCATACATCGCCTGGTCCGCCGAGGCATTGGCTCGCTGCGAGGTATCGCTCCCCGCGGTCGGCGAAGGATTGCCGAATCTGGGCTGGCCGAAACCCAGCGACGCGAGAGTGAGCAGCGTCGCACCGAGCACGACGGCGGAATAACGGACGGACTTGCGATGGCTCATGGCGATTGCTCCTGTCAAATTCCTGTCGATACCTTTGAAGCGCCTTATTTCGACGCGGGCTTCCTGCCGGCGAGTCCGGCCCTGGTGCAGTAATCCGCGTACAGCTTGGCCACTACCTCGTCGGCATTTTCGCTGACCAGCGTCAGCGCCATGCGGCCGACGTCAGCACCCGCGTACGAGCTCGAGTGCGCCTGCGCGGTGGAAATCTGCCTGCCGTCGCTGCCGGCAAGATTGAAATCCATGTTCACCGAAACCTGGTTGACGTTCATCATCGGGTTCTTCTGCGCTTGCGACGAGATGAGTCCGCGCAGAACGAAGCTGGCGCCCAGCCTTTTCGACGCCGCCAGCGCCGCGTCCGGATCGTTGCGAAAATACGCATCGATCTCGGCCTGCGCGATCTGCCGGCGAATCTCCTCAGGGGTGTAGCTGCGAAGCCCGAGTCCGCGCAATCTCGTATTGATCGCCTGGAAATGCGGGCCGTAATTCTGCTGCTGCGCGTAGATCACGCCGTTGGATCGCATCTCGCCGATGATCACCATGATCTTCTTGCCTTTGAGATCGGCTCGACACGGTGTGGACAGCTGCTCGGCGATGCGGCTCTGCCTCGCTTCGCTTTCGGCGCGGTCGGCGTCGTCCTGCTCCGAAAACTTGAAGCCCTCGGCGGCGGCCGAGCCCGCGGCCAGCGCGGCAAGGGTGAGCAGGATCGCAAAGGCGGGCTTCAATCGCATCAGGACTCGCAAGAAATGCGCAACGGAAACGGCGCGCGGACGATCGGCGACGAGAACGCCGAAGGTTAGCGCAACGGTGCGCGGAAATCCACAGCGAATATTCGGCATTTTCGCCGCGCCGCCGCTGTTGTGGGTGACAGCAGGCCGGGCCTACTTCGCTTCGGCTTTATGCTTTGCCGCGGACTTGGTCTTCCTTTTCGCCGTGCCGCCCGCCGCGGGACCGGCCCGGGCCGCGGTACCCGGCATGTCCGGCGCGGTCTTCGCAGCCGCGCGCCCGCCTTTGCCCGCCGTCTTCGCCCCGCGGGCGGGTGATACCGGCGTCTTCCGCTGCACGCCCTGCGCCTTCAGCAGCGCGTTCACCGCTTCGGACAATTCATCGACGCGCTCGCTCAGACGTTCGACGTCGGCCGACGTGTGGACGCCCAGCTTGCGCAGCGCCCGCGATACCCGATCCTCGAACACCTGCTCGAGCTTGTCCCAGGTCCCGCCGGCCATCGCCTGCATCTCCTTGGCCTTCGACATCGCAGCCCCGCGTGCGGCATCGGCCGTTTCCGCTGCCGCCTTGCGCGTTCTGGCCTCGAGCACTTCGCCCTGCTTCACCAGCGTGTCGAACACCTTGGCGCCGCCTTCCTGCGCCTTCGAAAAGGCACCCAGACCGGCAAGCCAGATCTGGTGCGACGAGGCGAGCACGGACTTCGAAAGACCTTGCGCCTGCCCGGCGGCTTTCGCTCCCATTGCGGCCTTGGCTTTTTTCAACATCGTCGGTCTCCTCGGGAATGCTGGTCGGTCGGTCATTGTATTCGACCGACTTAGAGAAATCACACTAATGCAGGCGCCACGCCGGGGCCAAACACTGTCGCCGTATAATGCCCGCGACATGCGCAGCCCCGGCGGTAGCGCGCGTCGCCGGAGCAGGCGGATCCGGACCAGGCCGGCGGCCCCACGCCGCGCATCAGTGCCCATGGGAGGACGCGATGGCGTATTTCGTTACCGGCGGAACAGGATTCATCGGCCGCTTTCTCGTTCATAAGCTGCTCGAGCACGGCGAGCCGGTCTATCTTCTGGTGCGCAAGAGCGGACTGAAGAAGCTTCCGGCGCTGCGTAAGACCTGGGGCGTCGACGACAAGCGGGTGATCGCGATCACCGGCGACCTGGCCAAGCCCGGCCTGGGTGTCGCGGCCGAAGACTTAAAGCGCCTGAAGGGCAAGATCGACCACCTGTTCCATCTGGCGGCGATCTACGATCTGGCCGCCAGCGCGGAGGATCAGCAGCGGGCGAACATCGACGGCACGCGTCATGCGGTCGAATTCGCGCATGCGGTTGAGGCCGGTTGCTTCCATCACGCGAGCTCGATCGCCGCCGCCGGGCTCTACGACGGCGTGTTCCGCGAAGACATGTTCGAGGAAGCGGAGGACCTGGATCATCCGTATTTCCGCACCAAGCACCTGGCCGAGGGCATCGTGCGCAGCGAATGCAAGCGGCCGTGGCGCATCTATCGCCCCGGCTTCGTCGTCGGTCACTCGAAGACCGGTTACATCGACAAGATCGACGGCCCGTACTACTTCTTCAAGCTGATCCAGAAAATGCGCAACATGCTGCCGCCGTGGATGCCGACGATAGGCATCGAGGGCGGACGCATCAACATCGTCCCCGTCGACTTCGTCGCCGATGCACTCAACTATCTGGCGCACAAGAAAGGACTCGACGGCAAGTGCTTCCATCTGACCGATCCCGAGCCCTATCGCATCGGCGAAGTGATGAACATCTTCGCGCGGGCCGCGCACGCGCCGCAAATGACGATGCGAATCAACGCGCGCATGTTCGGCTTCATACCGGCGCCGATTCTCTACGGCATCGGCGCGCTTTCGCCGGTCAAGCGCATGGTCCGGGCGGTCCTGAAGGATCTCGGCATTCCGAAGGATGCGTTCGATTTCATCAACTGGCCGACGCGCTACGACAATCGCGAGGCGGCCAAGGCGCTGAAGGGCTCGGGGATAGCCGTGCCGCCGCTCGACAGCTATGCCGCGAAACTGTGGGATTACTGGGAACGCAACCTCGACCCCGATCTGTTCATCGATCACAGCCTGTCGGGACGGGTCAAGGACAAAGTCGTCGTGGTCACCGGCGCATCGTCCGGCATAGGCAAGGCGACCGCGCTCAAGCTCGCCTCAGCCGGCGCCAGGGTGATGCTGGTCGCGCGCGGCGAGGAAAAGCTCATCGACACCAAAAAGGAAATCGAGACGGCGGGCGGCAAGAGCTGGATCTACACGTGCGATGTCTCCGACATGGCCTCGTGCGATGCGCTGGTCGCGAAGGTCCTCAAGGATCACTCCGGCTGCGATTACCTGATCAACAACGCCGGCCGGTCGATTCGCCGCGGCGTCCTCAACTCGCTCGACCGCTTCCACGACTTCGAGCGCACGATGCAACTCAACTACTTCGGGGCGCTGCGCCTGATCATGGGCTTCCTCCCCGGGATGGTCGCGAGCAAGCGCGGACACATCATCAATATCTCGTCGATCGGCGTGCTGTCCAACGCGCCGCGGTTTTCCGCGTACGTCGCGTCGAAGTCCGCGCTCGACTCGTTCGCCGCGTGCGCCGCGTCGGAATTCATCGACAAGGGCGTCGACTTCACGACGATCAACATGCCGCTGGTGCGCACGCCGATGATCGCGCCGACCAAGATGTACGAAAACGTGCCCACACTCTCGCCGGAGCAGGCCGCCGACCTGGTCGTCGAGGCTATCGTCTACAAGCCGGTGCGAATCGCCACCCGGCTGGGCATTTTCGGCGCGGTTTCGCACGCCGTCGCGCCCAAGCTCACGCAAATACTGCTCAACAGCGCATTCAACATGTTCCCGGACTCCGCGGCCGCAGCGGGCAAGAAGGAAGGCGAGACGCAGCTCTCGCCCGAGCAGATGGCTTTTGCGCAGCTGACGCAGGGGATACACTGGTAGCGGTTCGCCGGAAGCGCAATTCCATGCAGGCACCCGCAGGCGTCGTCACCTTCGTTTTCACCGATATAGAGGGCAGCACGCGCCTGTGGGAGCAGCAGCCCGAACGGATGCGGCCAGCTCTTGCGCGTCACGATGCAATTGCGAGAGCAGCCGTGCAGGGGCATCGCGGCACCGTCGTCAAGACGGCCGGCGACGGCGTGCATGCCACTTTCGATGACCCTCTCGATGCGATAAGCGCGACGCTCGAGCTGCAGCAGGCGCTCGACGACCCCGCGGCAACCGGCGGGATCGCACTTCGCGTCCGCTGCGGCGTCCATGTCGGCGTCGACGAGCGCCGAGACAACGACTTCTTCGGCCCGGCAGTCAACCGTGCCGCACGCATCATGAGCGTCGCGCACGGCGGCCAGGTGCTTCTATCCGAGGCGGTCGCCATGCTTGTCCGCGGGCGCTTGCCTTCCGGCGTC
>DATNAR010000341.1:0-6643 GCA_035607385.1 Casimicrobiaceae bacterium
GCCCGAGGCACTGGTGCTCTCCTGTTCGATGACCGTCAGGTCCGCCGCGCCGCGCGCGGCAAGTTCCCGCAGCGTCGGGACACCGTTACTGCCCGGAAGAGCGTGCTCCGACGCCGCGGGCGACTGGAGCTCCAGCCATGGCGCCAGGAAGATCAGCTCGGCGCGCAAATCGCTGCACTGCCGTTCGAGGGCACGACCCCACAGCGATGCTTGACTGTCCTTGTCGACCGGATCAGTGGTGGCGAGGTCGGCGGCCACGTCGGCAGCCTGGCCCGCGAGGAGCCCGACCTGAATCCACGCATCGGCCAGCGTTGCCGGCGCGGCGGCGATCGTCGCTGCGAGGGCCTTTTCGAATTGGGCGACGGCCACGGACCGTTGACCGATGGATTCGATCAGAATGGCCAGCGTGTCACCGATGCCTTCGAGCCATCGTCGATTCAGGATGGGCGCGTCGCAAAGCCCGGTGAGGCCGGGACGCAAGGTCAGCAGATGGCCCGCGAGATTGCCGCTGTCAACGGTCGATACGTACAGCGGCAGGAGAGGCAATCGCGTTTGGGTGTCGTACCAGTTGTAGAAGTGCCCGCGATACCGTTCCAGCGTTGCCATGCTGAGCAGCGCTTTCGCCGTGCGCTCGAGCAGCTGCCCGGTCGACAAATAACCGAAATCATAGGCGGTCAGATTGGCAAGCAAAGCCAGGCCCATGTTGGTGGGCGAAGTCCGGTGTGCGACCGTGACCGTCGGATGGTCCTGGACGTTGTCGGGCGGCAGCCAGTGGTCGTCCGGGCCGACGTAGGTGTCGAAATACGCCCACGTCCTGCGCGCCAGCTGACGCAGAAAACCGGTCTGCTCGGCCGAGAGCTTGGCGCGACGTTTCGGAAGCGGGCGGCTGATCCACCAGGCCATCGCAGGCGACGCAGCCCAGAGCAACAGGATCGGGCCGGCGACTGCCAGCCCGGCGGGATTGAGGAAGGACAAGCCTACCCACGCAGCGACCGAGATCACCGGGGCCACCGCCATCGACCGATAAGAGGTGAGAAGGTCGGTGCGGTCGAGCTTTTCCAGCGCGCGGTCGACCTCGCTCGATGTATTCCAGTCCAGGAGGCGGCGGCGAGTTATCGCCATCCGCCAGATCGTGCGCACGATCGCATCGATACAGAAGAAGGCTTCATACGGCAAAAACGCGAGTGCGAGCGCGGCCTGCGCGATCAGTCGCCGCGCAGCGCGCGCGACCGCGGCCAAATGCTGTCGGAACGGCACCTCGATGGGCTTGTCGACCAGGTCGGAAAGCGCAGCAATGACGGCAGGCGCGAAAAGGATCACGATGACGACTGCGGTCCAGAACCAGGGGGCCGCCAACACGCTCCATCCGATCAGCAGCAGCAAGGCGAGCGCGGGGGGGACAAGGCTGCGTCGCAGGTTGTCGAAAAGCTTCCATTGCGACAGCATCGAAAGCGGATTGCGTTCGCGGCGCCCATCGGAACGCCGCACGTGCCGCCGCAGCCACCCGACGAGCTGCCAGTCGCCGCGAATCCAGCGACGCCGGCGGGCCACGTCGGCGCTATAGCGCGCCGGAAACTCTTCGTACAGCTCGGCGTCGCTCAGCAGGCCCGCGCGCGCGTAGCATCCTTCCAGCAGATCGTGGCTCAGGATGCGGTTTGCCGGAAAGCGTCCGCTAAGCGCGCGTTCGAAGGCCTCGACGTCGTAAATGCCCTTGCCGATAAACGAGCCTTCGTCGAAAAGATCCTGGTAGACGTCGGAAACCGTACGCGTGTACTGGTCGGTCCCGGGCTCGCCGCCGTAAAGGCGTGCGTATCGCGATCGGTTCGTGCCCGGCAGGCTGACGGAGACGCGCGGCTGGAGAATCCCGTGCCCTGAGGTCACGACGTCCCGGGCCGCGCCCTTGCCGGTATCGCCGAAACGGGCCGCATTCAACGGATGCGCGATAGCGCCGATAAATTGACGTGCGGCGTCGCGTGGCAACTGTGTGTCCGTGTCGAGCGTGATCACGTACCGCACTTGCGAAAGGATGGCTGTTGTGCCCACGATCGATGAAAACCTGTCGCGCTCGCCGCCACGCAAGAGGGAATTCAGGTCGCCGAGCTTGCCGCGCTTGCGTTCCTCTCCCATCCAGATCTTCGCCGTCGGGTTCCAGCGTCGCGGACGGTGAAACAGGTAGAACGGGCTTCCTTGGCGGCAGGAATCTGCTCCCGCTCCGCTGGCGCGGACGTCCTTATCCGGCATCGTGGCCGGAAAATTGTCGGTGCCATCCCCGGCTTCCGCCGAATGGGTCCCGTGCCCGTATTTTCGGTTGAGCTCCTTGATCCGTTCCTCGGCCAGGGCGAGCAAAGGCGCGTCGGTGCCAAGCGATTCCGCGCTCGCGTCCGGAAAATCGGTCAGCAAGCCGAAATGCAGATGAATGTCGCGATTGGCCAGGAATCGCACTTCGAGTGCCTCGACCAGATCCTCGACGTTCGCAGCGCCGCTCAGCATCGTCGGAACGATGACAAGCGTTCGCGCATCGGCAGGGATGCCCAGGGAAAAATCCATGCGCGGCAGCGGGTGGGGCGGCACCAGCAAGGTCGCGATCCAGTTGACTATCGTCACGGCCAGCTGACTGGCGCCCAGCAGCGACAGGACGACGACCACCGACAGGACTTCGCCGCTTGCTCCGGCAATGGTGGCGTTGGCAACCAGGCCGGTGGCGAGTATCCCCGTGATCGCTGTGATGGCACCGAGAAACAAGAAAAGCGGAAAGCGAGTTTCGGTTCGTCTCAACGCGGCGAGGGTCGAAACGCGAACTGTCGCGGCACGTTCGAGTTCGAGCAGGCCGGCGTCGATCAGATAGAAGCCGACGTGTGCGGCCCGATCGGCAGGGCCTCTGGTGGCGGCGGTCGCGGCCGCCAATTCGATTGCCTTCGCCGCGACCTCAGCCTCGGCTATGCCGCCCTGCTTCGCGATCCGCTCGGTCGCGTGGCGATAGCGGTCGCGCGTCGCGAACTCCATCGAGGCGTAGACGCCTGGAGGGTCGCGACGCAGAATTCCTTCAACGACGCTGATGGCCTCGACAAAGTCGCGCCAGTCGATCGCGCTGAGAAAGCGAAGGCTGCTGATACTGTTGCTGATCGACACCTGGTCCGACGCCTGCTGCTGATTCGCCGTCTGCACCAGTTGTTCGATCGTCAGGTGGGTTTCTCCGAGCTGTTGTTCGATCCACGTCAAGGCAAGAGCCAATGCCGCGCTCTGGCCTTGCAGGCGTCTCGCCAGCTCGGCCACGAACGCGCTGACCATCGGAGGCGACGAGCGCGCCATGTCGGCGATGACGAGAATCAGGCTCTTTGGGTCCCGTTCGGCCGTCGCCATCATCCTATCGGCCCAGGTGTTAGCCAGACCGCGCTCGGCGATCCCGGCGGAAATCCGGACCGCTACGCGACGCAGGTTCTCGATCAGGGCAAGTCGCAGCATGATCGGAATGGCCCACAGCTCGCCGAGCTTTAGCGTCGTAATCGATTGGTAGGAGGTTACGAAGCGCCGCAGACTATCGGCGTCGACCCGCCCGTCGCCGTGCGAGATCGCTTCGAGCGCGATGTCGTACACGCGCGGCAGACCCGCCGACGGACCGGTCGCCAGGCGAGGCAGCTCCCGGCTGTAGCCGCGCGGCAAGTGTCTCTTGGCCGTGCCGATCTGCTCTTCGATCAGGTGAAAGTTGTCGACCAGCCACTCGCCCGCCGGCGTGATTCGGCGGTTCATCGCAATCGCCGCAGCCAAGCGTTTGCAAGCGTCGATCAACACGCTTTCGTTCGATGCCAATCGCGGCAGGAGCTGATCCCTTGCGCGGTTCGGCGTCACCCGATGCGCGGTCGCGAGCGTCGTGCCGTGACGTTCCATCTGATCGGCGCTGAACAATTCCGATCGGAGCGGCAGCTCTTCCGGGGACGGCTTATGCGACAAGCCGCTGCTGCGCAGACGTCCGCGGAACTGGGTCAGATGCCCGAGAATCGATGTGCCGCTCGTCATCGATATGTTGTTCCCACCCGGTCACCGAGCGAATCGGCCATCGGATGCAGCGCCAGCGTGCGGGTCAGCGGCGGTCCCGCGGAAGGATGGAAGAGCGACAGAGCTCATTGTGCATAGGGAGGGCTTGCGGGCGGTTTGCGATCGCCAAAAGCCGGAAATGCCGGAGGCGCGGATCGTGTCAAGACGATCTGCGATCCGGCACCGGTCTTCGGCTTGCGGTTATCGGTCTTTCTGGACCGTGAGCTTGGTGTTGACCGATTTTACACCTTCGGTATTGCGCGCGATCTCGACGGTCTTGTCGGCTTCCGCCTGGCTGTCGGTCGTGCCGCTCAGCCAGACGACGCCGTTCTTGTCGGTGTCGACCTTGACGTGCTTCGCGCTGGCCGGATGCTCGGCGGCCAGCTTGGCCTTGATCTTGGTCGTGATGACGGAGTCCTTGACGAAGGTTCCAGGTCTGGAACGGTCGCTGTCTCCATCGGCCGCATACGCCGCTGCAGGCGCCAGTACCGAAGCGATGACGAAGCAGGTTGTAGCTATTTTGTATCTCATTGTTGATTCCTCGAGTGTGTTTCTGCGCCTCTACCGGGCGCGGGGTTACAGGCGGCCCAGCAGGAACAGGACGATGACGACTACCAGCAGCACCCCGACGATGCCGCTCGGACCGTAGCCCCAGCCGCGAGCGTGTGGCCACGTGGGCAGGACGCCGACGAGGATCAGTATCAGGACGATCAGCAGAATGGTGCCAATACTCATGACTTGCTCCTTTGTTTGTCTTGTAACGGGCACGAGCTCCGCGGTCGCCGGAAAGCCCATCGGTGATGCTAGCGGGACGCGATGCGCCAGTCGGTGCGGCAGCGCACCTAAAGGAGGTCGTCGAGCGGCAGCATCGAAAGCATGTCGATCTGCAGCCGTTGCCAGAAAGTCACGTTCGGCTCCTGCTCGAAGTCGATTCGGGTTCCGTTTTCGAATGTGCGCCAGACCACGTGCCGTTCACCGAACCGATCGGCTTCGCTCAGCATGAGGACGTAGCTGTTCGCCGGTTGGGTGATGTCCGCGAAGCGCAGGGCGATCTGGCGGGCAAGCTCCGGGCTCTCGATGATCAGCCCGATCTCCGTATTGAGGTGCAGCGATCGCTGATCGAGGTTCATCGATCCGACGAATACTCGCTCGCGATCGAACACGAACACCTTGGCGTGCAATGCGTACTGCCCGGAGCTCAGCGATCTCAATCGCGTGCCCCGTACGACCGGCGCGCCGAGGACCGGTCGGACCTCGTACAGCTCGACGCCCGTGCCGAGCAGCGGCGCGCGGAATGCCTGGTAGCCTGAATGAACGACCGGCATGTCGGTCGACGCGAGCGAATTGGTGAGTATCCGCACGCTGACGTTGCGCTCGCGCAGGCCAGCAAGAAATTTCATCCCCGCGGTCCCGGGCACCAGGTACGGCGACACGACGATCAGCTCGGTGCGGACCTGTTTCGCCACCTCGCCGAGCCGGTGGCGCAGCAGGCGGCCGCCTTGCTCGCCGTCCTGTACCTTGGCTTTTTCCGGGCTGTCGTAAACGACTTCGCCACGGGCCCAGGTAAGCGCTGACTTGCCTTCGAGCATCGCCTTGAGCGGCTCGTTGACGGCGAGGATGCGCATGTAAGAGGCGTTGGCCTCGATCATCTTGGCGTGATGCGCGGCGAGAACGCCGCGATAGTCTTCCAGGTCTTGCGTGGAGGGCCTGCCTTCGGCCAGCGCCTCGATCGGGATCGCCATCGGGCTGTTCCAGAACGCATCGAAGCTCTTCGAAACGTCGTTGACGATCGGGCCGGCCGCAATGATGTCGTAGTCGCCGAATTCATAGTCGCGGCCGCCCTGGAAATATTCGTCGCCGATGTTGCGCCCTCCGACGATGCCGATTTCGTTGTCGACGACGAAGAGCTTGTTGTGCATCCGGTAGTTGAGCCGCGTCGCGTCGGCAAAAAACTCGGCGACGTGAACGAAGTTCACCGTGCCGCGATAGGCGAACGGATTGAATAGCCGCAACTCGACATTGGGGTACCCGGCCAGCGTCCTGATCTGGGCGTCGCGGCCGAACGAGCCGGCATCGTCCAGCAACACGCGGACTCGCACGCCGCGATCGGCGGCCTTGAGCAGCGCTTCGATCAGCAGCTGCCCGGTATCGTCGCTCTGGATCAGGAAATACTGTACGTCCAGCGTTCGCTCAGCGGCCTGCGCCAATTCCATGCGCAGCAGAAAGCTGTCGGTGCCGACCGGAAGCAGCTTGAATCCCGAGCGTCCCGTGTGCTCCGCTTTCGCCGCCGCCAATTGCTGTCCCATACGCGTCTGTTCGGGTCGCGACAGTGCGCTCGAGCTGGTTTTCGCGTAGTCCGAACCGGGCGGCAGCGAGGCGCAGCCGGCAACGAACGCGATAACGCCTATCGCGGCCAGCGCCGCGTGTCTGCGGTCGGGTACTCCATTCATGAGCACGAACATACGTTGCGACTCTGGCGGCGGTCGGTTCGCTGGCGCACGGATCGGGGAGCGGCCAATCGCACCAGCCGTCAGCTTATGTGCTGTACCGCACACAAAATCCCTCCGGACCTATAAACTGACGCATTCGCAACGGACCAGCTCGGGGCAGC
>DATNAR010000360.1:0-17156 GCA_035607385.1 Casimicrobiaceae bacterium
TTCGCCTTCCTGCTCGGGCTGGAGCTCGTGCTCGGCTTCGATCTCAGCCAGTACAAGATTCTCGTGCTGATTCCATTCGCACTGGCGCTGGTGCCGGTGTTCGCCGCAAGGCCCGGCGATCGATCGCGCGCCGCGTGGGCATTGGCCGCCCTGTGCGCCTCGGTCGTCGCAGGCGCGGCGGCGATCGCCAGCCAGACGCCCGCGTATGCAGCCGGCCATCCGCGCGGCCTGAACATCGTCTACTACGACGCCCAGGCGGCAAAACCGCGCTGGCTGATCGGCTTCGTCGGCGCTCCCGACGAGAAATTCCTGAAGGCTCAAGGTTTCCCGGCACAAGACGAGGAGTACCGCCAGCTCGGCCTGTTGAAGGCGCGAGGGCGGTTCAAGGACACGGGCGGGCAGCATCTGCCGGCGCCGCGCTTTAACGTCAACGAGGTCGCAACGCAGGGCGGCACGACGGTCGTGCGAGGAACGCTGCGCAGCGGCCGCGGCGGCTTTCAGATCGGCATCGGCATCGCGCCGGATTCCGGCATCCAGTCGATCCGTTTCGAAAATCAGGCGGCGGTCAGCGCCGAGCAACTCAGGGGCAAGGACCCGGTCTTCGTGCGCGTGTGGGGCATCGGCATGCGCGAGGTGCCGATGGAAATCTCGTTCGCGGCCACCACGGCGCCGAAGCTGACACTGTACGAACGCTCGCCGCTGCCGGATACCGACGAAGCGCGCGCCCTAATCGCAGCCAGGCCGGCCGACGCGGCTCCGGATTACAACGGGGATACGGCGCTGGTGTTCATCGCGGTCGACCTCAAACCGTAGCGTTAGCCGGGGTTGGCGACAGTCGTTTGATCCGCTTGTCCATCGACGCATAGGACACGGCGCCGTGGATCACCACAGCGTAATACGCTGCTCCGGGGCCAGATACATCCGGTCGCCTTCCTTGACGCCGAAGGCTTTATAGAACCCGGGCTGGTTGCGCAGTGGCGCCAGGCCGCGCACCTCCTGCGGCGCATGGGGGTCGACCTTGATCAGGCGGATCGTCTCGGGGACGCGCGACTTGCCGCGCCACACCTGCGCCCAGCCATAGTAGATGCGCTGCTCGCCGGTAAGGCCGTCGATGACCGGCGACGATTTGCCGGCGAGCGAGATCTTGTAGGCGCGATAGGCGATCGCGAGGCCTGAATTGTCGGCCACGTTTTCGCCCAAGGTCAGCGCGCCGTTGACGTGGAAGCCGGGCACCGGCTCGTACTGGTCGTACTGCGCGACCAGCGCCTGCGTCTTGTCCCTGAAGCGTTTGAGATCGTCGGCGGTGAACCATTGATGCAGGTTGCCGTCGCCGTCGAATCGGCTGCCGCCGTCGTCGAACCCGTGGCTGATCTCATGCCCGATCACGGCGCCGATGCCGCCGTAATTGACCGCATCGTCGGCCGCCGCGTTGAAGAACGGCGGCTGCAGGATCGCGGCGGGAAAGACGATCTCGTTCTTCTCCCGGCTGTAGTAGGCGTTGACCGTCTGTGGCCGCATACCCCATTCGTTCCGGTCGATGGGCTTGCCGAGCTTGGCGAGATTGCGTCGATATTCGAATTCCTGCGCGCGCAACCAGTTGCCGACGAGGTCGTCCTCGGCGACGGTCAGACTGCTGTAATCGCGCCATTGCGTGGGATAACCGATCTTCGGCGTGAACTTGGCGAGCTTCGCCAGGGCCTGGCTCTTGGTTTCCCGGCTCATCCAGTCCAGCGCGTCGATGCTTTGTCGGTAAGCGGCAAGGAGATTGCCGACCAGCGCTTCCATCCGCGCCTTGTTCTCGGGCGGGAAATGCCGGGCGACGTAGAGCTTGCCCAGCGCTTCGCCGATCGATGTGTCGACGAATTCCACGCCGCGCTTCCAGCGAGGCCGGTTCTCCGGAGTGCCGCGCAGTACCGTATCCTGGAAGGCAAACTGCTCGTCGACGTACGTCTTCGCCAGATACGGCGCGGCGTCGTTCAACAGCTGCCATTTGAAATACGCCTTCCAAACCGGCAGCGGCGTGTCGACCAGCAGCTTCGCGAACGCGGTCAGGTAGGTCGGCTGCGCGACGATCAGATAGTCGACGCGTGAATCGACTCCCGACTCGGTGAGCCAGCGCTTCCAGTCGACGCCGGGCGCGAGCGTGGAAAGTTGCGTCAGTTCCACCTTGTTGTAAGTCTTGACCGGGTCGCGATTCTCGACCCGGGACCATTGCACCCTGGCCAAGTCGGACTCGAGCGCGATGAGCTCCCGCGCCGACTCGGCGGCATCGCGCTCGCCCGCCATGGCGAGCATCTTCTCGACGTGTATCGCGTATCGCGCGCGCACGTCCCTGAACTTGTCGTCGAGATAGTAATCGCGATCGGGCAAGCCCAGCCCGCCCTGGCGCAGATCGACGACGTATTTGCTCGAGTCGCGGTTGTCCTGATGGACAACGGGCGCGAACGGCGCATCGATGCGCAGGACATTGAAGCGCGCCAGCAGCGCCGCGACGTCGTCCTTGTTCCTGACCGCGTCGATGCGTGCGAAAAGAGGTTCGAGCGGCTTGGTACCCGCATCCTCGATCTTCGCCTCGTTCATAAAGCTGTTGTACAGATCGCGGATTTTCTGCGCCTCGGAGCCGGGAGCAGCATCGGTCGACTTCGCCACGTCCTCGACGATCGCCTTGAGCTGCAGCTCGGTGTCTTCGCGCAGCTTGTCGAACGAGCCGTAGCGCGCCTTGTCGACCGGCATCTCGAACGTATCGAGCCACTTGCCGTTGACGGCGCGATAGAAGTCGTCCTGGGGACGGACGGCGGGATCGACGTAACTCAAGTCGATGCCCGAGACCGGCGACGACGTTGCATTGCCGGCCGCCGCGGCGCCAGCGGGCTGAGCAGCGATCGCGCACCCGCTGACCGCCGCGAGTCCGATCGCGGCCAGCAGCGTATGGGTAGTCTTAGCGATCATACCGATCAGGCTGCCGGCATTATCCCATGTCGATCGCGGAGGCTGCACACTACAGGACGGGCAACCGGTTTTCGACGCTCCGCGTCACTTCGCACCGGTCCACGCCGAGGCGTTCTTCGCGACCACGGCCGGAGACGCGCTTGGCATACCCTGTGCTACATCCCCTCATAGCTGGCATTGTCCTTGGGGGATTCGAGCGTGAGCTTGTCTGCAACACTTTCGACGGTTCAATCGGAGGGCCACGACTACCCGATCAAACGGATGGTGGGGGAGAGCGTTTTCGCTTCCGCGCAAGCCGACCCGATCGAAACGCAACAGGCGATCTGCGAGGCGATCACGGCGCTCATGCGAGACGGTCAAGCCGACGTCAGCCGACTGGAGGCCCTTCTCGCGCTGGAACGGCAGACACAGCCGATGATCGATGTGCTGCTGACCCGATACGTCGAAGGCGACGCGCAGATAGGCTCGTTCGAGTGGAAGGCCTGGAATGCCGCGTTGCGGCTCAGCCAGGCGTTTTGCCAGGCCCACGAATTTTTTCTGCAGCGCATTGGCGCGATAGCCGGCGGCTACTGGACCGACCCTGAGCCGCTGGTTCGGGTTCAGCTGTTTCATCACAGGAAGATCGAATTGCTGCTGCGCTTCCTCCGCTACAAGAAGCGCAGCCCGGAAATATGGAAGCAGCTGCATCAGACATATCGGCTTGCCGACGAACGCGACGTGCTGAATCGCCGTGGCCGGACGATCGGAGAGCTCGAGCAGCAGTATCTGCAGATCCTCCTGCTGGAGGTCATGAACAACGGCCGGTTCTCGCCGCGCGAAGCGCTGTGGGCGCATCGCTGGTTTGCCCGCTGGTGCAGCGGGCCGGGGCTGCGATTGTCCCGGGTCAACAGCAGCGTTCACGTCGAACCGAAGGGATTTGTCGTCGATCTTGGCGGTGCGGATGGGCTCAAGCGGCTTCCGGCGGCAGGAAGCGATCTTCCCGCGGGCGACCTGCTTTACTTCGACTCTGCGCCATTGCGGGTGATGATCGACCAGGAAATGGCATCGTTGCGAAACAGCGCCATGCCTCCGGATCGAGCGACCGCTGCCGAGCGCGCGGGGCAGCTCGCGCTGCTGAAAAAACTCGCGCTCCTCTTTGCCTCGAACCCGGTCGAGATCAAACGCCGCGCCGAGCGCACGCCGGTTGCCCTGGCGGTCCAGGCCATCGCGGGCTTTCACTACATCGTCGGCGAGTTGCACAGGAGCGGACAGCGGCAGAGCGAAGGGTTTTCATCCGCCGCCGCGCCGGACACCGAAAGCGCTGCCTCGGTTCTTGTCCGTCCTTCGCTCTCGCCAGTCTTCGCCGGCGCGATGGCGCCGGCAATGACCGGCGTGTTCGGCGCTCTTCCGCAAGTCTGGCAGGTCAAGGATCGAAGCGATTCCGGCTGTCGCATGCGCGCGCAGATCGACAATCTCAACGGCGTGATCCCGGGCTCGCTGATCGCCGTTCGCGAAAGCGAAACCGCACCCTGGATCGTGTCGGTCGTGCGCTGGTTCAGGCGGCTGATGGTCGACTATGTCGAGATCGGCGTCGAGCACCTGGGACGCGAGCCCCGTTTTGTCAAGGTGACCGATTGCGATGGCGATGTGCCGGTCGCCGAAGCGCGGAACGCCGCGTCGCGGTGCTTCGCGGCGCTGTACCTGCCGCCGAGCGCCGAATATCCGACGATGCCAATCAAGACACTGCTCCTTCCCGCGCACGACCTCCGGACCGATGCGGATGTGACGCTGCTTTCATCCAACGCAACGTACAGGATGCGTCTGAGCGAGCCGCTGCAGCAGCAATTCGAATACGTCTGGACCTCGTTCTCGCTCCTCGACGAGGTGGCGCCGCCGCCTCTGGCCAGCCTCGCATAGCGGTACACCGGCCTCGTATTGATCACCGCCGCGTTGCACTGCCGATAATCGGCGGCGGATCCTGCGGCCGCACTCGCCGCAAAAGGCCGGCCACGACCTCAAGCTAGCCTTTCGCGGGAACCGCCTCCGGCGCGCTTGCCTCGCGCCGCGAGAACTTCTCCATCGATACCGAATGCTCGCCCGTTGTGGCGTTGTGGCGCACGCAGTATTCGGTCGGATAGAACCCCGCGGTTGCGACCGCTTTCGGCGACTTGATCGGCAGGCAGCCGTTGGGCTTGCTCAGCATGTAAGCCCGCGTGACCATCGCTTCGTAGAAGATCACCTTGCCGTCGTATACCCCGTAGATCCAGCTCCGGGTGAAGGGCTCCTTCCCGAATTCGGGTCCGGTCGTGTCGACCAGGTGATTGCCCATGGCGGGGACCACCGCCTCGACATCGACGTAATCCGGAGCCATATAGTTGGGGGGCAGCGGCTTCCTCGCCGTCTGGAATTGGTCGCAGCGGACCATCTCGGGACCGCATGGTCCGGGTTCGATCGCGAAGACGTCGGCGATCGGGGCCATCTGAAAATGAACGTCGAAATGCGGAAAGTTGTAGACGCCCGGAGGAATGTGACCCACCGGGTTCCAGTTCAGCAGAACCCATTTGAACGGGATGTCGGCCCGAAGGACCACCGCGTCCGGCAGAGGAATGACGAGCTCATGGGTGTGCTGACACATCGTCTCGGCCACCTTTGCGCCATTCTTGTCGCGGCCGAAGCAACGATGCTCGTCGGAATCGATCGGCAGGCTCTCGAGCGCGCCCGCGGACCAAACGACGCCGATCGACCTCGGCGCACCGCCGCTTTCGAGTTCGGCATAGCTCGATACCGTCCCGTCGCCGAGCTTCATTTGCCAGCCAGGTATGCGGGACGCCGACGTGCCGGCATGCTCGCCCGAACATCCGGTTGCGGCGAGCACGACGACGGCCAAGGCAATGATGAAACGCAGATCCATCCGAGTTCCTCCTTTGTTGAAGCGCATGACTGATCTTGTTTTGCGGCTGCGTTTTCAGCAGCTTCGAACCTTGAATTCGACGCGCCGATCGAGTGCATCGCGCAAATCGTCGGTGCCCGAGCCCACCAGGTTTTCGCGGAAGCCCATCCCGACCGATGTAAGGCGGCCGGCAGTCTCGGGGGCCAGCGCCTCGATCCGGCGCTGGATCGTGACCGCGCGCTGCAGCGATAGCGTGTCGTTGTACTTCTCCGCGCCGGTGCGGCTGGTGTGTCCGACGATGTTAAGACACGCCTTGGACGACGCGACTTCGCGCGCGACCAGCCGCAACCACGTGTTGTACGGGCCGCTGACTTTCGGGTCGGCCAGAAAATCGAGCGAGCCTGGGCGGAACAGGAATTTGACCGACAGACTGTTGGTCGCAAGACCGAGGGCGACGATCTTCGCGAAGGCTTTGTCGGCCTCGTCGGTGCGGCCGAGCTGGCTGTCGACCAGATAGAGGCCGTTGAGCACACGCAACTGCTGTCCCTCGGGACGAGATGCGGCCGATTCGTAGTAGCGCAGCGCCTCGGCGTAGTTGCCGGCTTCATAGAGCTTCGAGCCTTCGGTGATCAGCGCGTTGATCGGCAGCCGCGACATGTAGAACTCGTCGGCCGCGCCGCCGGCCGGCGTCTGTGCCGTCTTGATCTGGCCCTCGACGACGCGATCCTTGGTGAGCGAAGGACTGTCGCGATAAAACGCGGTCGGCGTCGTGTCGATGCCGTCGCTGCGCACCCTCGCGGCGGATTGCGCGACGACGAATCCGGTCTTGATATCGGTCAGCGACAGGCTTATCCGGAATGTTCCTCCCGCGCCCTTCGCCGCATCGATCGGCGTCAGCGTCCCGGCGAGGACGAACTGCGCCTTGCCCACGGTGTTGGCGCTGACCGGCGCCACGTCGAACTGCGCGAACTTGTCGGCCGCACGTTGCAGCAGCCGCGAATCGAGGGTTTTCGATGCGTTCGTCTGCTGCCCGGTATTGCCGTCGATCGCAGGATCGACGGCAATGACTCCGCGCGGGGCGTCGGGCTTGATCAGGCCGGATGAGGCGCTGAACGCCGGGAGGCGCCGCGCCTGCACCAGCAGGTCGTCGATCGCGTAATCGACCCCCGCGTCGAACGACAATTCGGACGACGGTGCCGCCGGACGCTCGGGTGGCGCCGGCGTTGCGCACGAAACCAGCAGCATCACGGCAACCAGGCTGGCAGCGGTCAGCCCACGGGTCATGCACCGCGGCGGGTTCAGCGACATGAGCTTGCGAGCTCCTTCTTTTCTTCGGTGGACAGCGCTTCCCCCAAGCTTGCCTTTTCCATGATGCGACTGCAACGCGGACTGCTGCGGTCGGACACGGCAGCCGCGGGGGCGGGTGCGGGGAGAGATGGTTCGGCCTTCGGCTTGATCTTCGCGGTCGTCTTTGCCGTCGGCGCCGGAGGCGGGGCGGATCCGGGCAGCGTCGAATCGGGGGTGGCTGCGCTCGCTGCAACGCCGGCGGGGACCGGAGGCGTCGGCTCGGGCCTGGGCGCGATCGCAGCTTGCGAATCGCTTGCAGCCTTCTCCGATGGAGGCGAGGCGGCCGCCTGTTGCGGCGTTGTGGCGGGTGCCGTGGGCTCGATCGTCGCTTGCTTACCGGTCGACGCGCCGGGCGCGGTCAGCTTGCTGACGGCAAAGAGCGAAGCAGCGCCCAGCGCGATGACCGCGATGACGGCGAACAGCGCCCTGCGCGCCCTCTCGCCGCTATGGCTTGACTTGGCGGGGCCGTCGTCGGCACTCGCGCTCGCCGCTTTCGGCGGCGGCTTCGGCGGCGCGGGAACCTTGGCGGCAAATGGGAGAGGCTCATCGGCGGCGGGCGCGAGATCGAGCTTGAGCTTCTGCAGCACCGCCGCACTCGGGGCGACGGCGTACAACTCGTGCGCGCGACCGTGCTTGTCGTCAGGTGCGCCGATATGCCTGAACAGGCCGGCGTACGCGGAATCCAGGCTGCCGACGGCCTCGAAGAACGCGCGCGAAGCGGTGATCTGTCCAGGCTCCGCGAAATCCATGATCCGTTTGGCGGCGTTGATGCCGTCGCCGACGAAATTGGGCCGCGCTTCGAGGTCGGTCGATTCCTTGACCGATCCGAGATGAAGTCCGGTGCGCAGCCGATTCGATGGAAAGCCGGCGGCAGCCGCGGCCTGCCCGAAATCCTCCGCAATCGCCAGTGCCATATAGAGCGCATGCTCGGGACTGGAGGTAAACGCGATCAATGCCCCGTCGCCTGTGTCCTTGATCCGATAGTCGACGTCGAGAAGCGTCGCGAGATTCGTGCGCAGAACCGACGACAGCGTGGCCTTGGCAGCGTACTGCTCGGCCGCCGTCCCCTTCGAATAACCGACCAGGTCGGTGAAGAGGAAGCTCGCGACGAGCGCGCGGCTCGTCGGGTGCCGCTCGGTTTCGGTCACGGAGAATTCACCAAAGGAAGTCTCGCGCCTGCGATTTCGCTGCGCCGGGAAATAGTCTAGCGGAAAAGGCTACTGTGAGCGACAGTCCGCAAAGCCGCTTGCACCGGCTACGTGCCGGAATCGGTCGCTCGTCCGCGGTCGTCGCAGCCGGGGCGCGATGCGCCGGTCTGCTGCTATGCCGCCATGCCCGCTAGGAGCTCGTTCGCTTCCCTCAACTTCGACGGATCGAATTCCGCTGGCAGCGACGCGCAGAACTCCCGCAAGGGGATGAGGCCTTCCGCGGGGCGTCCGGCCTCGATCGCCGCGCGCGCGAGGCTCACCGTACCGCTCAGCTCGAGCAACGTCGCTCCTTGCCGCCTCGCGATGTCGACGCCCGTGCGCAGCGAATCCATCGCCGCGTTCGCGTTCGAGATGTCCGCGCGCAGCAGGCAGACGCCCTGCAGCCGATACAATTCCGAAATGTAGAATCCGACACCGTCCTCGGTGATCGTCGCGATCATCTCGCGAAGAAGGGCCAGGGCCTCCGACACTTTGCCGGACTTCTGGCGGCAGTCGGCGAGCAGCGCGCCGTAGTACCGGAAAAACGGGCCCATCTGGGCGGCGCGGGGAAATTCGCTTTCCATCATGGCAAGTCCCGCGTCGAGGTCTAGCCCGACCGCGCGCTCCCAGCCGAGCAGAAATGCAGCGTGCGCGCGCGGCGGCGGCAGGTTGTAGCGGTCGGCCAGCTCGATCAGCTGGTGCACGTTGCGCCCGACCGCCGTGAGATCGCCGGCGAGCTGGGAAGTTACCGTGCCGTTGATGACCGCATGAACGAGACTACCGGGGTGCTTCAATCTGTTGGCGAGCGATATCGCTTCCTCGAGGCGCGCCCCGGCCTCGGTGTGTCGTCCGACCAGGGCGCACGCAATAGCGTTCACACAGTAGGCGCAGACCCCGGGATCATGCCCCCCGAAGACCGGCCCCATCCAGCTGTGTCGTGCGGCGTCATAGCGATCGACGCCGTCTCGACTGAGCTCGAGCGACAGCGGAACGTCGCCGCGGAACTGGGCGGTAGACCAGCCACAATGAATGCCCTCCAGCAGAAAGTCCTCTTTGCCCGACCTGCGAGCAAGCGCGATCAGCTCTTCCGCCCGATCCCGCGCGAGATCGAGCCGGCGCCGCTGGATCGTGTTGACCCATTGCGCCCACGTGGCCTTGAACAGCGCGTCGTCGTCATCCAGCGCCACGGCGCGCTCTTTCGCGCGCCGGCCAGCGTCGGCGGCCTCTTCGCTGTGATATCCCTTAAACCACCCCAGAGGCGGCCCCATCTTGATCAGCACGCTCAGCTCCCGCCGCATCCGATCCTGCCCCTCGGCAAGGAGTTCGGCTTCGGCAAGGGCGGCATGGAAATGCGCGATCGCCTCGGCAAATGACGATCGCGCGGCGGCGCGGTCGCCGGCAAGTTCACGGTAAGTGCAAGCTAGATCATGCAGGCCCGCATACTGGAAGTGATGTGCCACGAGCTCCGGCTCGGATTCGGCAATGGACGCGAAGTTCTCGACGAGCACCCGGCCGATCCGCTCGTGAAGTTGCTGTCGCCGTGCGCGCAGCAGATTCTCGTAGGCGACGTCGCGCAGGAGCGCGTGTTTGAAGCTGTACATTTCCTCCCGCGGCCGTCCACTGCGATAGGCGAGTCCCGCGTCCACCAGTCGCTGCAGAACTGCCGCAAGCTCGTCACCCCCATAAGGCACAACCGCCCCCAAGAGCTCGCGAGAGAACTGCTGCCCGATGACGGCCGCAACCTGCGCGATGTCCTTGGCGGGCCCGAGGCGATCGAGGCGCGCCATCAGCGAATCGTGCAACGTCGCGGGCACCACCGGTCGCTCCGGCGTCGACGACTCGAGCACTGTCCTGGTCAGCTCTTCGACGTAGAGCGGCACGCCATCGCTCTTGGTGACGATATCGTCGATGATCGCCGGCTCGAGCACGCGCGGCGCCGCGATCTCGGCTGCAAGCTGTCCCGCCTGCGCGCTCGTCAGGCGCGCGAGCTCGATCGACGAGACATGCGCGCGCCCGGTCCAGGGCGAGGCGAATTCCGGCCGCGCCGTGACGAGCGCCAGCAAGCGCTTGTCCGCGACACTGTCGATCAATCGTGTCCACAGTTCCCGGGTCGTCGGATCGATCCAGTGCGCATCCTCGAGCAACAGGAGGACCGGCTTGTCAGCGGCCAAACGCGTGAGCAGTTCGACCAGTGCTGACAGCAGCGCTGCCTTGCGCTGGGGTATCGACATGTCGAGCGCCGCATAGCGCGCGGTTGGCAATGACAGCAGGTCTGCGATGAGACTCTTGGCCGCTGGGCCGGCGCCGCCCAATCCGTCCAACATCGCTTCCAGTTTCGTCAGCTTGATCTCATCGCCGTCGCCCGACGCGAATCCCGCCGCGCGCTCCAGATGCCGGATGACCGGATGAAGGGCGCTGTTGGTGTGATAGGGCGAACACTGGCAGGTCACATCGTAGTGGCTCTCGTCGCCGAGCCCCTCGGACAACACGTCGGCCAGTCGCGACTTCCCCATGCCGGCTTCGCCGGCAATGAGTATCGCCTGGCCTTGCCCTTGCGTCGCGCAACGCCAGCGGTCGAGGAGCAGCGACGATTCTGCGCCGCGTCCGACGAACGCCGCGCGACTCACGGCGCGCGTGGCCGCGAAGCGCGTCTCCACGGCCGCCTCCCGCACCACGCGCCAGACCGGCACCGGCGCCGCAAAGCCCTTGAGCGTGCGCTCGCCGAGCCCATCGTATTCGAAGCGTTGCCCGAGCAACTGGCGGGTTCGCGCGCTCACCAGTATTTCGTTGGCCCCGGCCATCGCCTGCAGCCGCGCCGCAAGGTTCGGCGTGTCGCCGACGATCGCGCGCTCGCGCGCCGACCCGGCGCCGAGCATGTCGCCGATCACGACGGTGCCCGTCGCGATGCCGACGCGCACTGCGAAGCGGCGCCCGTCGGGACGCCGGAGGTCCCCAACGGCGCCGATGATGGCGAACGCAGAGCGAACGGCTTGCTCGGCCGCGTCCTCGTTGGCCTGCGGATAACCGAAGTAGGCGAGCAAGCCGTCACCCATGAATTTCGCGACGTAGCCGTCAAAGCCGGCCACGACGCCCGAACACGCATTCTGATAGCGGCGAATCAGCGCGCTAGCGTCCTCGGGGTCCAGTGCGTGGGCAAGCTCGGTCGAGCCGACAAGGTCGCAGAACAGGACCGTGATCTGGCGTCGTTCCGGATTCGACGCATCGGCTGAAACCGGACTGGACTTCGCCGCGCCTGCTGGCGCTTCCCCGACGGATTCACGCCGGCGCGCTTCGAGTGCGCGCAGGAGCTTGCGCCGGTGGCCAAGCGATACGCCCAGCTTCTCGAGATCCGCCTCGGTAAGATCGCCGAGGACCTCGAAGTCGATGTCGTTATCGGCAAATTGCCGCGCGTATTGTTCCAGGCCGTGCGCGGTGAGCCATTGCTCGAGGTCAGTCATCGGATTGGCCGCTCGCTACGTGCGAATCCATCCCTGCCTTCGGACGCAAGGGCCCCTTCTGCGAACAAGAGAGGAATGGCGCGCGAGGACTGCGCGTCGGCGCACACTGACCCATTGCTGGAATGGATTATTGTCTCCCGTCAGGAAACGCTACTCCGCCGGCTTTCGATGTCAAGTCTGTCGAACATGTTGGCTGCCTGTTCGGAAATTGAGCCGGCCTGGCAGTGCGCAGGGCAACCACCTCCAACAAGGCGCCGACGGCAGAAGCGGGACGACCATGTCGAACGCAGAAGGCAGCGGTTTTGCGTGCGAGCGCCACTATTCGGGGAACGGCACGCCGGAAATTCGCGCGCACGTCGCGAGAAGCCGGTCCTGAATCTGTGCATCTCGAGCGGCCGCCAGCGGCGGCCGCCGCTTCCGATGATAGAAGCACTCGCCGCTCACCATCGCCGCCGGGTCCCGGCTGGCCGCCAGCCAAACCTGGGTCTCGGCGCCCGCATCCAGATCATCCGTCGCGCCCGGGCCGCCCATCTTGGTCGGCACCCAGCCGGGATCGACCGCGTTGGACAGAACGTCCGGCCACTTGCGCGCGACGGCGAACGCCAGCATCACGTCGTACAGCTTGGAATCGGCGTATGCGCTCGAGCTGTTCCACGGCCGCTCGCGCCAGGCCAGGTCTTTGAGGCTCGGGTCGCCGCTCCGATGCAGTCCCGAGGTGAGATAAACCAATCGCTTCGGCTTGCGGATCAGCGAGGTAAGAATGTAGGGCGCCAGCGTGTTGACCGCGAACACCTGCGGCAAGCGATCGACGGTCTCGATGCGGCGCGGCTGCAGATAGACGCCGGCGTTGTGGATGACGGCGTCGAACGCGCCGAGCGCGTTGACCTCTGCGGCGATCCGCTTGCACTCGGCGATGCTGGAAAGATCGCCGGCGATCGCCGTTTCCGCGCCGGGAACACCCGCCAGCGCTTCGTTCGCGCGCTTGTGATCGCGCGCGTGCAGGACGACGCGGTGGCCATCCTCGACCATGCGCCTCGCGGCCATCTGGCCGAGGCCGTCGGCGGACCCGGTGACGAAAATGCGCGCCATCGACGAAAGCCTTGCCTGTTGCGTTATCCCCTCCGGACGCGTCCTAGCGTACCGACGCCAACCGCCGCAAGCAAGTCGTGGACGAGTGCGGACTGTTATCCTTGCGGCCGGGCAAGCTCCCAAGCGATCCTGACAGTTCACGATGCCAGTGCGGCGAACCCATCCGAGCGTATTCCTGGTCCTGATCGTTCCGTTCGGCGCGATGGGGGGGTACCTCTCGGTGGCGATCGGGTATCAGCTGACGCAGGCCGGCGTCAGCGTCGAGGAGGTCGCCGCGCTCATCGCGGCCAGCTACATCCCGCAGACCTGGAAGTTCCTGTGGGCGCCGGTGGCGGACACGACGCTGTCGCGCAAGACCTGGTATCTGCTCGCGGGGCTCGTCAGCGCGGTGGGCATTTTCGTGACCGGCGCGGTTCCCGCCGACGCCGCATCGCTGCCCTTGCTGTATGCGGCGGTGCTGATCTCGAACGTCGCGTCGACGTTTCTGGCGATGGCGACCGAAAGCCTGATGGTCTACAACACGCCGCCGGCCTTGCAGGGTCGCGCCGGCGGATGGTTCCAGGCCGGCAACCTCGGCGGCAATGGCCTGGGCGGCGGCGCGGGGCTGTGGCTCGCGCAGACGCTGCCCGAGCCGTGGATGGCCGCTGCCGCCATCGCCGTCGCTTGTGCACTCTGCTGCGCAGCGCTGTGGTTCGTCCCCGAGCCGCCGCCGCTCGCGCGCACCGGACGCTACGGTCGCATGTTGCTCGACGTTTTGAAGGATCTGTGGCAGGTCGTACGGGCGCGAGCCGGCATTCTCGCCCTTCTGATCTGCTTTCTTCCGATCGGCTCCGGTGCCGCGAGCAATCTGTGGGCAGCGGTGGCCGACGACTGGCACGCCAGCGCAAACACCGTCGCGCTGGCGACCGGAGTGTTCAGCGGCATCGTCTCCGCGCTCGGTTGCATCTTCGGCGGTTACGGCGCCGACCGAATGGACCGCAAGACGGCGTACGCGCTGTACGGCCTGCTGATGGCGCTATCCACGGCCGCGATGGCCGTGGCGCCGCGCACCGAGACGATGTATGTCGTGTTCACGCTGATCTACGCGTTCATCCAGGGGCTGACTTATGCCGGCTTCACTGCGGTCGTGCTGGAGACGATCGGCCTCGGCGCGGCCGCAACCAAATACAACCTGTACGCGTCGCTGTCGAACATGCCGATCGCCTACATGACGCTGGTCGATGGCTGGGCGCACACGCGCTGGGGCGCGGCAGGGCTGCTGAACGTCGAGGCTGCGTTCGGGGTCGTGGGGATCATCGTGTTCATCGTCGTCGCGATGGTATTGCCGAGGCGAGGGCTGCCGGCCAGCGCGAAGCAGGCCATTTGAGCCCGTCGTAACGCCGTTCCGTACGTGTGCCAGCGTACAGACGGCGAACGCCGGCAAGCAAGATGATTTCTTGCTGTCGGTGCAGGGGTTTGCTTCTCCGCGCGCGGTCGATCGTCCCGGTGCGACGCCGAGAATCGCCTCCACCTCAATCTACGCCTGGCACGAAGGCCGCACATGCTCGAAAAACGAAGCGATTCCCTCCTTTTGGATGACGCCCGCAAAGCGGATCGTATCGTCGAAGGTCTGCGCCAGGAGGCGTTGCTCAAGACGGGAGCCCTGCAGAACGCGATCCTGACTAGCGCCAATTTCTCGATCATCGCCACCGACGAAAAGGGCATCATCCAGCTGTTCAATGTCGGCGCCGAGCGAATGCTCGGCTATCAGGCTGCCGAGGTCGTCAACAAGATAAGCCCGAGCGACATCCACGACCCCCAGGAGGTAACAGCGCGCGCGCAGACCTTGAGCGCCGAGCTCGCGACGACGATAACGCCCGGGTTCGAGGCACTGGTCTTCAAGGCATCGCGCGGCATCGAGGACATCTACGAGCTGACCTATATCTGCAAGGACGGCAGCCGCTTCCCGGCGATCGTTTCGATCACCGCGCTGCGCGACGATTACGGCCGCATCATCGGATACCTGTTGATCGGCACCGACAACTCGGTGCGCAAACAGGTCGAGCTGGCGCTGCATGACGCGATGGCCGTCGCGGAAAAGGCCAATCTCGCCAAATCGGATTTCCTGTCCAGCATGAGCCACGAGCTGCGCACGCCGCTCAGTGCCGTCCTCGGCTTCGCCCAGCTGATCGAATCGGGTTCGCCGGCGCCGACGATAGCCCAGAAGCGCTGCGTCGATCAGATTCTGAAGGCGGGTTGGTACCTGCTGGACCTGATCAACGAAATTCTCGATCTCGCGCTGATCGAGTCCGGCAAGCTGTCGCTGTCGCTGGAGCCGATATCGCTGTCCGACGTGATGCAGGAATGCCGGACGATGATCGAGCCGCAAGCGCAAAAGCGCGGCGTCAGCGTGACCTTTCCGGTGATGGAAATGCCCTACTTCGTCCAGGCCGACAGGACACGGGTCAAGCAGGTCCTGATCAACCTGCTGTCCAATGCGATCAAATACAACAACGTCGATGGAACGGTCGCCGTCGAGTGCGTCGTCAGCACCGAGGGACGCATCCGCATCGGCGTCAGAGACACGGGCGACGGACTGAGTCCCGAGCAGCTGGCGCAGCTTTTCCAGCCGTTCAATCGTCTCGGCCAGGAAGGCAACGTCGAGGAAGGCACCGGCATCGGCCTGGTCGTGTGCAAACGGCTGGTCGAGCTGATGGGCGGCGTCATCGGCGTGGAGAGCGTTGTCGGAAAGGGCAGCGTGTTCTCGATCGATCTGAATCTGACGACCGAACCGCAAGCTACCGCAGTTCCCGCCGAATCCATGGCCTCCGTTCGCGCGCCGGTTGAACCGGGCGCGCAAATACGGACGCTGCTTTACGTCGAGGACAATCCAGCCAATCTGATGCTCGTCGAGGACCTGATCGCGCGCCGCACCGATATTCGCTTGCTGAGTGCGCGGGACGGCAACCGGGGTATCGAGATTGCGCGTGCCTCACGACCGGATGTGATCCTGATGGACATCAATCTGCCCGGTATTAGCGGAATCACCGCGTTGAAAATTCTCGGCCTGGACCCGGCAACGGCGCACATCCCGGTCGTTGCGCTTAGTGCCAATGCGATGCCGCGCGATATCGAAAGAGGCCTGGAGGCCGGCTTCTTCCGCTATCTGACCAAGCCGATCAAGGTCAACGAATTCATGGAAACGCTCGATCTCGCCTTGCACTTCGCCGAGACGCAGTCGGCGCGCACCGGCAGGAAGGAGACAGCATGACCATCAGCGACCGCGACATTCTCGGCGCCGGTATCCTGATCGTCGACGACCAGGAATCCAACGTCAGTCTGCTCGAGCAAATGCTCGGCGACGCCGGCTATACCAACGTCGCGTCGACGATGAAGCCTCAGGAAGTCTGCGCGCTGCATCGGAACAACCGCTACGACCTGATTCTGCTCGACCTCCAGATGCCCGGCATGGATGGCTTCCAGGTGATCGAGGCGCTAAAGACCAACGATGCCGATGGCTATCTTCCAGTCGTGGTGATCACCGCCCAACCCGGACACAAGCTACGCGCGCTGCGAGCGGGAGCAAGGGATTTTGTCAGCAAGCCGTTCGATCTGGTCGAGGTCAAGACGCGCATCCGCAACACGCTGGAAGTGCGTCTGCTGTACCGGGAACTCGAAGTGTGCAACAAGCTGCTGGAACAGACGGTGCGCGAGCGGACCGCCGAGCTGCGCGAAAGCGAGGCCCGCTATCGCAGCCTGACCGAGCTTGCGTCCGACTGGTACTGGGAGCAGGACGAGAACGGCAAGTTCACCAAGGTTTCCGGTCCCGCGCTGGAAATGCTCGGCGTGCGGGTCGACGCGTTGAGCGGAGATACCCGCAGCGCTTCGGACGAAGGCTGGAACGAGACGGAACGACAAACGCTGCAGGCGACGATCGCGGCCCGGCAGCCGTTCCTGGATTTCGTCTTCAGCCGCGTCAACGCCGACGGCTCGAAGCAGAAATTCCAGGTAAGCGGTGAGCCGATGTTCAGCCAGTCGTGCCGCTTCATCGGGTACCGCGGCATCGGCGTCGAGCTCATTGCGAGGAAAGCCGGAGATGGTCTCAGCGCCTAGCCCGAATCAGAATCATCTTCTCGCCGCGCTGCCCACGGTGGAATTCGATCGGCTCGCCAAGCATCTGGAGCCGGTCGCGATGCCGCTCGGCCAGATCCTCTATGAGCCCGGTGGCCAGATGCAGCACGCGTATTTTCCGACGACC
Source organism: Casimicrobiaceae bacterium (assembly GCA_035607385.1). Taxonomy (GTDB): domain Bacteria; phylum Pseudomonadota; class Gammaproteobacteria; order Burkholderiales; family Casimicrobiaceae; genus PALSA-1003. Next base: position 17,137 of record DATNAR010000360.1, read on the forward strand.
GCAATCGTGTCGCTGCACTA
>DATNAR010000373.1:0-11450 GCA_035607385.1 Casimicrobiaceae bacterium
GGGGCGCCACGGAAACCTTGTACGAGGAACCGTACAACTTTCTCGTCTACGCTGTCGGCGGCAGGAAATTCGCCTATTTCAAAACGAGCCACCCGGAGCAGTGGCGCTTCAGCACGCGAGTGGCGCCGGATCGTTTTATCGAGCTGACGGATGTTCCGGGAGTCAAGCCCGCCAGATACAGGGGACGTTTTCACTGGATCACTATCGTTGACGTGTCCAGTTTTCCGGCGCCTTATCTTAAGGAGCTGGTCGAGTGGTCGTACCAGCGGGCGTTTGCCTCATTGAGCAAAAGCAGGCAACGCTATTTCGCGGACATAATCGTCAGGCCGATGGAGAAGACATGACGCCAGGTACCGTGCAACTTAGCCTGATTCCCCTTAGCTTTTTTTTCACCGCTGCAGTCAATTACGCGATGCTGATTTCCTCACCGGCAAGCGGTGAGCCGACTTGGAGAATCCTATGAGCGCCGCCCAAGCCTATCCCTACGCGACATTTCTCGATGTTCTCTTTCCCCCGCTGCAACTCATTGATGTGCCGTCGCTGGTGAAGGCGTGTTCCGACCGCTGGTACAACCAGACGCTATGCCAGGTCAACGATTCGGTCGTCCGTCTCGGCGTCATGCAGGGTGAGTACCATTGGCACAAGCACGACAACGACGACGAGTTCTTCTTCGTCCTCGAGGGCCGTTTCATCGTCGACCTCGAGGATAGAAGCGTCGAGCTTGCGCAGCAGCAGGGCTTGGTGGTGCCGAAGGGAGTCGTTCACCGGACACGAGCGCCCGAGCGCGCGATAATTCTGATGGTTGAAACGGCCGCAATCGTTCCAACCGGTGATGTCTGAGCTTTCGCACCACCCCGGATCGTCAGGCGCCGAAATACCGGGACTGGGTGTACTGGAGAGAGGTCAAGACCATGCGGATCACGCTGATCGTCGTCGCCATCCTGCTGATGTTTTTCGGAGTCGTCTGGTTCCTTCAGGGTATCAACGTCTTGCCTGGCAGCTTCATGACCGGTCAGACGCAATGGGCAGTCTACGGAGCGATCGCCTTCGTCGTCGGTGTTCTTGTTCTCTATCGGTCCTGGCGTATGCGGCACCCTGCAAAACGTTGACAAATCCGCAGACGATGATCGAGGAGTGCACTGCCGCGCTTCTCGGGAAGGAACGACGATGGTCAAATGCCCCTGCTGCAATCGTCCTGCGTCACGGGAAGGGTTCGGGTGGCGTTCGAACTGATCAAGGACATCGCGAAGCTGGCGCTCATCGTCGCCTTTTTCCATTTTTCGTTGATCGTCTACCTGGGCTGGAAGCAGCCCGCCTGGTCCGCGTTCGCCGAGAAACGTCGGTTTGCGATCCTGCTGGCGTTGGTCCTGGCGGTCGTCGGGATCAAGATAGGCGAGGACGCGGTCAACCAGGAATCGGGCCCGTTCGACGTACTTGTATTGCAAGTCATCCACGCAAACGTTCCTCGGGCGCTCGACGGCATTTTCGCCGCGGCTACGGTCACCGGCTCGGCGACCGTTCTGTTTCCCCTCGTACTGATCGTTGGCGCCGCGCTTCTTTCGATCGGGCGGCGTTTCGAGGCGCTGCTCCTGACAGTGTCGGTCGTCAGCAGCGCGCTCATCGTCTACGCCATGAAAGCGGCGGTCGGCCGTGCCCGCCCGGCCCTGTGGGATACCGAGTGGTACTGGGGCTCGAGTTTTCCCAGCGGACATACGCTGGTCGTTGCTGCATTTGCTACTGCGATGGTTATCTGCCTGAACCGGATTTGGCCCGGGTCGCGCAAATTCTCGATGGTGCTCGCGTTCGTCTGGATCTTCATGGTTGCCGCCTCCCGCCTGGTGCTCGGGGTCCACTGGCCGACCGACGTGCTTGTTTCCATCTGCATCGGAATGTTTCTGCCGCTGGCCATAGGCATTGCGCTCGAGTCCGGGCACGCTTAATCTTAGCCGGTTACCGTGAGAACTCGGGCGCGCATGTCGTGAACATCAGGCCGATCGTAACGGGAGCAACGGACATGGCCGGCCATCAGGCACTGACCGGCGCGCCTGCGACGTCGCCAAGCGCATGAGCACGACCGTCTTCACCGAGGTACGGTTCTGGCTCCTGGTGGTCTTCTCCGGGGTGCTTCCCAGCGCAATCTATTGGATGCTGCTCGTCAAACGAGCGATTTCTCGGTCGACCGTTCTTCTGCTGGGATTGTCGCTCGTCGCAATCGCGGGTGTCGACGTCTATCTTCTGCAAAGTCTTGCGACCCAGGCAAAGCTCACCTCCTCGCTCGCCGATGACGCCGTCTTTGTTTCCGAAGTATCGATCGCGCTTTACCTGTTGCCTGCGATGTTCGGAGGCCTTGGCATCAATATCATCTCCCACGTTCTTGTCAGCCATCTTGTCGAGGCCGAAACCCGATCCAAGGCGGAGAATGGAGATGGCTGACGTTTCCCCGCCCCGATGTTGTCGGAGTGGGCCGGAAGGCAACAGTGGAAACGCTCTAACTGATGTGCGCGGGCTGCGACTTGATTGTTTGCCTCGGCGCGTTACCCGGGATTCTTTGATCCGTCGGTGACTGACCGAACATTTCGTAACAAAAAAAGGGGGGGTTATGGACAAGAAGTTCTTCATCGCCTGGGTGGCAATATTCGTGGCCTGGATGGCGGGCAGTTTTGTCGTTCATGGCATGCTCCTGCACGACGACTATGCGAAATTGTCCGGTCTGTTCCGGCCGGAGGCTGAAGCGCAGTCGTACTTTCCACTGATGGTACTGGCTCACATCATCCTGGCCGGCGCATTCGTCTGGATTTACTCGCGCGGCGTCGAGGCCGCGCCGTGGCTGCCGCAGGGAATTCGCTTTGGCCTAGCGGTCGCCTTGCTTACGGTCATTCCCACCTATCTGATCTACTACGTCGTGCAGCCGATGCCGGGTGCCGTCGTCGCCAAGCAGATCGTGTTCGATGGAATTCTGATATTGATTCTCGGCGCGATCGCCGCATTCATCTATCGGCCGCCGGCGCGCCCGTGATCGCGCTTATTTATAGGCCGGCAAACTTCGAGAGAATCGGACATGTGTCGAAATATCAAGATCCTTTTCAATTTCTCTCCCCCGGTGACGGAGGACGAGATACGCGCGGCTTCGCTGCAGTTCGTGCGCAAGGTCAGCGGCTTCAACAAGCCGTCGAAGACAAACGAGGCTGCATTCCTTGCCGCGGTCGAAGCGATCACGGCGATCTCCAGCAATCTTCTTGCCTCGCTCCAGACAAGCGCACCGCCGCGATATCGAGAGGTCGAAGCCGCCAAAGCTCGTGAGCGTTTCGCACAACGGTTCGCCAGATAGCCGTTGCTCGATGTATCGTCGACTCCTTCTGGTCGCCCTCATCGCAGCATACGCAGCATCGGCCATGGCCATAGATCTCGATCCGCTGTGGGATTTCGACCATCCTGGTCGAAGCGAGGAACGGTTCCGGGCGGCGCTTGCGGCGGCAACCGGCGACGACGCGATTATCTTGCAAACACAGATTGCCCGGTCGTATGGTCTTCGCGGCGACTTCGTCAAGGCCAAAGAGATACTGAAGAGCCTCGAACCAGGGCTTCCGGGCGCCGGCGTCGAGGCTCGCGCCCGATACGCGCTCGAGCTGGGCCGGACCTATGCGTCCGCTACCCACCCGCCCGAGTCGCGGAGCTCCGACGCGAAGGAGCAGGCGCGCGCGGCCTACAGGCAAGCGTATGAAATCGCCAGGGGCGGGGAGCTGGATGGTTTGGCCGTAGACGCGCTGCACATGCTCGCCTTCGTCGACACCGAGCCCGCGGATCAGCTCAGGTGGGCGCAGGAGGCGCTGACAATCGCGCAGGCCTCGTCGCAGCCCGCGGCGAAGAAGTGGGAAGCCTCACTTCGCAACAACATCGGCTATGCCCTGTGCCAGCTTGGCCGATACGATGAAGCGCTGGGTCAGTTCAGGCAGGCGGCCGTCTTGCGCGAGAAGGGCGAAGATGCCGAGGCCAAGCGCGTCGCCCACTGGATGGTCGCCTGGGCGCTCCGGGCGCTGAAGCGCAACGATGAAGCTCTGGCAATACAATTGCGGCTGGAGCGTGAGCGCGAAGCGGCGGGCGCGCCGAGCGCGTACGTGTTCGAAGAGCTGGAGCTGCTCTATCGTGGCAAAGGGGATAGGGCGCGTGCCGATCACTACGCCGAGCTGAAGAAGGCGGCGGCCAAATAGGGAGGTTCATCATGCGACTGACGCGCCGGCTGATAACGGCAGGAATCGGACTGCTGCTTGCAGGCTGTATGACCATCGATACCGCCCCGACGGCCGAGGTGCGACAGGCTTTGGCACCGACCGGCAAGCTTCGCGTCGCGCTTCAGCTGGGCAGTCCCCACAATGTGATACGGGATCCTGTGTCGGGCGAGATGAAAGGGGTCGGATACGATCTCGGCAAAGAGCTGGCTCGACGCGTCGGGGTCCCGTTCGAGCCGGTATTTTATCCATCCGTCGGAGCGCTTCTCGACGCCGGCAAAGCCGGCGCCTGGGACGTCGCGTTTGTTGGATTCAGCCCCGCGCGGGCAAAGGAATGGGATTTCACCGCGCTGCACATGGAAGTTGAATTCGGCTACCTCGTCCCTGGCGGTTCTTCGATCTCGACGATGGCCGACGTGGATCGTCCTGGAATCCGCGTTGCAGTGCAGGAGAAGTCGCAGCCGGATATCTTTCTTTCTCGCACGCTGAAAAATGGCATCGTGGTTCGAGCGTCGAGTCTCGCCGGCACGGTGGACGTGCTGAGATCGGGAAGGGCTGATGCAATCTTCAGCATCAAGCCAAGCCTGTTCGAGATATCGAATCAATTGCCCGGTTCCAAGGTGCTCGACGGTCAGCCCGGCATCGATCCCCACGCCATGGCACTGCCGAAGGGACGGGACCCCGCCCTGGCGTACGCGCGGCGGTTTATTGAGGAGGCGAAGTCCAGCGGCCTCGTCAAGGCGGCGATCGAAAGGGCCGGGATGCGCGGCGCCGCCGTGGCGTCGCGTGAATGACGCTTTCCGACCTTTGGCATGGACAGCAGGAATCTCGACGATGAAAAAGAACGAAACTGACAAGACCTTTGCCGGGTCGATTCCGAAGTTCTACGAGGAATATCTGGTGCCGCTGATCTTCGAGCCGTATGCCGGAGATCTCGCCAGCCGCCTGGCTTCGCGACAATCCACCCGCAAGCTGTCTCGCGTGCTCGAAATCGCTGCAGGGACCGGTGTCGTGACCCGACACCTGGCGTCGAAGCTGCCGGCAGACGTATCGATTGTCGCCACCGACTTGAATCAGCCGATGCTGGACACGGCTGCCGACATGGGTACCAGCCGCCCGGTCGAGTGGCGCCCGGCGGACGCGATGCAGCTGCCGTTCGAAGGCGGAGAGTTCGACGCCGTCGTCTGCCAGTTCGGGGTGATGTTTTTTCCGGACAAGGCGAAAGCGTTCTCGGAAGCGCGCCGGGTTCTCAGACCGGGAGGGGTTCTGCTGTTCAACGTCTGGGATCGAATCGAGGAGAACGAATTCGCCGATGCAGTCACGACAGCGCTCGAATCGCTGTTCCCGGACGATCCGCCGCGCTTCCTCGCGCGCACGCCGCATGGCTACCATGACGTCGCCGCCGTGACGCGGGATCTTCGCGGCGGCGGCTTCGCCTCCCCGCCGCAGGTCGATACGGTCGCCGCGCGAAGCAAGGCAGCGTCGCCGCGAATCCCCGCGCTGGCCTACTGCCAGGGGACGCCGCTGCGCAGCGAGATCGAGGCGCGCGACAAGACGCGTCTCGACGAAGCGACCGACGTCGCGGCGGCGGCGGTCGCCCGACGGTTCGGATCCGGCGCCGTCGACAGCAAGATTCAGGCGCACGTTGTCGCTATCGAACGCTGAGCGACGCGAATCGGTGATGCGCGCTGACCGCAACCTCGAACGACCTTGCTTCAGCGATGCGGGTCGCATCCATCGGCTTGAACGTCGGGAGCTTGCGCATTGGGCACATACGTCAACGAGCTGCTAGAGAGCGACCTTCCCTTCGAGCCGTGGGTTGCCGCCCTGGTATGGGTCGCGTTGTTTGTCGCGAGCCGCTGGATCGCACAAGCGCTGCGTGCGGCCAACAATGCGCAGCACGCCGTCACCGTCGAGGATTGGAGCGCGCTTCGCCGCAGTCTTGAACCCAAATATCTTGTCGCCCAAATTCTCGTCGCGGGTATCGTGTTCCTGCTGGCATCGCAGCTTGGCAGGCCCGCGTTTGCGTTCCTTGCCGGCGGAATGATCATCGCGTCAGCCTTCGGGCTGGGACTGACTGCGCAGGGGCTCTTGACCGCGCTGGCGCTGGCGAGCCCAGGCGCGGTCAATGGATCGGTGACCTTCTCGACGGCGTCCGCATTCCGACACATGGCACACCGGGCGGCCGGGGCCGCGCTCGCATGCCTGCTGGCCGGCCTGGTGCTGGCGCATCTCGCCCTGCTTGGCGGTGCATTGTTTCTCGCCTCGGCCGCGAGCGGCAGTCTGCGGAAAGCGCGCCTACATTCACAGAAGTCGGCTTGAATACGGCGGGCGCGAGTCGACTTTTTCTCATGCTCGCGGAATTTACTGGTTGACACCATGGACTATCTGCACCAAATTCAATGGCCCGCGATGGTGGTCACGATCGTGGCTGCATGGCTGATTGCGTCCCAATCGAAGCACAGGCGCGAGATCGGGTTTTGGTGCTTCCTGCTGAGCAACGCACTTTGGATCGTCTGGGGCTGGCACGACCGTGCTTATGCCCTGATCGTCCTGCAGATTGCCCTGGCCGTCCTGAACATTCGCGGCGCTTACAAGAACGAGCCGCACGCCGATGTGAAGGCAGAGGGCTGACTGGTCCGTTGCGTGGCCCCGCCCAGTCCGAAAGATGACAATCGTGATCCCTCTGAAGAGCTGAAGCCGATGGCCAGTCGACCGATACGCAGGTACGAAGGCAGTTGCCATTGCGGCGCCGTCCGGTTCGAAATCGAGAGCGACTTCCCCGAGCTCACCCGGTGCGACTGCTCGATCTGTCGCCGCAAGAATGCGCTGATGGTGAAAGTCCACGAGTCTCGGTTCAAGCTGCTTTCGGGAGAAGACTCCCTCACCGAATATCGTTTTCACACGATGACGGCGCGCCACTACTTCTGCAAAACGTGTGGCATCTATCCATTTCACCGCAAGCGCGTTACTCCCGATCATTTCGGGATCAATGTCTTCTGCCTGCGGGACTTCGATCCGGACGGAATCCCGGTGCGTCAGACCGTCGGCGCCGCGATGGCTTGAATGCGGGTCCGACTCCTTCCGCGATGAGCACGTTGCTGATCGGCATCGTCACCGGCGCCCTTGGACTCGCCTACATCGCCTATGGCCGGCGTCAAACGAAATTTGCGCCGCTGGTCGCTGGCGTTTTTCTCTGCGCGTATCCATACTTCATCGACAGCCTGGTCTGGCTTTGTGTCGTCGGCGTGCTGTTGCTGGCTGCGCCATTCGTCATAGATTTCTAGCAATGGCACCGGAGAGCAATATGCCCAAAGGGTACTGGATCGTGCGGGTCGATATCACCGACATGGAGAGGTACAAGGACTACGTGGCGGCCAACGCCGAGCCCTTCAAGAAGTATGGCGGCCGCTTCCTGGTGCGGGCGGGCCGTTTCGAGAATCCGGAAGGATCGAGCCGCAGCAGAAATGCGGTGATCGAATTCCCAAGCTATCAGGCGGCCGTCGATTGCTGGAAATCGCCCGAATACCAGCAGGCGCTAAAATTGCGGCAGCCAGTGTCGACCGCCGATCTGATCATTATCGAGGGATACGAAGGCCCGCAGCCGGCATGACGGCCCCCGCGGCATTGCCCGGCCACCGTTGCATGTTGAAAGCCCAACGCCAACCCGCTATCCGCTGACCGATGCCCACGGCCGAGACTCTGGAGAGATTCATAGCGCGGGTCGAAGAGAATGCCCACGTCGAGGCGCTCGAAGAGTTCTACACGGCCGATTCGACGATGCAGGAGAACCAGTCGCCGCCGCGGGTCGGGCGCGAGGCCAGCATCGCGAATGAGCGTCGCGTTCTCGCGAAGGCCAGGACGGTGTCATCGCAATGTGTCCGGCCGGCATTCGTCAACGGCGACCGGGTCGTGATCCGCTGGATATTCCGGTTTGAATGGCACGACCAGACCTTTACACGGATGGAGGAGCTCGCCTACCAGCGCTGGGAGGGCGAACGTATCGCCGAGGAAACGTTTTTCTACGATCCCGCACAGCTTGTGCCAAGGTCGAATGTCTAGCTTGCTGGTCGGCTCTGAAGCTCGCCGTCCGCAAGGAGCTGCGCTGAGCCGCCGCCCGAGAATAGCGCTACACTCATTCGAGGTTAAATTCCTTTTGCCTGCCGCGTGAACATGATTCTTCATACCGGTGGCTGTCACTGCGGCCGTGTCCGGTTCGAGGTGGACGCGCCAGCGGCGCTTACGGCCTCGGAATGCAATTGCTCGATATGCGCCAGGACCGGTTATCTCCATCTGGTCGTGCCGCGTTCCAGATTCCGATTGCTTCAAGGCGGCGAGTCGCTGACGACCTACACGTTCAACACCGGCACCGCGAAGCATCTTTTCTGCTCGGTGTGCGGCATCAAATCGTTCTACGTTCCCCGCTCGCACCCCGACGGCTACAGTGTCAACGTCCGCTGTCTGGATCCGTCGACGATCGAGCGCGTCGAGATCAAGCCGTTCAATGGACGCGAATGGGAAAAGCAATATCCGGAAGGCCGCGGCAAGCTGCCCGATGATTGAAGTCCGTTCACACGGCCGAGGGGGTTCGCGATGAGCGCGCAAGCGGCTCGCGGCGAGCGGTTGCGAATGCTGCACACGCGGCCGGGCCTGTTCGCTATTCCCAATCCATGGGATGCCGGATCGGCCAAGATACTCGCAGCCCTCGGTTTCGAAGCCTTGGCGACGACCAGCGCGGGATTTGCGTTCTCCCTGGGAAAGCCCGATGCCGAGGGCGCGATAAGCCGGTCGGAAACCTTAGCCAACGCAAGAAGCATCGTCGACGCCACGAATCTTCCCGTGTCGGCCGACCTCGAGAACGGCTTCGGCGACGATCCCGAAACGTGCGCCGAAACGATCCGCTTGGCGGCGGCAACGGGGCTCGTCGGCGGATCGATCGAGGACGCCACCGGCCGTGCGGACGATCCGATTTATCCGTTCGCATTGTCGGTCGAGCGTGTCGCGGCCGCGGTGCAAGCGGCGCGGGCCCTGCTCTTTCCGTTCGTGCTGACCGCGCGGGCCGAGAACCTGATCAACGGCCGACCCGATTTGAACGACACGATCCACAGGCTCGAAGCCTTTGCCGCCGCGGGCGCCGACGTTCTCTACGCTCCCGGCCTGAAAAGCCGCGATGACATCGCCGCGGTCGTCAAAGCCGTTGCGCCCAAGCCGGTGAACGTCGTCATGGGGCTGTCCGGCCCGCGCTTTTCGCTCGACGAACTGGCAGCGCTGGGCGTCAAGCGCGTCAGCCTCGGTTCGTCGCTGGCCCGGGCCGCTTACGGCGCTTTTCTCGACGCGGCGCGCGAGATCCGGGACGCGGGGACATTCACTTTTGCGGCGCGCGCGGCGCCCTATGCGGCGCTGAACGACATGTTCAAGCACTTCCCGAGCGACGCGCCGCTTCCTCGTGATCAGGCGGATTGAGTCGGTCACGCTGCGGCTCGAGCCGCTGGTCGCCGCGCACGCCGACGAGATGTTCGAGCCGATGTCGGCGCAGGCGATATACGCGTACATCCCCGAGCAACCACCCGCATCGGTCGCCGCCTTGCGGCAACGTTATCAGCAACTCGAGCGGGGGCATTCGGCAAGCGGACGTGAGCGTTGGCTGAACTGGATCGTCCGGCTCGCGTCCGGCCAGTGCGCCGGATACGTTCAGGCAACGATACATCCGGAGTCGACCGCGGATTTTGCCTTTGTCTTCGCACCGCAGCATTGGGGGCGCGGCATCGCATTCGAAGCCTGCCGGGCCGCGCTCCCCAGCCTCGCCGACGATTTAGGCGTGCGAGCGCTTTTCGCGACTGTCGACCCGAGAAATCTGCGCTCCATCGGCTTGCTGCAGCGCCTTGGATTCGAGGGGGTGCTCGCGGATGCCTACCCGCACGGCCAAGTCGAGCCCGGCGACCGCGTGTTCTCCTTGTCCACGGCGAGCGCGACGGGCGGTTGCATTTGACGCAAGCTCCGGACCATTCCAGAATCGCGGCGCCGGTCAACCCAGGGGAGTGTCATGACAGGCTTATCCGCACTCGTAGTGCCGATCCTGCTTTCGGCAGTGCTCGTATTCGTCGCGAGCTCGATCATTCACATGTTGCTGCCATGGCACCACAGCGACTATCCGAAGCTGCCGAACGAGGACGGTGTACGCGACGCGTTGCGGCCGCTTGCGATACCGCCGGGCGACTACATGGTCCCGCGCCCGTCGAGCACCGAGGACATGCGCTCGCCCGAGTTCGCCGAAAAGATGAAACAGGGTCCGGTCCTGATATTCACGGTGCGACCCAACGGGCCTTTTTCGATGCGCAGGAATCTGATCCTCTGGTTCCTCTATTGCGTCGTCGTCGGGGTGTTCGCCGCCTACATCGTCGGCCGCTCTTTGCCGCCTGGCGCCGGCTACCCGCGGGTCTTTCAGCTCGTCGGCGCCGTAGCCTTTGTCGGCTATGCGCTGGCGCTCTGGCAGATGTCGATCTGGTATCACCGGGCCTGGAGCACCACGATCAAGAGCTCGGCCGACGGATTGATCTATGCGCTGCTGACGGCCGGAACGTTCGGCTGGCTCTGGCCCAAATGAATCTGGCGAACGCGACCGTCGGCCAGATCCTGGTCCCGGTCGACGATTTCGAACGGGGCGTCGCCTTCTATCGCGACGTCCTGGGCCTTCCCTTCCTGTTCTCGGCGCCGCCGCAGATGGCTTTTTTCATGTGCGGCGCCGTCCGGCTGCTGGTCGGCGTTCCTCCGCCCGGCCAGAAGGCACAGCGCAGCGCAGCGATCTACTTTCGCGTAAGCGACATCAAGAACGTGCATGCGACGCTGACGGCTCAGGGCGTGGATTTCCAGACCGGCCCGCACGTCGTCCACCGAACGGCGACCGATGAGCTATGGTTGGCGGAATTCACCGATCCCGACGGCAATCAGCTCGCTCTGATGAGCGAAGTGGCGGCGAGCGGCTCCGCCTGAGATCGCTCGGCCGTCGCCGACTGCAGCGCAGCGCCAACGAGGCGCCATGCCCGCGGTCGCGCGCGGATCGTCAAAAGGCGGCGTGGTGCGCCGAGTCGCGGCGTGCTATTGCGCTCGAGACCCGCGTTGAGGACAATGTCCTGACATGCTGCACCATCTGTCTTTCGGCACTTGCGACCTTGCCCGCTCGACCGCGTTCTACGATGCCGTGCTCACCGCGTTGGGCTATGCCCG
>DATNAR010000376.1:0-2754 GCA_035607385.1 Casimicrobiaceae bacterium
TGGGCCTTCCCTTCCTGTTCTCGGCGCCGCCGCAGATGGCTTTTTTCATGTGCGGCGCCGTCCGGCTGCTGGTCGGCGTTCCTCCGCCTGGCCAGAAGGCACAGCGCAGCGCAGCGATCTACTTTCGCGTAAGCGACATCAAGAACGTGCACGCGTCGCTGACGGCTCAGGGCGTGGATTTCCAGACTGGCCCGCACGTCGTCCACCGAACGGCGACCGATGAGCTATGGTTGGCGGAATTCACCGATCCCGACGGCAATCAGCTCGCTCTGATGAGCGAAGTGCCGGCGAGCGGCGCCGCCTGAGATCGCTCGGCCGTCGCCGACTGCAGCGCAGCGCCAACGCGGCGACATGCCCGCGGTCGCGCGGATCGTCGAAGGCCGGCGTGGTGCGCCGAATCGCGGCGTGCTATTGCGCTCGAGACCCGCGTTGAGGACAATGTCCTGACATGCTGCACCATCTGTCTTTCGGCACTTGCGACCTTGCCCGCTCGACCGCGTTCTACGATGCCGTGCTCACCGCGTTGGGCTATGCCCGGGTCTGGGCCGACGGCACGGCCGTCGGCTACGGCTATCCGGGTTCGGGCGACAAGCTCGCGATCAAGCTCCGGCCGGGCGGCGTCACGGCGCCGGGTCCCGGATTTCACGTCGCCTTTGCCGCGACGGATCGCGAAGCGGTCGCCCGGTTTTACGACGCGGCGCTCGCGCACGGCGGCAAGGACAACGGTCCGCCCGGCCTACGTCCGCAGTACGGCGAAAAATATTACGCCGCCTTCGTCTTCGATCCCGATGGTCACGCGATCGAGGCAGTTACCGGGGCGCAATAGAACCATCGACGATCGACGGGAAAGTTTGGCGTGAACGACGAAAAAATCACGGTGCGCGTCACCTCGACCGGACAAACGCTGGAGGTCGTCGTGCTGAGCAAGCGCGTCGAAGTCATCGAGGTCGTCCTCGGTGAAGGCGTCCACAATGTACGGTGCCAACTCCACCCGACACGCAACGGCCTGGCCTATGCCGGCAGCGCGATGGGGCGCGAAATCGTCTACGAGCGCGGACGGGCGCAAGTCAAAGCCGATCTCGAACGATCGAATTTCGGTCGCGTCGATTACAAGCGCTGACCAGCGGCTCGGGCGAGCATCGCAGGCGCCGCCCGCCCCGCCGCACTGTTGCAGGACATTGGAAGACTTGTCTGGCGACCGTCCGGTCGAGCAAGATCGAAGATGATCGAACCCTGCGAGCATTTCAGCGAGATCCGCGAGATCCGGCCGGGCGGCAACGGCTGCGTCGATTGCATGGCGATCGGCGCGACGTGGAACGAGCTGCGCCTCTGCCTGACCTGTGGACATGTCGGATGCTGCGAGGATTCCGAGCACATGCATGCGCTCAAGCATTTCAACGCCACCGGGCATCCGATGATCGCCTCATTCGAGCGGGACGAAACCTGGGGCTGGTGTTATATCCATCGCCGCTACTTCGACCCGATGCCGGGGAGACTGCCGAAGAGACGCTCGCCGCTCGCCGCATTTCTCGGCCGGCTGATCGGCCGGTGAATTCGCGCGGTCCCGGCCGGGGAATACGATGCAGGGACGCGATGTCTTCGTGACCGGGGGCACCGGCTACATAGGCACGCGTCTCATTCCGGCGCTGCTGGCACGCGGGCATCGCGTCCGCGCTCTCGCACGCAGCCGGTCGGTCGACCGCGTGCCCGCCGGTGCAGTCACGCACGTCGGCGATGCGCTGGACGAGCGTTCGTTCGTCGCCGCGCTGGGTCCTTTCGACACGCTAGTGCACCTGGTGGGCACGCCGCATCCGGGTCCGGCCAAGGCTGCCGAATTCTTGCGGGTGGATCTCGCATCGGTGCAAGCCTCGGTAAGGGCGGCGCGGGAGGCTGCCGTCGCGCATTTCATTTACCTCAGCGTCGCCCGGCCGGCACCCGTCATGGCGGCGTACATCGCCGCTCGAGCCGCCGGCGAACAGGCGATCGCCGACGCCCGCTTGACGGCAACGGTGCTTCGTCCGTGGTACGTAATCGGGCCTGGGCATCGATGGCCGCTGTTGCTCAAGCCGTTCTACGCCATCGCCGAGCTGGTGCCGGCTTGGCGCGGCGGCGCGCGACGCCTGGGCCTCGTGACACTGGACCAGATGGTCCGCGCGATTGTGCGCGCGGTCGAGCAGCCGCCTCCCTCGGGAACCATCCGCATCGTCGACGTGGCGGGCATCGCCGGCTCGTGATGCGCGCGCGGGATTGCGCCACCGGCTGATACAGGCATCGCCGGTGCGGGCGCCTTCAATTTTTCGCCAAATCCGTGCATCATGTCGCCGTGCGCCGGCGCAGGCGCGCTTCGTTCCTTTCGAGGCATCCGCCGTCGAGCCCAACTTCGCCATGCCGCATCAGACGTCCAGCACGATCGAAACGGACAGCATCGAACAGCTGTCGCGCGAGCTGCAGCATTGGCTCACCGGCGTCAGGGCGTCGCTCGCCGACGAAATCCGCCACTATCCGACGCCAATTCCGCGCTGCGACGCCCAGTTCAATCATCTTGTCGAGCAGCGCGACCGGCTCGCCCGGCTGCTGGACGGGCTCGATGCGGCGCTCGATCGACGCGATGGGAGCGCCGAATTGCGCCTCGTACTGCAGCAACTGCACGATGTGCCGCCGTTTGGCGACTCGATCGAGGAGCGCAGCTTGCGCGGTCGCATCGGCGAAATGCTGGCCGCACGTCGATGAGCGGCGCCGGCGCATTTCCGCTCG
>DATNAR010000380.1:0-15120 GCA_035607385.1 Casimicrobiaceae bacterium
TAGGTCTCGAGACCGAGCAATTGGTAGCCGGCGTGGATCAGGCGGTCGAGCCCGGCTTCGGCGAGACCCATGTCGGCGAGGAAAATCTGCTTGTCCGCGTCGTCGAGGTCGGCGATCTGGGCTTCGAGCGCGGCGCTGATCGCGACCACCGGCGCTCCCTCGCGCGCGGCGTAGGCTTCGATGCGGTCGAGCAGCGGGTTGCCGGTGAACCCGTGCTCGGACACGTTGGCCACGTACATCGTCGGCTTCATCGTCAGCAGGAACAGCGGCTTCAGCACCGCCAGCTCTTCCGGATAGAGATCGACCGAGCGTGCCGGCCGCGCATCGTTCAGCGCGGGAACGATCTTTTCGAGCGCCGCCACCAGCCGCTTCGCCTCCTTGTCGCCACCGGCGCGGGCGGCTTTGGCGTAGCGGTTCATCTGCTTGTCGACTGCCGCGAGGTCGGCCAGCGCGAGCTCGGTGTTGATCGTCTCGATGTCGGAGACCGGATCGATCTTGCCGGCGACGTGCACGACGTTCGGGTCCTCGAAACAGCGCACGACGTGCGCGATGGCATCGGTCTCGCGGATGTTGGCCAGAAACTGGTTGCCCAGACCCTCCCCTTTGGACGCGCCGGCGACCAATCCGGCGATGTCGACGAATTCCACGACGGCGGGAACGACGCGCTCGGGGCGCGCGATCGCGGCAAGCGCCGCCAGCCGCGGGTCGGGCACCTCGACGATGCCGACGTTCGGCTCGATCGTGCAAAACGGGTAGTTTTCCGCCGCGATGCCGGCGCGCGTCAGCGCGTTGAACAGCGTCGACTTGCCGACGTTCGGCAGGCCGACTATTCCGCATTTGAGGCTCACGTTCCGGCCGGTCGTTCGGGGGCGGCTGGCGGCCGCGGGGCCGTGTGCAACTCGTGCATCGCACGCTCGGTTTCGCCGCGCGCGAGCCACGGCCATATCGCCAGCGCTCGCGCGATCGCGTCTTCGATCAGCAGTCGCTCGTCGCCGGGCGGTGGATGGAGCACATAGTCGGCCACTTCCTGCTCGGACAGCGCGCCATCGCGCGGATGGCCGATGCCCAGTCGCAGCCGCCAGAATTCGCCGCTGCCCAGCGCGGCGGCGATGTCCTTCAGGCCGTTGTGTCCGGCATTGCCGCCGCCCTGCTTCAGCTTGACCACGCCGGGCTTCAAGTCGAGCTCGTCGTGCGCGACCAGGATCTCGGCCGGCGTGACCCGATAGAACCGGGCAAGCGAGGCGACCGCGAGCCCGCTGCGATTCATGAACGTCTGCGGCATCGCGAGGCGCATGTCGCCGTCGCTGCCGCGCGCCGGGGCCACCTGTGCCTGAAATTTCGATTCGCTGCGAAAAGCGGTCTGCAGCGTCCCGGCAAGGCGCTCGATCCACCAGAACCCTGCATTGTGCCGCGTCTCCCGGTATTCGCGTCCCGGATTGCCGAGGCCGACGATGAGGCGGAACGTGTGCGGCATGACGTCAGCTCAGGTTGCGCTTTGAATGCGGGACGAGGCAGCAAAAAGGCCCGCCGAGGAAAGCGCCGGCGGGCCTTTCGGGTACGCCAGACACTTATTTCTTGTCGTCCTTCTTGGCCGGCGCCTTGTCGGCGCCCTTTTCCGCGGGCTTCTCGCCGCTCTTTTCTGCGGTCTTGTCGCCGGGCTTCGCCCCTTCGGCCGCCGCAGCCGCCTCGCCCGCGACCGCTTCGGCCGTCGGCGCTGCGACTTCCTCGACCTCGACGACGATGCGCGGCACGATCGCCGTGGCGACGACGGGGCTCGGACCCGGCCGGGTCACCGCGGTCACGCCCGCAGGCAGTTTCAGATCCGACACGTGTATCGATTGCCCGACCGCGAGCGGCGACAAGTCGACTTCGACGAATGCGGGAAGGTCCTTGGGCAGGCACGAGACGTCGAGCTCGGTCATCACGTGGCTGATGATGGCGTCGGTCGTCTTGACCGCCGGCGCGAGCTCGGCATTGATGAAGTGCAGCGGCACCTTCATGTGGATCTTGCGATTCTCGTCGACCCGCTGGAAGTCGATATGCAGCACTTCCTGCTTGAACGGATGCATCTGCACGTCGCGCAGCAGGACGCGCTGCGCGGATTCGCCCAGCTTCATCGTCAGGATCGACGAATGAAACGCTTCCTTGTTCAGCGCATGGATCAGCGCATTGTGGTCGAGCTCGATCGGCTCGGGCTTGGCGGCGCCGCCGTAGACGATTCCCGGCGCGCGGCCGGTTCGGCGCAGCCGGCGGCTCGCGCCTCGTCCTTCGGTGCCGCGGGGAAAGGCGGTGAATTCGAACTGCATGGTGTTGCTCCTCTTGTCTGCGGCCTTCCGGGCGCTAAGGCGCGACGGTCGTCCGCGATGGCGACAATGCCGCCGGCAGGCGGCGACGGGGAAAGCCTTGAATTGTAACCTGAATTGGCGCGGCGGTGCAAAGGAAGTCGCTGCGCAAGGCTAGCGAAGCGAGCTCGCGCCGCGGCCTCCTTGGACGTCCGCCGTAACGTAGCCTGCGCGTGTCGGCCGCAGCCCGCTTCCGCGGTCGCATCCCCGCTCACGCGGGGCCCCTGCTCCGCGCTACAGCAGGCTTATTCGGTAAACAGCGAGCTGACCGATTCCTCGTTGGAGATGCGCGTCATCGTCTCGGCCAGGAGCTGCGCACAGGAGAGCTGCCGGATGCGCTTGCAGGCGCGCGCTTCGTCGGACAGGGCGATCGTGTCCGTGACGACGATCTCGTCCAGCTCGGATTCCGCGATCCGCTTGACCGCGCCGCCCGACAGGACCGGGTGCGTGCAATAGGCGAGCACCTTCTGCGCGCCGTTGGCCTTCAGCGCCGACGCCGCCTTGCACAGCGTGTTGGCGGTGTCGACGATGTCGTCCATGATCACGCAGGCGCGGCCCGCCACGTCCCCGATGATGTTCATCACCTCGGCGACGTTGGCCTTCGGCCGGCGCTTGTCGATGATCGCCAGGTCGGAATCCAGGCGCTTCGCGATCGCCCGCGCGCGCACGACGCCGCCCACGTCGGGCGAGACGACCAACAGGTTGTCGTAATTCTGCTTCCACAGGTCGCCCAGCAGCACCGGCGTCGCGTAAATGTTGTCGACCGGGATATTGAAGAAGCCCTGGATCTGGTCGGCGTGAAGGTCCATCGTCATCACGCGATTGACGCCGACCGTCGTCAGCATGTCGGCAACGACCTTGGCGGTGATCGGCACCCGCGCCGACCGCGGCCGGCGGTCCTGCCGGGCATAACCGAAATAGGGGATCGCGGCGGTGATGCGGCCGGCGGAGGCGCGCTTCAGCGCGTCGACCATCACCAGGATTTCCATCAGGTTGTCGTTGGTCGGCTGCGAGGTCGATTGCAGGATGAACACGTCGCGGCCGCGCACGTTCTCCAAGAGCTCGACCATCACCTCGCCGTCGGAGAATCGGCCGACGATGCACCGGCCGAGGCTTATGTTCATATGCCGGACGACGGCCTCGGCGAGCTTCGGGTTGGCACTGCCGGTGAAGATCCGCATCCGCTCGAACGCCATCGGCCCCGCCTATGAAAGACGCGGACAGGCCGTCCGCACGGACGACCTGCTCCACGTGTTGGTGGCTGGGGAGGTAGGGATCGAACCTACGAATGCCGGAATCAAAATCCGGTGCCTTACCACTTGGCGACTCCCCAAGGGAAACCGTTCGCGCGCGGGAACATCAACGTGAGGCAAACGACCACAGCGGGTGGCGGTTCAGCGCGCGAGCAACAAATCCAGCCGTTTCTCCGGCATTTCCGCCGGCGCCGCGCAAGACAGCGCGGCAACGCAGGCTGCGACCTCCGGGAACCGCGCAGCCACAACCACTTGCAGGTCGTTACGGCCATATCCCTCGGAAAAGACGGCCATTTTCGCGGACTCGCTGTGTCGTGTCAATTCAGGCGCAGCGAAGATGTCCTTGTCGAGACCTCGATCCGCGGCGATAACACGACGTCGCCGCGTCCGATCAGGACCCATGGCGAAGTCGAGCGTGTGATCGCCACCGCGGCCGACCCGTCACGTGCAGGAATGGATCGAGCTTCGCCGGCGCGGGCAGCACCGGCGCGGCGCTCGCTCACCGCCACGAATCGACGGCGATGCGCAATTCGACGTCCGCGTAATCGAGCGTCAGCCGTTTCGGGCGCGAGACGCCATCGCTGCCGCGCTCGAACGCCTGGTAGACGACGCTCCAGCCATCCTGGCGCAGCGCCGCCGGCATGCCGTCGCTTGCCCGTTCGACCGCAGCGGGCACGCCGTCGCGCGGAGCGCCCTGGATCCAGAATGCCAGCCCTGCGACCGGCAGCGGCCAGCCGAGCGCGCGCGTCGTCAATGCGGCCCAGTCGCTCGCCGTCGCGACTTTTCCATCGGGAGTTTGCAGATGGACGCCGCTGGCGTCGCCGCTCAAGCGGGCGATCGTCTGGCCAAGCGGCGAAGAGAGGTCGAGCTCGTCGCGCTCGGCCTCGTGCGTCCAACGGAAATTGGCGCTCAGCGCATCGTTGCCGCGTCGCGCCGACAGGCGTCCGGTCAACTCGAACGCCGTCGCCTGCGGCGCGAGCGCGCTCGGCGGCGCCGATCGCTCGATCAGCGCCGGTGCGCAGGCGCAGAGAATCGCCGCACCGGCCGCAGCGACTGCGCGAGCGCAAATGCCGCGCAGCCTCACCATCGACTTGGCGGCCGGCGGATCAGTGCGCCAGCCGGCGCATCGTCTCGATCAGGACCGGATTGGCGGGCGACGACTTGAGCTGCGATTGCCACAGCTCGTTGGCGCGCTCGCGCTCGCCCTTCGCCCACAGCACTTCGCCCAGATGCGCGGCGATCTCGGGGTCGGCCTGGTCGCCGAACGCGCGCCGCAGGAATTTCTCCGAGTCGTCGAGTCTGCCCATGCGATAGTTGGCCCAGCCCATGCTGTCGAGGATGAACGGATCGTCCGGCGCGATCTGCAGCGCTCTTTCGATCAGCTTCAGTCCCTCCGCCGTGCGCGGCGTGCGGTCGACCAACGTGTAGCCGAGCGCATTGAGCGCCTGCGCGTTGTCGGGCTTGAGCTCGATCAGCCGCTTGAGCCTTGCTTCGACCTCGTCGATCCGATCGAGCTTTTCGGCGACCATCGCGACGTCGTAGAGCAGGTCGACCGAATCGGCTTGGCGCTCCAGGGCGGCGGTGAGGATCGCGTACGCGCCCTTGTAGTCGCCGGCGTCGCGCAACAACTGCGCCTCAGCCTGCGCGAGCTCGACCCGACGCTCGGCGGACTCGGGCTGCAGTCCTTCCAGATAGCTCCGCGCCGCCGGAAGGTCGCCCTTTTTCGCGATCATGGCGCCGATGCGCAGCTTGGCGAGCCAGGCTCGGTCGCCTTCGGTGACTTCGCGATACCGGGCGATCGCCTCGTCGTAATGCTTCGTTTCTTCGGCGAGCTGCGCGAGGTAGAACGGCACGACGCCCTTGTCCCCGTAACCGACTTTGTCGAGCTCCTCGAGCAGGCGCTGCGCGGTCGCGTAATCCTTCATCTGCAGCGATATCGCGGCGACGGCGAATTCGAACTCGCGATCTTCGGGCTCGTCCTCCCACATCTGCTGGAAGATCGCGCGCGCCTCGGCGAAACGCTTCTGCTCGACATAGATCTGGGCCAGAGCGCCGGCGACCGCGCGCGCATCGGGGGTCGCCGCGAGAAATTGCTTGAGGAAGGCGATCGCCGCCTCGGGCGATCCCTTGGCCAGGATGTCGGCCTTGACCAACGCCGCACGGTCCCATCCCGGCTTGAGCTCGAGCGCCCGGTCCGCCGCCGCGGTTGCGGCAGCGGTGATCGCCGGATCGCTCAGCTTGGTGTTGTACCCGGCGAGCGCGATGGCAAACCACGCCTCCGGAACCTTCGGATACGGGCGCGCCAGCTCCTGCACCAGGCGAAACGCCGCGACCTTGTCGGTTTGCCCGCTCAACGCCTGGTTGAGCTGCAGGAACGCTTCGCCCAGCGACTTGTCGTTCGCGGCCGCTTCGATGAGCACGCGCTGCAGCTCCGCCTTCAGATCGGAGCCGGCACCGGAGACGGCAAGCGAGGCGACCATCTGCCGCGCGCGTTCGGCCTTCGGGTCGAGCTCTTGCCACAGCTTCGCCGCTTCCAAGGCGAGCGTACGCTGCCGCGCGAAAAGCGCGATTTCGGTTGCGCGGCGGGCCAGCACCGGATCGCGCGAATCGCGCGCCGCTTCGAAGTACGCGCGCGCGGCCAGCGCTGCATCGCCGCGCTGCATCGCGACATCGCCGACCAGGATGCGATAGAGCACTTCCGGGGTGAGCTCGTCGACCGCGGCGGGGCGTTCGGGTGCGGCGGCCGCGCCGCCGGCCGGCTTCGGGTCGGCGGGGCTTTGCGCGAAGACGTTTCCTGCCGACAAGGCAGCGCCGGCCAGGCCGACCAACAACAAACGAAGAGTGGAAATCACGATAGGCAAGCCATGCTCGGTCGATTTTGATTCGGTCCGGGTGCGTCGCCGGACCTCGCTGCATCTTAGGGTATATTTGCCCGAGCAACAAACGCCACTCGACGCCTCAAGATGCCCGAACTTCCGGAAGTTGAAACGACGCGTCGGGGGATCGCGCCTCACGTAGAACGGCAGAAAGTGACGGCGGTGAGAATCTACGACCGCCGCCTGCGCTGGCCGGTTCCGCGAGATTTGCCCCGCCGCCTGGTCGGTCGTGTCGTCGACCGGGTCGACCGGCGGAGCAAATACCTGCTTTTCCGGCTCGGCGCCGACACACTGATCGTCCATTTCGGCATGACCGGAAGCCTGCGCGTCTACGGCGTCGCCCCGGCGCGACGTACGCACGATCACATCGATCTGGAGTTCGCCAACGGAGTCATCCTTCGCTACCATGACCCGCGCCGTTTCGGCGCGATGCTCTGGTCGCCCGCGGCCGCGGGCGAGCATCCGCTGCTTGCCGCGCTCGGCCCCGAGCCGTTCTCGCCGGCATTCGATGCGGCGTACCTGTTCGCTTCCACCCGCAAACGCAACACGGCGATCAAGCTCGCCCTGATGGACAACAAGCTGGTCGTGGGCGCCGGGAATATCTACGCCAACGAGGCACTGTTTCGCGCCGGCATACGGCCGACCCGCGCCGCCAATCGCGTTTCGCGCGAGCGCGTTGACCGCCTGGTGGCGGCGGTCAGGGAAACGCTCGCCGCCGCGATCGCCAAAGGCGGCAGCACGCTTCGCGACTATGTCGATAGCGATGGCGAGCCGGGTTACTTTCAGCTGGAGTACAACGTGTACGGCCGCGAAGGCGAGCCATGCCGTGTCTGCGGGCAGCCGATCCGTGCGACCCGCCAGGGCGGCCGGGCGACCTATTACTGCCGCGCCTGCCAGACCTAGGACGCCTTAGGTCTTTGTTTTGGCGCGCTTTATGCTAGAGTCCTTGCGACTCGAGCCGGACATGAGCCGAACATGATGCAATCGAAAGATCTGGCCGCGCGATTTGAAGCCTACAGCGACTGGCGACGCCGGTTGTCCACGGGCGTGTCGCGCTTGCATGAATGGCTGTCCGAACAGGAACTTGCCGATGGCCAGGCCGACCTTACCGTGCAACGCCTGCTCGAGCGACTGCACCAGGACAAGCTGGTCGTCGCCTTTGTCGCCGAGTTCTCCCGCGGCAAGTCCGAGCTGATCAACGCGATCTTCTTTGCCGATTTTGGTCAGCGTCTGCTGCCCTCGGCTGCCGGCCGGACGACGATGTGTCCGACCGAGCTCCTCTATGATTCGACCCGCCCGCCGTCGATCCGGCTGCTCCCGATCGAGACGCGGGCGCGCGACGGCTCGGTCACCGAATTCAAGAACTACGCGGACGAATGGGTGACGATAACGCTCGACATGTCGTCGGCGGACAAGATGGCCGAAGCGCTGTCGCAGGTGTCGCACACGAAGCGCGTCTCGGTCCCGCTGGCGCGCAAGTACGGGCTCTACGACGACGGCGACCCGCTCGCGCCGCTGTCGGCGGCCGACGCGGCCGTCGACATCCCGTGCTGGCGTCACGCGATCATCAACTTTCCGCATCCGCTGCTGCAGCAGGGGCTGGTGATACTCGACACGCCCGGCCTGAATGCGATCGGGACCGAGCCCGAGCTCACGCTCAACCTGTTGCCGAATGCGCACGCCGTCCTCTTCATCCTTGCCGCCGATGCCGGCGTGACCAAGACCGATATCGAGGTGTGGAGCAAGCACATCGTCGGGGACAGCCCCGCGAGCCGAGAGGGCCGGCTGGTCATCCTGAACAAGATCGACGGCTTGTGGGACGAGCTGCGCACGGCGCAAGAGATCGAGGGCGAGATCGCGCGCCAGGTCCGCACCAGCGCACAGTTGCTGATGCTGCCGCCCGCCCAGGTCTTTCCGGTGTCGGCGCAAAAGGCCTTGCTGGCGAAGGTCAACGGCGACGATGTGCTGCTCGCCAGGAGCCGCCTGCCGCAGCTGGAAACCGCGCTGTCCAGAGAGTTGATTCCGGCCAAGCGCCGCATCGTCGGATCGGCGACGCAAGCCGAGATCCGCGCGCTGGTCGCGGGCACGCGGACGATACTCGACAGCCGGATCGCCGGCATACGCGAACAGCTCGGCGAGCTGCAGAACCTGCGCGGAAAGAATCAGGACGTCGTCGAGCACATGATGGAGCGGATCCAGCAGGAGAAGAACCTGTTCGAGCGCGGCATGCAGCGTTACACGGCACTGCGCACGGTATTCACGCAGCAGACCAACAGCCTTTACGAAAGCATCGGCCTGGAGACGTTGCGCGCCACCGCCGCCGAGACGCGCGAGCGGATCGAAAAGAGCCCGTTCACCAAGGGCGTGCGCTCGGCGATGGGCGATTTCTTCGCCAAGATCTACGGCAGCCTCGACGCCAGCGCGCGGCAGACGGCCGAAACGCACGAGATGATGCAGGCGATGTATCAGCGCTTTGCCAAGGAGCACGGCATCGAGCCGTTCACGCCGCCGCCGTTCTCGATGCTCAAGTACCAGAAGGAAGTCGAGCGGCTCGAGCGCGCCTACAACGTGCATTTCAATACGCTGTGGAACATGGTCAGCAAGGCCAAGTTCACGCTGATGAAGCGGTTTTTCGAGACGATCGCGATTCGGGTCAAGCACGTGTTCGACATCGCGAACCGCGACCTGGAGAGCTGGCTGAAGGCCGTGATGGCGCCGCTCGAGACCCAGGTGCGCGAGCATCACCTGCAGCTGCGGCGCAGGCTCGAAAGCGTCAAGCGGATCCATCGGGCGAGCGACGAGCTCGAGGAGCGCATCGCGGAGCTCGAGCAGGCTGAAGTCGCGGCCCGGGCGCAGTTCGGAGCCCTCGCGCGGGAGCTCGCGGCGATCGACGCGATCTGCGAGCAGTCCGAGCCGCTGCCGCTCGCGGCCAACGGCTAGCGACTTCTTGCCACCGCTTTAGGCCGGCACGTTGCCGGCCTTGGCCGCCATCAGACCGCGGTACTTCAGCAGCAGCTGATCCTTGCTCTCGACGAAGTCGGGGTTCACCGGTATGCAATCGACCGGACATACTTCGACGCACTGCGGCGTGTCGAAGTGGCCGACGCACTCGGTGCACTTGCCCGGATCGATCACGTAGATTTCGACACCCTGCGAAATCGCGCCGTTCGGGCACTCAGGCTCGCAAACGTCGCAGTTGATGCATTCGTCGGTGATGATCAGCGCCATGAGGGCCTCTCGCGCCGCGCCGCACGCTCTTCGTCCGCCTTGGCCCTGAGCCGGGGAACGACGGCCTGCGGCACGAACTTGCCGACGTCGCCGCCGAAGCGGGCAATTTCGCGAACGATCGTCGACGACATGAACAAGTACTGCTCGGCCGGAGTGAGGAACAGCGTTTCGACCTCCGGATGGAGGTTCCGGTTCATGCCGGCCATCTGGAATTCGTACTCGAAATCCGACACCGCGCGCAGGCCGCGCAGGATAGTCGTCGCTCCGACCGAATGCACGAAATCCATCAGCAGCCCGGAAAAGCCCGCGACCTCGACGTTGGCATAGGGCGCCAGGACTTCGCGCGCCATCGCGATGCGCTCGTCGGCCGTGAACATCGGTCGCTTGCTTTCGCTGTCCGCAATGGCGACGATCACGCGGTCGAACAGCTTGGACGCGCGCCGGACGAGGTCCTCGTGCCCTTTGGTGAACGGGTCGAAGGTTCCTGGATAGACGACTTTCAGCATGCCCCGATCTCCCCGCCCGGCTGCCCGCCGGCAGCGGCGCCACCGGGCGAACGGCGCAGCAGATGATAATGCACCTGTCCGGCCCTGTCGCCGCGCACGATCGCGAACCCGGGCGGCGCGATGACCGGGCGCGACGCCTCGACATAGAGCGCGCCATCCGCGGCGACACGCGCGGCGGCGGCCGGCAGCAGCCGCTCCCATTGCGGATCGGCGAACGGCGGATCGAGGAAGACGACGTCGAACGAGCGCGTTTCGCGCGCCAGGAACGCTCGCGCGTCGCTGCAGTGACTCTCTAGCGCCGCCCCCAGCGTCCGCGCCGCCGCGTCGAGCGCGCGCACAAGCTCGGGCTTGCGATCGACGGCCACCGCGAGCGCAGCGCCGCGCGACAGCGCCTCGAACGAAAGCGCCCCGCTGCCTGCGAACGGATCGAGCGTGCACGCGCCGCCAAGATCCTGACCGAGCCAGTTGAACAGCGTCTCGCGCACCCGGTCGGGTGTCGGGCGTATGTCGGCAACGGCCGGAAAGCGAATGCGCCGCCCGCGCCAGCGCCCGCCGATGATGCGAATCTGGTGGGCTTGCGCCAAGCGTGCGCCATCGGTCGAAAGGTAGAATTGTACTTTGCCTGCAGCGCCGATCCCGATGCTCGATCTGTTCAAGCGCAAGCCCGATGACGGCGAGCGCAGCTGGTCCGAACGCCTGAAGAGCGGCCTCGGCCTCTCGCGCGAACGCATTTCGCGACCGCTGACGGCGCTGTTCGGCCGCGAAGCGCTCTCCGAGGAAGCGATCGACGAGCTGCGCAGCGCGTTGCTCGCCGCCGACGTCGGCATCCCCGCGACCGAGCACCTGCTCGACGAGCTCGTCGCCCGCTGGAAGCGCGCCGGCGCCGATCTCGACGCGCGCGCGGTGCTCAAGACCGTGCTGGTGGAGCTGATCGCGCCGCTCGAGCAGCCGCTGATCATCGGCGCGCCGCGGCCCTTTGTCATCATGCTCGCCGGCGTCAACGGCGCGGGCAAGACGACGTCGATCGGCAAGCTGGCCAAATACCTGCAGGGCCAGGGACACTCGGTGCTGCTGGCCGCGGGCGATACCTTCCGCGCGGCGGCGCGCGAGCAACTCGAGTCCTGGGGTGCGCGCAACAAGGTTGCGGTCGTCGCCCAGCACGGCGGGGATCCGGCGGCGGTGATGTTCGACGCGATCTCGGCTGCGCGCGCGCGGGGCGCCGACGTCGTGCTCGCCGACACCGCGGGCCGGCTGCCGACGCAGCTGCCGCTGATGGAGGAGCTCAAGAAGATCCGCCGCGTGATCGCCAAGGCGCAGCAAGGCGCGCCGCACGAAACGCTGCTGGTGCTCGACGCCAATACCGGCCAGAACGCGCTGGCGCAGGTCGCCGCGTTCGACGCGGCCTTGGGCCTGACCGGCCTCGTCCTGACCAAGCTCGACGGCACCGCCAAAGGCGGCGTGGTCGCGGCGATCGCCAAGACGCAGCCGGTCCCGCTGAAGCTGATCGGCGTCGGCGAAGGGATCGATGACCTTCGCCCGTTCCACGCCGCCGAGTTCGCCGACGCGCTGGTCGGCTGAGGAAACCCCGCAGGCCAGCCGCGAAGGGCGATGGGCGCAGTGGGCGCTAACTTAGCTCGATCCGCCCCCCATGACAGCGATCATCCCGGCGCTCGGCTCCCGGGCGGTCCTGGGCGACTGTCGGCCGGTTGGACGAGCTTGCCGCCGCCTTCTGAGCCCCGGGCGGGCCCCGGCCCTGTGGCGGAACTTCGGGGCGCCTTAGCACTCTGACAAGGCGAGTGCTAAAATATCGCTAGCGCTCAGAAGGAGTTTTGATGCCCACGAATACGCTGGCTTTTCCTACCCCGGCTTCGCTGGGGAGCCTGGATCATTATATCCAGGCGGTGAACCGCTTTCCGCTGCTTTCGGCCGAGCAGGAGACCGAGCTCGGCCGCCGGCTGCAGCGCGACAACGATCTGGAAGCGGCCCGCTCGCTCGTCTTGTCCCATCTCCGGCTGGTCGTCGCCGTCAGCCGCAACTACCTGGGCTATGGGCTGCCGCAGGCCGATCTGATCCAGGAAGGCAACATAGGCCTGATGAAAGCGGTGCGCCGGTTCGACCCGGAACGCGGCGTTCGGCTGGTGTCGTTCGCTCTGCACTGGATCCGGGCGGAGATTCACGAGCACATCCTGCGCAACTGGCGCCTGGTGAAGATCGCCACCACCAAGGCGCAGCGGAAGCTCTTCTTCAACCTGCGCAGCATGAAGCCGAAGCTCGGCCCGCTGACCCGCACCGAGGCGCACGGTATCGCCAAGGCGCTGGGCGTCAAGCCCGAGGAAGTGTTCGAAATGGAGACGCGGCTGTCCGGGCAGGACGTCGCCATCGATCCTCCGGCCGGGGACGACGGCGAAACGATGACGCCGAGCGCGTATCTGACCGACAGCGACGCCGAGCCGGTGCAGATACTCGAGCGCGAAGAGACCGCGCGCAACCGCAGCGCCGGATTGAAGAGCGCGCTGTCGAGGCTGGACAGCCGCAGCCGCGACATCATCGAAGCACGCTGGCTGCGCGAAGACGATCCGGCGACGCTGCAGGATCTGGCCGACCAGTACGGCGTCTCGGCGGAGCGTATCCGTCAGATCGAAAGCAAGGCACTGAAGACGATGCGCGGCGAAATGGCATCGCTGTAGACGAACACGGCAGTCTTTAAGACGCCGGCCCGCGGGCCGGCGTTTTTGTTTGCGCTCGCTCGCTAGAGCTCGACCTGCGTCCCCAGCTCGACGACGCGATTGGCCGGGACGTTGAAAAACTCGATCGCCTTGGTCGCGTTCTTGGCCATCGACACGAACAGGCGCTCGCGCCACAGCGCCATGCCCGGCGTCGCCGTGGCGATCAGGGTTTCGCGCGAGACGAAGAACGACGTTTCCATCATGTCGAACGGCTGCCCGCGGCGCCCGCATTCCTCGAGCAGCTCGGGAACGTCCGGGTCTTCCTTGAAGCCGAAAAACGCCTCGAATTGCTGGAAGTTGCACCCCAGATCGCGGATCTGCACCCGATCGGACAATGGGACCGTCGGAATGTCCTGCGTTGTTAACGTCAGCAGCACCACGCGCTCGTGCAGTACCTTGTTGTGCTTGAGGTTGTGCAGCAGCGCATGCGGCGCGCGATTCGGCGTGCTGGTGAGAAAGATCGCGGTGCCGGGGACGCGCATCGGCGGATTGGCCGCGATGCTTTCGATGAACAGGTCGATCGGCATCGTTTCGGCGCTCAGGCGCTCGAGCAGGATCGCGCGGCCGCGCTTCCACGTCGTCAGCAGCGTGAAGACGAGGCCGCCGACGACGATCGGAAACCAGCCGCCTTCGGGGATCTTCAGGAGGTTCGACGACAGGAAGGCCGCATCGATCGCGACCAGCGGCACGACGATCGCGAGGGCGGCGACGGGATTCCAGCGCCACAACCGGGTAAGCACGACAAAGATCAGCAGCGAGTCGATCGCCATCGCGAGGGTGACCGCGATGCCGTACGCAGCCGCCAGATTGCTCGAAGTCTTGAAGCCGGTGACCAGCAGCATCACCGCGACGAACAACATCCAATTGATGAACGGAACGTAGATCTGTCCGATTTGCCGCTCCGACGTGTGCATGATCGTCAGGCGCGGGCAATACCCCATCTGGATCGCCTGCCGCGTCAGCGAGAAGGCGCCCGAAATCACCGCCTGCGAAGCGATGACCGTCGCGGCGGTCGCGAGGATCACCATCGGCAGCAGCGCCCACGCCGGCGCCAGCAGGTAGAACGGGTTCTTGATCGCTTCCGGTGAAGCGATGATCAGCGCGCCCTGGCCGAAATAGTTCAGCACCAGCGCGGGCGCGACCAGATAGAGCCAGGCGCGCCGGATCGGCGAGACGCCAAAATGGCCCATGTCGGCGTACAGCGCCTCGGTGCCGGTGACGGCGAGCACGACCGCGCCCAGCGCGAGAAATGCCGCCAGCGGGTTGCCGGTAAGAAAGGAAAAGGCATACGACGGCAGCAACGCCATCAACACCCGCGGGTCCTGCCAGATCGCGGTTGCGCCCAATGCGGCGATCGTCGCGAACCAGACGCACATCAGCGGACCGAACAGCCCGCCGACCTTCGCCGTGCCGTGACGCTGGATCGAGAACAGCGCGAGCAGGATCGCCAGCGTAACCGGGATGACGTAGCTCTTCAGGGCCGGCGCAAGGACTTCGAGACCCTCGACCGCGGACAAGACCGAAATCGCCGGCGTGATCATGCCGTCGCCGTAGAACATCGCCGCGCCGAAAATTCCCAGGCCCACCAGCCACCAGCGGGCCTGACGGTCTTCCAGCCCGCGCGACACCAGCGCGGTGAGCGCCATGATGCCGCCCTCGCCGTTGTTGTCGGCCCGCATGATCAGCGTCACGTACTTGAGCGTGACGACGATCATCAGCGCCCAGAAGATCACCGACAGGACGCCAAGCACGTTGTCGGTGGTCAGCGGCAGGCCGTGCGGCCCGGTGAAGCACTCGCGCAGCGTATAGAGCGGGCTGGTTCCGATATCGCCGAAGACGATACCGATTGCGCCGACGACCAGCGGGGCCGTCGGTCTCTTCGCCACATCGGCCGGAGCTGTCGCCGCGCCAGCCTGTGTCCCGGTCAGCATGCTCCTTCGTCGGAGCGACGCGAAAAGCGGATGTTGAGCTGTTTGAGCTTGCGGTACAGATGCGTGCGTTCCAGACCGGCGCGTTCGGCGACCCGGCTCATGTTGCTCTGTTCCTTGCCAAGCAGCTGCTCGAAGTAGATCCGTTCGAAGGCTTCGCGCGCCTCGCGCAGCGGCAGCTCGAAAAAGCGCGACGTGATTTCCGGCGCCAGCGACGGGTTCGGCAATGCCGCTTCCCCCAGCACGCGCTTGACATGCTCG
>DATNAR010000403.1:0-5534 GCA_035607385.1 Casimicrobiaceae bacterium
CTGGCCAAGGAGCTGCTCAACTATTACGCGAATCCGGAAGGCTTCGAGGTGCACGACACGCTGCGCCCGGTCGTGTTCGTGCCCGAATCGAAGCGGCTCAACGTCCTGCTGCGCGACTTTCGCGCCAATCGCAACCACATCGCGATCGTCGTCGACGAATACGGCGGCGTTTCGGGCCTGGTGACGATCGAGGACGTGCTCGAGCAGATCGTCGGCGACATCGAGGACGAATACGACTTCGACGAAGCCGAAGACAACATCATCGCCGAGGCGAACGGACGTTACCGGGTCAAGGCGCAGACCGAGATCGCGGCGTTCAACGAGAAGTTCGGCAGTGAGCTCAGCGACGAGGAGTTCGATACCGTCGGCGGCCTCGTGCTGAAGGCCTTCGGGCGCCTGCCCAAGCGCGGCGAGACGACGACCGTCGACAAATTCCGCTTTCGCGTGGTTCGCGCCGACAGTCGCCGGATTTACACGCTGCAGGTGGAAAAGCTCTCGCCGCCGCCGGAAGAGGAACCCGAACCGGGCGGCGCCTGATGTTGCGGCCAGCAACGGGCGCCGCCCTGCTGCTCGGCATCGCCAGCGTCTTCGGCTTCGCGCCGTTCGGCGCGTGGGCCGTCTCGCTGCTGACGCTCGCAGGACTGTTCGCTCTCTGGCAGCGCGCCGAAACGACCCGCGCCGCGGCGTGGATCGGCTTTGCCTACGGCATCGGCTTGTTCGCCGCCGGGACCTCGTGGACCTACGTCGCCTTGAGCACGTTCGGCGGGATGATCCCCGTGCTCGCCGCGGTAGGCACCGCGGCCTTCTGCGCGTATCTCGCGCTGTTTCCGGCGCTTGCGGGCTGGGTGGTCGCACGGCTCGCGCCGGCGGGATCGCCGACGCGTCTGGCGATCGCCGCGGGCGCCTGGACGCTGACCGAATGGCTGCACAGTACCGGGTATCCGGGTTTCCCCTGGCTGGCAACGGGCTATGCGCAGGTCGGCGGCCCGCTCGCGGGCTTCGCGCCGATCGGCGGCGTGTTCCTGGTCGGCCTCGCCGTCGCGGCAGGCGCTGCGCTGCTGGCATATGCGACCAGCGCGCTGGCGCGCCGCAGCTACATTGCCGCGGTTGCCGGCGGCGCCGCGATCGCGGCGATCGCCGCCGGTGGAATCGCGTTGTCCGCCGCCGAATGGACGCAGCCCAGCGGCGAGCCGATCGCCGTCAGCCTCGTCCAGGGCAACATCGACCAGGACGTGAAATTCGATCCGGCGTATCGCGAAAAATCGCTGGCCATCTACGCCGAGCTCGCCGCCAGCGCCAAGGGTCGGCTGATCGTCCTGCCCGAGAGCGCGTTGCCGATGTTCGCCGACGAGGTCCCGGACGCTTTTATCGCCAAGCTTCGCGCGATCGCGCTGCGCAACGGCGGCGATTTGCTGACGGGCTTGTTCTTCTTCGAGCCGCGCGAGAGCGAGGATGAAGACGATCGGTATTACAACAGCGTCGTCAGCATCGGCACAGCGCCGATCCAGATCTACCGCAAGCACCATCTGGTGCCGTTCGGCGAGTCGATTCCGGCGAAGCCCGTCGTCGGCTGGCTGATCCGCCGCGTACTGGCGATTCCGCTTGCCGACCAGACGCCAGGGACCGCCTATCCGCAGCCGATGGAAGTCGCAGGCCAGCGGCTCGCGGTCAATATCTGCTACGAAGACGCCTTCGGCGGCGAGCTGATCCGGCAATTGCCGTCTGCCACGCTGCTGGTCAACTTCACCAACGATGCCTGGTATGGCCATTCGCTTGCCGCCGAACAGCACGCGCAGATGAGTGCGATGCGGGCGATCGAAGCCGCACGGCCGATGCTGCGCGCGACCAACACCGGCATCACGGCTATCATCGATCATCATGGCCTGGAGCGTGCGCGCCTGCCGTGGTTCACGCGCGGCGTGCTCGAAGGCAGGATTGCCGGACGCACCGGGGCGACGCCTTATGTCCGGTATGGCGACGCTGTTCCTCTCGGCGCCTCGCTGCTCGTGATCGCCATCGCAGTTGCCCTCTTGCGCCTGCGACGAGCCGCGCCCGCAGGCTGATTCGAGCGCACGGAGGCAGCGCGTCCGGATGTGCGCGCCTTGGAATCACCGCGCGCTTTATTCGCGTCTCCGTTTGGTCGCGGCGTCGCGCATCCAGTAAAATCAGCCCTTTGCGCCGACCGCGGTCCCCATGCTGACGTTCCAGCAACTGATAATGACGCTGCAGAAGTACTGGGATGAGCAGGGTTGCGCGCTGCTGCAGCCGTACGACATGGAAGTCGGAGCGGGCACCTCGCACACGGCGACGTTTCTGCGCGCGATCGGCCCCGAACCGTGGCGCGCGGCGTATGTCCAGCCTTCGCGCCGGCCGAAGGACGGGCGCTACGGCAAGAATCCGAACCGCATGCAGCATTACTACCAATACCAGGTGGTGCTCAAGCCTTCGCCGGTCGACATACTCGAGCTGTATCTCGGATCACTGAAGGCGCTCGGACTCGATCTGGTCAGAAACGACGTTCGTTTTGTCGAGGACGACTGGGAGAACCCGACCCTCGGAGCATGGGGCCTGGGATGGGAAGTCTGGTTGAACGGCATGGAGATCACGCAGTTCACCTATTTCCAGCAGGTCGGAGGTCTCGACTGCAATCCGATCACCGGTGAAATCACCTATGGCCTCGAGCGGCTGGCGATGTACCTGCAGGGCAAGGAGAACGTCTTCGACCTCGTCTGGACTTCGTCGAAGCGAGATGGCGTCGAGCACGAGCTGAGCTACGGCGACGTCTACCTCCAGAACGAGATCGAGCAGTCGACCTACAACTTCGAGCAGTCGAACGCGGCCGAGCTGTTCAAGCTGTTCGGGCTGTTCGAAGCGGAGGCGAAGCGCCTGCTCGAAGCAAGGCTGCCGCTGCCCGGCTACGAAATGATCCTCAAGGCGGCGCACACGTTCAATCTGCTCGACGCGCGCGGCGCGATCTCGGTGACCGAGCGCGCCGCCTACATCGGGCGGATCCGCACGCTGTCGCGGCTGGTCGCGCAGGCGTATTACGACTCGCGCGACGCGTTGGGCTTTCCGATGCTCGCGGCCGAGAAGGTCGCCTGATGTCGGACACCCTGATCGTCGAGCTCCTCACCGAAGAGCTGCCGCCCAAGGCGCTGCCGCGGCTCGGCGAGGCGTTCGCCGCGGGCATCGAGGCGGGGCTGCGCGAGCGCGGATTCCTGGCAGAAGGAAGCGTGGCGACCGGCTACGCGACGCCGCGCCGACTGGCGGTGGCCATCACGGACGTAGCGGACTCCGTCACGGAACCGGCGCGGGCCGTCGCACTGGTCCCGGTGAATGTCGCCTTCGACGGTGACGGAAAGCCTACGTCCGCGCTCGACAAAGCGATAAAGGCCAAGACCGGCTTTGACACTGCTGCCGCTGTTCCGGCACAACGCCTGGAGCGGCGCAGCGATGGAAAACTGGAGCGGCTCTACTACATCGAGCCCCCGATCGCCGTCCGCCTGCAAAGCGCGTTGCAGGAGGCTCTGGACGCTGCGATCGACAAGCTGCCGATTCCGAAACTGATGAGCTATCAGGGTCCCGGCGGGGCCACGGTCAAGTTCGCGCGGCCGGTGCACAAGCTGCTCGCGCTGCACGGGGCGGCAGTCATCGACGTCGAGGCTCTTGGGCTCGCGGCCGGCCGCATCACCGACGGACACCGCTTCCTGAGCCATTCCGGCATCGAAATCAGGAACGCAGAGGTCTACGCGCCGACGCTCGAGGGGAGCGGAAAGGTCTTGCCCTCCTTTGCCCACCGCCGCGCCAAGATCGTCGCCGGACTCGAGCACGCGGCCGAGCACGCGCGCATCATCATGCCCGATGCGCTGCTCGACGAGGTCACCGCGCTGGTCGAATGGCCCGCCGTCTAT
Source organism: Casimicrobiaceae bacterium (assembly GCA_035607385.1). Classification (GTDB taxonomy): domain Bacteria; phylum Pseudomonadota; class Gammaproteobacteria; order Burkholderiales; family Casimicrobiaceae; genus PALSA-1003. The sequence goes on from DATNAR010000403.1 coordinate 3,912, forward strand.
GCCGGCACGTTCGATCGCGCCTTTCTGGATGTGCCGCAGGAATGCCTGATCCTGACGATGCAGCAGAACCAGAAATACTTCGCGCTGGCCGACGACGCGGGGCAGCTCAAGCATCGCTTCCTGCTGGTCAGCAACATCGAGACGCAGGACCCGGCTGCGATCATCCAGGGCAACGAGCGCGTGCTCCGCGCGCGCCTTGCCGACGCCAAATTCTTCTACGACCAGGATCGCAAGACCTCGCTTGCTGCCCGCGTCGACAAGCTGCGCGGCATCGTTTACCACAACAAGCTGGGCACCCAGGCCGATCGCACCGCCCGGCTGCGCGCGGCCGCCTCGCGTATCGCGCTGATCGTCGGCGCCGATGCGGCGCTCGCCGAACGCGCGGCGCTGCTGGCCAAGGCGGATCTGGTCACCGACATGGTCGGGGAGTTTCCGGAGCTGCAGGGCACGATGGGCCGCTACTACGCGCGGCACGACGGCGAAGCGCCCGAGGTTGCGGATGCCATCGCCGAGCACTACCAGCCGCGCCATGCGGGCGACGCGCTGCCCGTCAGCGGTGTCGCGCAGTCGCTTGCACTTGCCGACAAGCTCGACGCGCTGGCCGGCATGTTCGAGATCGGCCAGCTGCCGACCGGCGACCGCGACCCGTTCGGCTTGCGCCGGGCGGCCCTGGGTGTCATCCGGATCCTGATCGAAAGAAAGCGCCGGCTGCCGCTTTCCGGGCTCGTCGATATCGCGTTCGATGCCCTGGCCCAGCAGCGCGCGGTGTCCCGCCCGAGTGAGGCGGTGCTCGATTTCCTCTACGAGCGCTTGCGCGGCTATCTGCGCGAACGCGGCTACACGGCGAACCAGGTCGCGGCCGTCGTCGATTCCAGGCCGGAGTGCATCGACGATCTGCCCGAGCGACTCGAGGCGGTGCGCGCGTTCGAGGCGCTGCCCGAGGCGCTGTCGCTCTCGGCCGCCAACAAGCGCATCGTCAACATTTTGCGCAAGGCGCAAGGCGAAGGTGGCGGCGCCGTCGATCTTTCGGTGCTCGTCGACGGCGCCGAGCGCGCGCTGCATGCGGCATTCGACCGGCTCAAGCCCGTCGTCGAAAGCCGCGTTGCCGACGGCGACTTCTCCGCCGCGTTGCAGGCGCTCGCCTCCACCAAGCCGACGGTCGACCGCTTTTTCGACGACGTGATGGTGATGGCCGACGACCCGAAGATCCGGGGCAATCGGCTCGCGCTGCTGCGCCAAGTCGCAGCGACGATGAACCATGTCGCCGATATCTCCAAGCTCGCGGTCTGAGCGCATGGTCCAGTTCGCCAACGAGCGCCTCCTTCCGACCCGCCAGGCGAAACTGATCGTCCTGGATCGCGACGGCGTCATCAATTACGACAGCGACCAGTTCATCAAGTCGCCCGACGAATGGCGGCCGATCCCGGGCAGCCTCGAGGCGATCGCGCGGCTCAACCACGCCGGATTCCGGGTGATCGTGGCCACCAACCAGTCCGGGCTGGGCCGGCGACTGTTCGACATGGCCACGCTGATCTCGATCCACGACAAGATGTACAAGGCGCTGGCCCAGCTGGGGGGGCGAGTCGACGCGCTGTTCTATTGCCCGCACACGGCCGACTCGAA
>DATNAR010000404.1:0-9430 GCA_035607385.1 Casimicrobiaceae bacterium
CGGCGCGATGCCCTGAACAGCTGCACCAGAATCCGCGCCAGCGAAATTTCCTTCAGTGGACGGTCGAAGATCGGCTCGCAGACGACGCGGATCTCGGCTTCGAGCTCGTCGATTCGCGTCTCCGGCGGCACCCAGCCGGACTCGATATGGGCGGTTGCGACGCGGCGGTAGTCGCGGCGAAAGAACGCGAGGAAATTCTGCGCGAGATAGCTCTTGTCCTGTTCGGACAGAGTGCCCATGATGCCGAAGTCCAGCGCGATGTACTTGCCGCGGTTCGCGGGTTCGACGGCGACGAAAATGTTGCCCGGATGCATGTCGGCGTGAAAGAAGCCATCGCGAAAGACCTGGGTGAAAAAGATCTCGACGCCTGCCCGCGCCAGCCGCTTGATGTCGATGCCCTGCTCGGCCAGACGCGCCCGGTGGCTGATCGGCGTTCCCTCCATGCGCTGCATGACCATCACTTCGCTGTTGCACCAGTCCCAATAGACCTCGGGCACCATCAGCAGCGGTGAGCGCGCGAAGTTGCGGCGCAGCTGCGAGCAGTTGGCGGCCTCGCGCGAAAGGTCGAGCTCGTCGTGGATCGTGCGGTCGAACTCGGCCACGACGGCGCGCGGCTTCAATCGCTTGCCGTCCGACCAGAGCTTCTCCATCAGCATCGCGCCCATCTGCATCAGGGCGAGATCCTTGTCTATGGTTTCGGCGATCGCGGGCCGCAGGATCTTGACCGCAGCGGGCGTGCCGTCGGGAAGGACGGCAAAGTGGACCTGCGCCACCGATGCGCTGGCCACCGGAGCGCGATCGAACGACTTGAATACCTGGTCGACGGGCTTGGCGTAGACGCGCTCGAGCGTCGCCACCACCAGCTCGGAAGAAAACGGCGGGACCTGGTCCTGCAGCTTGGCCAGCTCGTCCGCGATGTCGGTCGGCAGCAGGTCGCGTCGCGTCGACAGCATCTGCCCGAACTTGACGAAGATCGGGCCGAGATCCTGCAGCGCCAGACGAAGCCGCACCGCGCGCGGCGAAGATACATCGCGCCAGAAGGTGACCGCGCGCGCGGTGGGCCGCAGCCAGTGAAAGCGTTCGTGTCCGAGCAGGAACTCGTCGAGCCCGTACTTGAGCGCGACGCGCAATATCTTGACGAGCCGGAGCGAGCGCATGGCGCCGATTGTAAGGGAAAGGTGACGGGCACGCCCCCGGAAGCACGGCATCTGCCGCGCAAGTTGATGAGTAGCGTGCTTCCGGCGTAGATTCGCGCTTGGCCCGACCGGGATCGCGGCCTAAAGAAAGGCATCGCCTGGAATCGCATCTGACCGACATCACCCACGTCATCCAGCTCGCGGTGGCGCCGGTATTTCTGCTGACGGCGATCGCGACCTTGATCAACGCGCTCAATATCCGGCTCGGCCGCGGCATCGATCGCCGGCGCCTGATCCTCGGGCGCGTGCGCGGTAACGCGGGGTTGCGCAGCGACGACGACCGCGCTGAGCTCGGCTTGCTGGCGCGGCGGATACGCCTGATCTATTTCTCGCTGCTGGCAGCCGGGCTGGGCGGTTTGCTGATCTGCCTGGTCGTCGCCGGCGCGTTTGTCGGCGCGTTGATGGCCGTCGACCTGTCTAAGCTGGTGGCGGTATTCTTCACCCTCGCGATGCTGGCGATCGTCGCCTGCCTCGGGATGTTCCTGCGCGAAGTGTATCTGGCGGTCAGCGGCGGCTCGCACCGCATTCCGTAAGGCGCGAGACGAGGACTGGCGCGTTCAGCGGCGCTTGGCGGGGGCGGGCCTGGCCAGGCGGTCGATTCGCTCTGCCAGCGCATCGACCCGAGCCGTGACGGCCGCGACCTCGGCGGCAAACTGGCTGCCGGCCCGCGCGCCGGTGACCAGCCCGGCCTCGTCGCTCGCATAGCTCGCGAAGCTCGAGCCGGCGCGCTCGGCCGCATAACCGGGCAGTGCGAGCAGCCGCCGGCCGGTCTCGGCCAGCCGTGCGCCGACGATCGGCCCGAATACGCGAGCAAACGCGCGCTCGATAAACCATGGCAGCGTTTGCGCGAGCTCGCCGATCGTCGCTGCGAGACCGGCATCGCCTGTCGCGGCGACCAGCTCGCTCCATCGCTCGGGTCGCGCCATCAGCGCCGGCCAGCGCAGCGGCGGAATCGTCAGCGTGAGGTCCGGCGTTTCCTCGGAATCGGCAAAGCTGCCGTCGGGGTTGATCGCCAGCGTCAGCGCCGCGGGCCCCGCGACGACGCGAAGCTTGCGGCCCGCGTGCAAGGCGAGGCGCTCGCGCGCCCAGTCCTCGCGCGCCAGCGCGCGATTGACGAGAGCGGCGGCATGCATCGCGCGACTCCTAGAAAACGTAGCCGCGGTGAAGCGCGACGACGCCCGCGCTGAGATTAAACCATTCGACGCGCTCGAACCCCGCGCTTTCCATCATCGTTCCGAGCTCCTGCTGGTCCGGATGCACGCGGATCGACTCGGCGAGATAGCGATAGCTGTCCGCGTCGTGGGCGACTGCCTGGCCGAGGCGCGGCAGCACATTGAAGCTGTACCAGTCGTACGCGGGCTTGAGCGGCGCCCAGACGCGGCTGAACTCGAGGATCAGCGCGACCCCGCCCGGACGCAGCACGCGGCGCATCTCGGCGAGCGCCACCTCCTTGCGGGTGACGTTGCGCAAACCGAAGGCGATGCTGACGCAGTCGAAGCTCGCCGCTGGAAAGGGAAGCGCTTCGGCATCGCATTGCACCGCCGGCATCAGCCTGCCTTCGTTCAGCATGCGATCGCGCCCCGCGGCGAGCATCGCGCCGTTGATGTCGGTGAGCACGACGCTGCCCGTCGGACCGACGCGCGCGGCGAGCAGGCGGGCGAGATCGGCGGTGCCGCCGGCGACGTCGAGCACGCGCGCGCCGGCGCGAACGCCCGAAGCCGCGATCGCAAAGCGCTTCCAGGCGCGATGCATGCCCCACGACATCAGGTCGTTCATCAGGTCGTACCGGCCGGCAACCGAATCGAATACGCCCCTGACGCGCCGGGTCTTTTCCTCGGGCGTCACCTGCTCGAAGCCGAAATGCGTCTGCTCGCTCATCGAGTCAATGCTTATGACCGCAGGAGTGCGCGGCCGCCGGCGGCGCCGGGTTGGCATCGGGCTCGCGGCTGGCGCCGGCGGCGCGCATCCGCTCGAGATATTGCTGCCACATCGATTCCTGCTGCTCGCCGAGCTCGTGCAGATAGTCCCAGGAATAGATCCCGGTGTCGTGTCCGTCGGAGAACTTGGGCCGGATCGCATAGTGCCCGACCGCCTCGATCTCGGTGATCGTGACTTCGCGCTTGCCGACCTGCAGCGTCTCCTGGCCGGGGCCATGTCCGCGCACGTCGGCCGACGGTGAATAGACGCGCAGGAACTCGTAAGGCAGGCGGTAGCTGCTGCCATCGGCGAACGTCAACTCCAGCGCCCGCGACGACTGGTGGAGCTTGATCTCGGTGGGGATAGCAGCGCGTGGATCGAGGCCGGCCATGACGCTATTGTAGGCCGTGTCGGGGCGGGCGCGGGCGGCCATCGGCGTGCCGGAGCCCTTTACGCTGGCCTCCAGGTACTGCCGGTCGAGCGCTTGCCTGCTACTGCACTATGTCCAGGTTGCCGATGCCCGCCATGACGTTGCGGTTTTTCGCGTCCTTGCCGTGCAGCTTGATTTCCAGGCGCAGGTCGTTGAGCGAATCGGCGTTGCGCAGCGCGTCTTCGTAGGTGATGAGGCCGCCTTCGTACAGGTCGAACAGCGCCTGGTCGAACGTCTGCATGCCGAGCTCGCGCGACTTCTTCATGATCTCCTTGATGCCGGAGACGTCTCCCTTGAACACCAGGTCGGAAATCAGCGGCGAATTCAGCATGACCTCCACCGCCGGCACCCGGCCGCGGCCGTCGCGGCGCGGGATCAGCCGTTGCGCGACGAAGGCGCGGATATTCAGCGACAGGTCCATCAGCAGCTGCGCGCGCCGCTCCTCGGGGAAGAAGTTGATGATCCGGTCGAGCGCCTGGTTGGTGCTGTTGGCGTGCAGCGTCGCGAGGCAAAGGTGGCCGGTCTCGGCAAAGGCGATCGCGTAGTCCATCGTCTCGCGATCGCGCACTTCGCCGATCAGGATGACGTCGGGCGCCTGACGCAGCGAATTCTTCAGCGCGATCTGCCAGCCGTCGGTGTCGACCCCGACCTCGCGCTGCGTGATGATGCAGTTCCGGTGCTCGTGGACGAACTCGATCGGATCCTCGATCGTGATGATATGGCCGTAGCTGTTTTCGTTGCGGTAGCCGAGCAGCGCCGCCATCGACGTCGACTTGCCGGCGCCGGTCGCGCCGATGAACAGCATGATGCCGCGCTTGCTCATCGTGACGTCCTTGAGCACCGGCGGCAGGTTCAGCTCGTCGAACGTCGGAATCGTCGTGTTGATCGTGCGCATCGCCATCCCGACCCGGCCCATCTGCACGAACGCATTGCAGCGAAAACGGCCGATGCCCGGCGGGGCGATCGCGAAGTTGCATTCCTTCGTCGACTCGAATTCCGCGGCCTGCTTGTCGTTCATCACGCTGCGCGTGATCTCGATCGTATGCTGCGGCGTCAGCGCGGTCTTCGACACCGGCGCGATCTTGCCGTCGACCTTGATCGCCGGCGGAAAGCCCGCGGTGATGAACAGGTCGGAGCCTTTTTGCTTGACCATCAGGTCGAGCAGCTCGTGGATGAACTTGGTCGCGGTTTCTCGTTCCATTGGCCGTTCCTTTGCGTTCTAGCCGAACCGGGATTTCGCCGGTCAGCCGCCGAACAGGTCCTTGTTGACCGCCCGGGCGCGCGCCTCGGACAGCGCAATCTGGTTGCGGCGGACCATTTCGGTCAGGCACTGGTCCAGCGTCTGCATGCCGAGCGACTGGCTGGTCTGGATCGAAGAGTACATTTGCGCGACCTTGTTTTCGCGGATCAGGTTGCGGATGGCCGGGGTGCCGATCATGATCTCGTGCGCGGCGATCCGGCCCTGCTGGTCCTTGGTCTTGAGCAGCGTCTGCGAGATCACGCTGACCAGCGACTCCGAGAGCATCGAGCGCACCATGTCCTTTTCCGCCGCCGGAAACACGTCGATGATGCGGTCTATCGTCTTCGCTGCCGAGCTCGTATGCAGCGTGGCGAAGACCAGGTGGCCGGTCTCGGCTGCGGTCAGCGCGAGCCGGATCGTCTCCAGGTCGCGCATCTCGCCGACCAGGATGTAGTCGGGATCCTCGCGCAGCGCCGCGCGCAGCGCGTTGGCGAACGACAGCGTGTGCGGCCCGACCTCACGCTGGTTGATCAGGCACTTCTTCGATTCATGCAGGAATTCGATCGGGTCCTCGATCGCGAGGATGTGTCCGTATTCGCTTTCGTTGACGTGGTTGATCATCGCGGCCAGCGTGGTCGACTTGCCCGACCCAGTCGGGCCGGTGACCAGGATCAATCCGCGCGGCCGCGTCGTCAGGTCGGCGAAGACCTTCGGCGCGTTCAGCTCCTCGAGCGACAGCACCTTCGACGGAATCGTCCGGAACGCGACCGCCGCGCCGCGCTCCTGGTTGAACGCGTTGACGCGAAAGCGCGCCAGGTTGGGGATGCCGAACGAAAAGTCGCATTCGAGCATCTCTTCGTACGTCTTCCGCTGCGCGTCGCTCATGATGTCGTACACCATGGCGTGCACGTCCTCGTGCTCCATCGGCGGCAGGTTGATGCGCCGGATGTCGCCATGAACGCGGATCATCGGCGGCAGCCCGGCCGACAAATGCAGATCCGACGCCTTGTTCTTGACCGCGAAAGCGAGAAGTTCGGCAATGTCCATTTATAATCCCTGGTGCCGCGCCCGGGCGCGGCTTGCGCCCGGTGTGCGCCTTGTCTTTCGGCCACTTTCGTGCGCCGTCAGTGCCTGGGCCCGGACTGGCTATGCCGGCGTCATTGATTATGAGCCCATACGAGAAGGCGTGGCAAGCCATGCAGCAGCGCATCGCACGGGCCGCCGACGCCGCGGGCCGCGATCCGGCGGCGATCCGGCTGCTCGCGGTGAGCAAAGGCATGGCGGCGGAGGCGATCCGGGCCCTCTACGCGTTCGGGCAGCGCGCCTTCGGCGAGAACTATGTGCAGGAAGCGTCGGCCAAGATGACCGCGCTCGCCGATCTGCCGGACATCGAATGGCATTTGATCGGACCATTGCAGCGAAACAAGGCGCGTGCCGCGGCGGCGCGCTTCGCGTGGGTGCAGACCATCGACGGGCCGGCGATTGCCGAACGATTGTCGGCTACACGTGAGGCAGGACAAGGTCCGCTCGATGTTTGCGTGCAAGTCAACATCAGCGCCGAGACGAGCAAAAGCGGCATCGCGCCCGCCGGGGCGCTTGCGCTCGCTCGCGCCGTCGGCTCGCTGCCGCGCCTGGCGTTGCGCGGCTTCATGGGGATCGCCGCACCGGAGGCCGAGGCAACGCGGCAGCGCGCGCAATTCCGCCTGCTGCGCGAAATCCTCGCCGCCGCGCAGGCCGAAGGGCTTATGCTCGACACCTTGTCGATGGGCATGTCGGGTGATCTCGAGGCAGCGATCGCCGAGGGCGCGACGATGATCCGCGTCGGCAGCGCTCTGTTCGGGCCACGCGTGTGAGCCGAGGCGCGTGCCAGTCCAGCTTCGAGCCGGCGACCGGCGGCCGCGAGCGCGCTGGGATTGCAGGGGTGAGCCATTGAATATCACGTTCATCGGTGGCGGGAACATGGCGCGTGCGCTGATCGGGGGACTGATCGCGCGCGGCCAGGCGTCGAATGCGCTGTCGGTCGTCGAGATCAGCCCCGAAACGCGCGCGACCGTCGCCGCGCGATTCGGCGTCGCCACCTTCGCGGTCATCGAAGCCGCGGCGATCGTCCACGCCGACCTGATCGTGATCGCGGTCAAGCCCCAGCACGTGCGAAGCGTCGCGCGCGAGCTCGCGACGCTGCTCAAGCGCCAGGTGGTCGTGACGATCGCCGCCGGCATACGTCTGGCCGATCTTTCGCGCTGGCTGCTCGGCTACCGGCGGCTGGTGCGGGCGATGCCCAACACGCCGGCACTGATCGGCGCCGGGATTGCCGGCCTGTATGCGCTGTCGAGCGTCGATGGCGAGGGTCGGGCACGCGCTGCGTCCATCCTCGAGGCGGTCGGTGCGACGCTCTGGTGCGAGCGCGAGGACGAGCTCGACGCCGTCACGGCGGTCTCGGGCAGCGGACCCGCCTACGTCTTCTATTTTCTCGAGGCGCTCGAGCAGTCGGCGCGCGAGCTCGGCTTTGCGCCGGCCGACGCGCGCCGTCTCGCTTACGCGACGTTCAGCGGATCGATGCGACTGGCCGAGCAGAGCGAATCCGAGCCCGCGCTCCTGCGTGCCCAGGTGACGTCCAAAGGCGGCACGACCGAGCGCGCGATCGGCGCGATGGACGAGGCCGGCGTGATGGCCGCCATCGTCGCCGCGGTCCGTGCGGCGGCCGCGCGCGCCCGTGAAATGGGCGAGCGTTTCGGATCCGAGCCCTGATCATGCTGATCGACGCGCTGCGCTTCCTGATCAACATCGTCTTTGCGCTGATCGTCTATTCGGCGCTGCTGCGTTTCATCATGCAGTGCCTGCGCGCGCCGTTTCGCAATCCGCTCGGCCAGGCGGTCGCCGCGCTGACCGACTGGGCGGTCAAGCCGCTGCGCAAGGTATTGCCCGGCTTCCGCGGACTGGACTGGGCGTCGCTGATCGTCGCCTGGGTGGCCCAGCTGGCGTGGTTGCTGGCGCTGGCTGCACTGGGCGGCGCCGCCCTTTCGGGTCCGCTGATCGGCGCGCTGGCCGCGCTGGCGGTGATCGAACTGCTCAAGGCCGCGCTGTGGATATTGATCATCGCGGTGTTCCTGCAGGCACTGCTGTCGTGGGTCGCGCCCGACGGCCCGCTGGCCGGCGTGCTCAATGCGCTGACGTTCCGCTTCCTCTCGCCGATACGGCGCGCGATCCCGCCGCTGGGCGGCGTGCTCGATCTTTCGCCGCTGATCGTCATCGTGCTGGCGCAGCTCCTGCTGATGCTGCCGGTAGCGTGGCTCGAACAGGCCGTCGCGCAGCTCTTTCGCTAGCGTGCCGGTCAAAGCGTCGCAGGATCAGGCGTGGTGCCGCACGGGCGCGGATGGCTCGGTCACCCTGCAGCTGCATGCGCAGCCGGGCGCCAAACGGACCGGAATGGCCGGAATGCACGGAACCGGCGCGAGCCAGCGACTGAAAATCCGCCTCGCCGCGCCGGCGGTCGACGGCAAGGCCAATGCTGCGCTATGCGCGTTTCTGGCCGAAGCCTTCGGCGTTGCCTTGCGGGACGTCGAGCTCGTTCGCGGCGCGACGGCGCGAAGCAAGACCGTCCGCATCGCGGCGCCGGCACGACGTCCCGACCTGGATTGGCGCTAGCGCCGCCTCAGCGTTCTGCGAGCATGTTGGCGAGCCGAACGAAGTCGGCGACCGCCAGCGTCTCGCCGCGGGCACCCGGCGCGATGCCTGCGCTTTCGAGCGCGGCCTCATCGGCGAACGGCTTCAGCGCGTTGCGCAGCGTCTTGCGCCGCTGGCCGAATGCGGCGCCGACCAGTTGCGCGAACAGCCCGGCATCGGCAAGCGCCGGCCGTGCGGCGCCGAGCGGCGTCAACCGCGCCACCGCCGACTCGATCTTGGGCGGCGGCCGGAACGCGCCCGCCGGCACGACAAACAGCCGCTCGACGCGGAAGCGGACCTGTAGCATCACCGACAGCCGCCCATACTCGGGTGTCGCCGGCGCTGCCGCCATGCGCTGCACGACTTCCTTTTGCAGCATCACCGTAATGTCGCGCAGATTGGCATCGAATTGCGCCAGATGAAACAGCAGCGGCGACGATATGTTGTACGGCAGGTTGCCGATGACGCGCAGCTCAGTGCCCAGCGCTGCGAAGTCGAACGCCAGCGCATCGGCGACGTGCAGCGCCAGCCGCTCCGGCGTGAACTCGGCAGCGAGCGCAGCGGCGAGATCGCGGTCGATTTCGATGACGGTCAGGCGGCCGGCCCTGGCCAGCAGAGGCCGGGTCAGCGCACCCAGCCCCGGGCCGATCTCGACGAGGTGCTCGCCTCGCTTCGGTGCGATCGCGTCGACGATGCGCGCGACGTAATGCGGATCGGCCAGGAAATGCTGGCCGAAGCGTTTGCGCGGGCGGTGCGAGGCTAGCGTCAGCGCCCCGCCCCACCCGCCCGCGACGCGAGATCGATCGCGAGGTCGACCGCCGCGAACAGCGAGCCCGGATCGGCGCCGCGGGCCAGCGCGGCGTCGGCGGCGAGATCGAGCGCGGTGCCGTGGTCGACCGAGGTGCGCACGATCGGCAGACCCAGCGTGACGTTGACGCCATGGCCGAAGCTCGCGTGCTTGAGCACCGGCAGTCCCTGGTCGTG
>DATNAR010000234.1:0-4357 GCA_035607385.1 Casimicrobiaceae bacterium
TCTGGCGCGATTTTAATACGGAAAGGGGCGGCCGCCGCGTTGAATCCCAGGATGGACCTCGCTGCAGCGTACGAGTTCAGCCGCTACGCGCAGCGCCTTCGCGTCGCCGATCCCGGCTTGTGCGCCTCGGTCGAGGCGGTGATCGACCGGCCTTTTCCGTGGGCCGATGGCGAGCTCGAAGGGCTCGCCCGCGGATCGGATCCCGCGGCGCTGGCGGTCGCGCTGCGGCAGCTGCGCCAGCGCGTGTACCTGCATGTCCTGCTGCGCGATCTAACCGGGCGCGCCGAGCTCTACGAAGTCTGCACGACGATGACGAGGCTCGCGGAGCTGGCGATCGGCGCGGCGGTCGACGCGCATTCGAGCGCGCTCGCGGCGATCCATGGCGAGCCGATCGGCGGGGACACCGGCGCCGCTGAGCAGATGATCGTCGTCGGTATGGGCAAGCTCGGCGGCGGCGAGCTCAATGTCTCGTCCGACGTCGACCTCGTCTTCGTCTATCCGGAGGACGGCGAGACGCGCGGGCCGAAGGTCCTGGCGAACCAGGACTTTTTCGATCGCGTCGGAAGGCGAGTCGTCGCCGCCCTGGCCGAGCCTTCGCCCGAGGGCTATGTCTTCCGCACCGACTTGAGACTGCGTCCGTACGGCGATGCGGGCCCGCTGGCGTCGTCGTTCGCCGCGCTCGAACAGTATCTGATCACACAAGGCCGTACCTGGGAGCGCTATGCGTGGCTCAAGTCCCGCCCGTTGACCGGTGCGCGCGCTGGCGAGCTCGAGCAGCTGGTCGCCCCTTTCGTCTATCGAAAGTATCTGGACTACGATGCCTACGAAGGCTTGCGCGACGTGCATCGCCAGATCCGCGAGCAGGGCCGGCGCCGCGATCACGTCGGTAACGTCAAGCTCGGACCCGGCGGCATTCGCGAAATCGAATTCATCGTGCAGGCTTTGCAGCTGGTACGCGGTGGTCGCGAGCCGGCACTGCGTCTGCGCGGCACCGTGCCCGCGCTCGCCGCGCTGCGCGTGCGCGGCCTGTTGCCGGCCGCGGCGGCGGACGAGCTCCTCGACGCCTATCTTTTCCTGCGCAAGGTCGAGCACCGCCTGCAGTATCGCGACGATGCGCAAACGCACGATCTGCCGCAGGACGATGGCGATCGGGCAGCACTGGCCCACGCCATGGCATGCCCGGATGCGTCCGCTTTCGATCGGCTGCTGGACCGGCATCGCACCAATGTCGACCGCCACTTCGACGCGCTTTTTTCGGCTGCCGACGGCGGTGCCGAGCGCGATCCGCTCGCCGTCGTCTGGATCGCGCCGGCGCCCGAGGATGCGCACCTGTCCGCGCTGGCTGCCGCCGGTTACGACGATCCGCGGGCGCTGATCGTCGAGCTCGTGCGAGTCCGCAAGAGTCCGCGCTATCTGCAATTGCCGACGGCTTCGCGTGCGCGCTTCGATGCACTGGTACCGCAGTTGCTGCGCGCTGCCGCGGCGACCTCGGCGCCGCAGAAGGTGTTCGAGCGTTTGCTCGCACTGCTGGAGACGATCAGCCGGCGCAGCGCCTATCTCGCTTTGCTGGTCGAGCACCCGCCGGTGCTGCCGCGCCTTGCCCAGCTGATGGGTGCAAGCGCCTGGGCCGCCGGGTACCTGATGCAGCATCCGATGCTGCTGGACGAACTGCTGGACAGCCGCGCGCTTCTGACCGAGCCCGATTGGGATGCGTGGCGCAAAGAGCTCGCCGCGCAGCTTGCCGCGCATCCGGACGATGCCGAGCGCCAGATGGACGCGCTGCGGCACTTTCAACAGGCGCAGGTTTTTCGCCTGCTTGCCCAGGACCTCGCCGGGCGGCTGTCGGTCGAGCGCCTGGCCGACCATTTGTCGATGCTCGCCGACATCGTTCTGGGAGCGGCGTTCGACCGCTGCTGGGCCCAGATGCAGGGTCCCGGCGCGGAGGCGCCGCGCTTCGCGATCATCGGCTACGGCAAGCTCGGCGGAAAGGAGCTCGGCTACGCGTCGGACCTCGACCTGGTGTTCCTGTACGACGATCCGGCCGAGGCCGCGCCGCAGGCTTACGCGCGCCTTGCGCACCGGCTGACGACCTGGTTGACGAGCACGACTGCGGCAGGGCGACTCTATGACACCGATCTGCGGCTGCGCCCGGACGGCGCGAGCGGCTTGCCGGTGTCGAGCCTCGCGGCGTTCCGCAACTACCAGCGCAATACGGCGTGGACCTGGGAGCATCAGGCGCTGACCCGCGCTCGCTACGTGGCCGGCGACGCGCGCATCGGCGCCGCTTTCGAGGCCGAGCGCGTTGCGATCCTGCGTTTGCCGCGGGACCGCGTCAAGCTCGCGGCCGACATCGTGGCGATGCGCGACAGAATGCAGGCGGCGCATCCGAATCGAACCGCGCTGTTCGACCTCAAGCACGATCCGGGCGGCATGGTCGACGTCGAATTCGCCGTGCAGTTCCTGGTCCTGGCGCACAGCGATGCGCATCCCGACATGACGCGTAACGCGGGGAATATCGCACTGCTTGGGACTGCCGCCGGCCTCGGACTGGTGCCTGCCGAGCTTGCGTCGGCAGTGGCCGACGCCTATCGCGAATACCGTCGGTTGCAGCACCAGGTGCGCCTTCAGGGCGCAGCCGAGGCACGCGTGGAGGCAGCCGCGCAGGCGGATCGTCGCGCGGCCGTCGCGATACTTTGGAAACAAATCTTCGGTGCCGCCAGGTCGGAACGGGATGGCGAAATCGGCTAAAATGGTCGTTTTGCCGGGCATGGGGTTGCAGGATGTCGATGTCGGATCGTGACGGATTCATCTGGTACGACGGGAAGCTGGTGCCGTGGCGAGACGCGACGACGCACGTGCTCACCCACTCGCTGCACTATGGCCTCGCCGTGTTCGAGGGCGTGCGCGCGTACAAGACGGTCGACGGCCCGGCAATCTTCAGGCTGGCCGAGCACACCGAGCGTCTGTTCAACTCGGCCCGCATTTATCTGATGCAGATTCCGTATGCCAAGGACGCGCTGATGGCGGCACAGCGCGAGGTCGTGCGTGCCAACAAGCTCGAGTCATGCTATCTGCGGCCGATCGCGTTCTATGGCTCGGAAAAGATGGGCGTGTCGCCGAAGGGCGCCAAGGTTCACGTCGCCATCGCCGGATGGCCGTGGGGCGCCTACCTCGGCCCCGAAGCGCTGGACAAGGGTATACGCGTCAAGACCTCGTCGTTCGCGCGCCATCATATCAACGTGACGATGGCGCGCGCCAAGTTCGCCGGCACCTATGCCAATTCGATCCTGGCCAACCAGGAAGCGACGATGGACGGTTATGACGAGGCCTTGCTGCTCGACGTCGACGGTTTCGTTGCCGAAGGCTCGGGTGAGAACCTGTTCATCGTCAAGAACGGACGCCTGTACGAGCCGGAGCTGACGTCGGCGCTGGTCGGCATCACCCGGGATTCGGTGATCACGCTGGCGCGCGACATGGGGCTCGAGGTGTCTGCCAGGCGCCTGACGCGCGACGACGTCTATATCGCCGACGAGGCATTCTTCACCGGCACGGCCGCCGAGGTGACACCGATCCGCGAGCTCGACAACCGCACAATAGGCTCGGGCGAGTGCGGACCGATCACCAGGAAGCTACAGACACTGTTCTTCGATGCCGTGCATGGCAAGAACGCCAAGTACCGGTCCTGGCTCACCGCCATCTGACGGGATCGCTGTGACCGCGACCAGCCCGACGCAGAATGCCGTCGACGTCACGGCAGCAGACCTGCCGCTGTATTGTCCCAACCCCGCGATGCCGCTGTGGTCGAGCCATCCGCGTGTGTTTCTCGACGTAGCCGCCACCGGAGAGGCGATGTGTCCTTATTGCGGCACGCGTTACCAATTGAAGGGGCCTCCGCCGCGCGGACATTGAAAGCGTTCGTCGTCGCGATCGTGTGCCGGCGGCGCCAACGATCGCGCCGGGACCGACACCATGGCTGAAGCCATTCTTATCGTCGCACCGTCGTGGATCGGCGATGCGATTTTGTCCGAGCCGCTGCTTGCCATCCTGCGCGAGCCGTTGCAGGAGCCGATGGTCGACGTCCTCGCCCCGCCGTGGTGCGCACCGGTCTATCAGCGCATGCGCGGCGTGCGCAATATCATCGAAAATCCGATCGGCCACCGCGAATTGCGGCTGCGCGAGCGTCGCGTGCTGGCGGAGAGGCTTCGGGGAAACGGCTACGCGCGGGCATTGGTGCTGCCGAATTCATTCAAGTCGGCGCTGATTCCGTGGCTGGCGCGCATTCCACGCCGCATCGGCTACGTCCGTGAAGCGCGCGGGATCCTGCTCACCGATGCCCGTCGCCTCGACAGCAAAGCGC
>DATNAR010000263.1:0-10318 GCA_035607385.1 Casimicrobiaceae bacterium
GCGCGAGATTGACGAAGTTCATCAGACCCATCGTCACCGACAGGCCGATGCTGATGATGAAAAGCAGGCTCCCGTAGGCGACGCCGTCGAACAGCACGCCGATCAGGTTGCCGATCATCACGGATTCCAGGTCGGCCGCAACCTCCTCAGACGCTCGGATCCTTGACGTTGTCGATCTTGTCGAACTCGATGTTCCAGTAGTGCCCGTCGCGCATCTCGACCTTGCGCATGTAGATCGTCTGGATCACGTCGCGCGTCGCGGGGTCGATCGACATCGGCCCGCGAGGGCTGGTCCATGCCATCCCTTTCATCGCCGAGACCAGTTTGTCGCCATCCGAATCGCCATTCGTTTTCTTCACTGCTTCGTAGATCAGATGCATGCCGTCGTAGCCGCCGACCGACATGAAATTCGGGCGCATGCCGCCGTTCGCCTTCATGAAAGCGTCGACGTACGATTTGTTCTCCGGCGAAGGATGCGCCGCCGAATAGTGGAACGAGCTGACGATGCCGAGCGCCGGCGCGCCGATCGCATCGAGGATGTCGTCGTCGACCAGGTCCCCGGTACTGATCATCCTGATGCCCGCAGCGGCCAGCCCCCGCTCCGCGAACTGCTTCATGACCGCGGTTCCCTGCCCTGACGGGACGAATACGAACAACGCGTCCGGCTTGGCGTCCTTGGTGCGCTGCAGGAAGGGCGCATAGTCCGGACCCTGCAGCGGCGTGCGGAGCGACTCGACCACGGTGCCGCCGCCGTCGGTAAAGCGCTTGACGAACGTCTTCTCCGCATCGAGGCCGGGAGCGTAGTCGGTCACGAGCGTCACCACCCGCTTTATGTTGTTCTTCAGCGCCCATTCGGCGATTGGCGCGGTCACTTGCGGCAACGTGAAGCCCGCACGCACGATGTATGGCGAGCGCGTCGGAATGATCGATGTTGCCGCAGCCATGATGATCATCGGTACCTTGGCCTCGGTCGCCACCGGCGCCGTGGCGAGCGCCAGCGGCGTCAGTCCGAACCCCGCCAGAATGTTGATGTGGTCCTGCACGACCAGCTCCTGGGCGATCCGCTTGGTGACCTCGGGAGCGCCGGTGTCGTCCTTGACGGTCAATTCGACCTTGCGCCCGGCCACCGTATCGCCGTTACGCGCGATGTAGAGTCTGCAGGCTGCCTCGACCTGCCTCCCGGTCGACGCGAACGGTCCGGTGAGAGGCAGGATCAAGCCGATTTTCAGCGGATCGGCGGCCAGCGCGAGGCGCGGCGCGGCTGCGGCGGCCACCGCGGCGGTGGCTCCAGTCAGCACTAGCCGGCGCTTACTCGAGAATTTCCGGTGCATGTTCGTCCTCCTTGTTATTGCGTGATAATCTGCCGCAACGCGACTGTCGGTCGGATCGGGACTGTCGTCACCCTGTCACAGCGATCTTGCACGGGCCGCCTCGAAGCATCTCCGGCCTCCACCTGTTCGCGCATGATAAACGCTTTGCCCGCAACCGCGCGCATCCGGCGTCCGACGGCGCCGGCATACGCCTTGGAGGAATCGCGATGAGTCTCCGCAGCACACCCCCTTTTCGCGCCGACCACGTCGGCAGCTTCCTGCGCCCGGCGGCGCTGCTCGATGCTCGCGAGCGACACCGCAACGGCGCCATCGACCGCGCCCAGCTGCGCGCCGTCGAAGACGCGGCGATTCGCGACATCGTTCGCTTCCAGGAAGACCTCGGTCTGCAAGGAATCACCGACGGCGAGTTTCGCCGCACCTATTTTCACATCGACTTCCTCGAGCAGCTCGCGGGGGTCGAAACCAAAGGCGGGATTGCGGTGAGCTTTCACAGCAAGGCCGGCAATATCGATTTCGCGCCGCCGGTGATGAAGGTCGCCGCGCCGGTCCGGCACGTCAAGCCGATCCAGGTCGACGACTTCAAGTTCCTGCAGTCGGTCACCCGGAAAATGCCGAAAGTCACGATCCCCTCGCCGACGATGCTGCATTTTCGCGGCGGCCGGGAAGCGATCAGCCGGGACGCCTATCCCGACCTCGAGCTTTTCTTTGCCGACGTCGCGGCGGCGTACCGGGCGGAAATCAACGCGCTGGCCGACGCCGGCTGCCGCTACCTGCAGCTCGATGACACCAACCTCGCGTACCTGTGCGACGAGAAGATGCGGGAAGGCGCGCGGCAGCGCGGCGACGACCCGAACGAGCTGCCGCGCCGTTACGCGCGACTGATCAACGCGGCGATTTCCGGCCGACCGGCCGGCATGACGATTTGCGTGCATCTTTGCCGCGGCAACTTCAAGAGCGCCTGGGTCGCCGAAGGGGGATACGAGCCGGTCGCCGAGGTGTTGTTCAATGAGTTGCAGGTCGACGGCTATTTTCTCGAGTACGACGACGCCCGCTCGGGCGATTTCGCGCCGCTGCGCTTTGTCCCGAAGGGCAAGGTCGTGGTGCTTGGACTCGTGACGACAAAGCTCGACACGCTCGAATCGAAAGACGCACTCAAGCACAAGATCGATGAGGCGGCCAAGCGCGTCCCGCTCGACCAGCTTTGCCTCTCGCCGCAGTGCGGCTTTTCCAGCACCGTGCATGGCAATGAAATCGCGCGCGAAGCGCAGGCGGCGAAGGTGCGACTGGTTGTCGAAACGGCGCGCGACGTCTGGGGCGCCGTGTAGCGCTTCGCTTCCGCATGCGAAGGGCCGGCGCGCGCCGGCCCCCGCCGCGTCTAATTATTTGCCCGGGTCCTTCTGGTCCGGGTACTTGTCGAACTCGATGTTGTACAAGCCGCCGCCGACTTTTTCGACCTTCCGGATGTAGATCGTCTGGACGACGTCGCGCGTGTCCGGATCGATCGATATCGGACCGCGAGGACTCATCAGCTTCATGCCCTTCAATGCCGCCATCACCTGGTCGCCGTCGGTCGAGCCGCCGGTCTTCTTCAGCGCTTCGTAAATCGCGGCCATCCCGTCGTACCCCGCGGCCGCCATGAAATTGGGGCGCAGCTTGGTGCCGTTGGCCTCTTCGTACGCCTTCTTGAACGCGCGGTTCTCCGGCGAATCGTGCGCGGCCGAGTAGTGGAAGCTCGTCGTCAAGCCGAGCACCGGATCGCCCATCGCTTCGAGCACGCCGTCGTCGGTGATATCGCCGGTGGCGATCAGCTTGATGCCCGCTTCAGCCAACCCGCGCTCGTTGAACGCTTTCATGAAGGCGATGCCCTGGGCACCCGCCGGCAGGAACAGGAACACGGCTTCGGGCTTGGCATCCTTGACCCGCTGGATGAACGGCGCGAAATCGGGATTCTGCAGCGGCGTGTGGACGCTCCCGACCATTTTGCCGCCCGCGGCGGTGAACGCCTTGGTAAAGGCGGCCTCGGCGTCCAGCCCGGGGCCGTAATCGGCGACCACCGTGTAGACGTTCTTGATTCCGTTCTTCGCGGCCCATATCGCCATCGGCTGCGTGACCTGCGGCAGCGTCATCGACACCCGCGCGATATAGGGCGACTTGGTCGTGATGATCGACGTCGCCGCATTCATGATGATCATCGGCTTCTTGGCCTCGGTGGCCACCGGCGCCACCGCCATCGCGTTCGGCGTCAAGCCGAAGCCGACCAGAAAATCGACGTTGTCGCGCGTGACGAGCTCTTGCGCCAGGCGCTTGGCGACCTCGGGCGCGGGACCGGTCGTGTCGCGCTGGATGATCTCGATCTTCTTGCCGGCCACCGTATCGCCGTGCTGCTTGATGTAGGCCTTCATGCCGCCGTACATCTGGGCGCCGTAATCGGCAAAAGGACCGGAGAATTCGGCGACCAGCCCAAGCTTGATCGTGCCCTGCGCCTGTGCGACGCCCGCCACGGCAAGGATCGCTGTCGCAAGCAGCAGTTTTCCAGCGCTCGATGCGATTGACATTTCTTCCTCCTGTTTAGCTTCGACCCGCAATAAGGTTCCGACCCGGTGCGCAGCAAATTCCGCTTTCGACGCGGCGCCGACGGAATGGCATCACCATCTTCATTCGAATGGCAGTCCTACGTAGTTCTCGGCGAGTGACGCCGCCGCCGCACGCGACCCGACGACATAGTCGAGCTGCGAGCGTTGCAGCCGGTGCTGAAACCCGTCGTCGTCGGGAAAACGATGCAGCATCGATGTCATCCACCACGAAAAATGCTCGGCGCGCCATACGCGCTTCAGGCAGGTCGCCGAGTACGCGTCGAGCAGCTCGCTGCCTTTGCCGGCGCAAAACGCGCCGATCGCCCGTGCCAGCACTCGCACGTCCGCCACGGCGAGGTTCATGCCTTTGGCGCCTGTCGGAGGCACGATGTGCGCCGCGTCGCCCGCCAGGAACAAGCGATGATATTGCATCGGCTCGAGCACGTGGCTGCGCATGCCGGTCACGCCCTTTTCGATGACTGCGCCTTCGCGCAGCGTCCAGCCATCATCGGTCTCCAGCCGAGTATGCAGTTCTTCCCAGATCCGCGCATCGGGCCACGCCTCGAGCTGCTCGTCGGGACTTACCTGCAGATAGAGCCGGGTGATCTCGGGCGAGCGCATGCTGTAGAGCGCAAAGCCGCGGTCGTGGTAGGCGTAGATCAGCTCGTCGTGTGTCGGCGGCGCCTCGGCCAGGATACCCAGCCAGGCAAACGGATAGACGCGCTCGAAGCAGTGCAGCGCGCCGCTGGGAATCGCGGTCCGAGAGATGCCGTGAAAGCCGTCGCACCCGGCGACGATGTCGCAATCGACTCGAATCGACTTGCCGCCATGGCGAAACGAGACACCCGGCGTGCTCGTCTCGATGTCGTGCAAGCGGACGTCGCTGACGCTGAAACGGATATCGCCGCCGTCGGCCAGCCGCTGGCGGATCAGATCCTTGACCACCTCCTGCTGTCCATAGACGGTGATGGAGCGGCCCCCGGTAAGCTCGGTCATCGCGATGCGATGGCCCCGTCCGTCGAAGCGCAATTCAATGCCGTGATGGATGAGGCCTTCGCGCTTGAGACGCGTGCCGACGCCCGATGCCTCGAGCAGGTCGACCGTTCCCTGCTCGAGCACGCCGGCGCGCACCCGATGCTCGACATACTCGCGGCTGCGGTTTTCGATGACGGCGGACTCGACTCCCTCCCGATGCAGCAGGTGCGACAGCAGGAGCCCGGCCGGTCCCGCGCCGACGATGCAGACCTGCGTGCGCAAGTGCTTCATCGGTCCCGGGCGGCGTCAGCGGTCAGCGCGGCGCCTGTTCCATCTGCGCAAATACTTCCTCGGCCAGATGAAACGCGGTGTTGGCGGCGGGAACGCCGCAATAGATCGCCGCCTGCAGCAAGACTTCCTTGATCTGGTCGCGGGTGACCCCGTTGTTGAACGCGGCGCGAACATGCAAGCGGAATTCGTCGGCGCGATTGAGCGCCACCATCATCGCGACAGTGATCAGGCTCCGCGTATGACGCGGCAACCCTGGCCGCGTCCAGATTTCTCCCCAGGCGTAGCGCGTGATCAGCTGCTGGAACTCCTCGTTGAACGAATCCCGTTTGGCGAGCGTGCGATCGACGTGGGCGTCGCCGAGGACCGCGCGCCTGACTGCCAACCCCTTGTCGTAACGTTCGTCCTCGTCCATCGCGGCGCTCCCAGGTCAGAAATCGAAGAACACGGTTTCGTTCTCGCCCTGCAGGACGAGATTCCACTGCAGCGTGGCTTTCGCCGGCGACCGTTTCGCGACCAGCGTCGCGCGGCGGTCGGCGGGGACCAGCAGCAGGACGGGATCATCCGCGTTGCCCGGATCATCGGGAAAGTAGATGCGGGTCAGCAGATGCTTGAGCAAGCCGCGCATGAACACGGTGACGACCAGGTGCGGCGCCTGCATCGATCCGTTCGGACCCGGCACCGCACCGGGCTTGACCGTCGTGAAGCGGAATGCGCCTGCGGCATCGGTGAGGATGCGGCCAAAGCCGCGGAATTTGCCGCTCCGCGAAGCGTTGGCGTCTTCGGCGTGCACGTACTTTCCGTCGGCATCGGCTTGCCATATTTCGAGCACCGCGTCGTTGACCGGCTTGCCGTCTCCGTCGACGACACGGCCTTCGATCGTCAGATGCTCACCGGGTGCGCCCGTCGGCGCGATCGCGTCGACGGCAAGCGCGGTGAAGCCGATCTTCAGGTACGGGCCTACAGTCTGTGACGGTGTGGTGAGAAGGCTCAAGATATCCTAGCTCCGCTTGGTCGCCATCGGCGTCTCGTCGCGGCCGCGCAGCACGATGTCAAAGCGATAGGCGAGCGCGATATCCGGGATCGTGCGCTCCCAGTCGAAGTCGGCGATCAGGCGCCGCCGCGCCATGTCGTCGGGAACGCTGTTGTACATCGGATCGTAGGCCAGCAGCGGGTCGCCCGGAAAGTACATCTGCGTCACCAGCCGCTGCACCAGCCCCACGCCGAACAGCGAAAAATGAATATGCGCGGGCCGCCATGCGTTGTAGTGGTTGCGCCAGGGGTACGCGCCGGGCTTGATCGTCAGGAAGCGATAATTGCCGTCGGCGTCGGTCCGTACGCGGCCGCAGCCGGTGAAGTTGGGATCGAGCGGCGCATCGTGATCGTCGATCGCGTGCGCGTAGCGGCCGGCCGCGTTGGCCTGCCACATCTCGATCAACGCGCCCGGCACCGGCCGGGCGTTTTCGTCGAGCAGCCGACCCGAGACGACAATCCGCTCGCCCAGCGGCTGGCCCGGATGTCCTGCGGTCAGATCGTGATCGGCAGGCCCGACGTCGTCGACGCCGAAAACCGGGCCGGTCGTCTCCGACAGCGTGTGCGGCAGCAGCACCAGCGGCCGCGTCGGCGCCCGCTTGATCGTCGAGCGATAGCCGGGATACAGATACGACGGCTGGGTGTTGAAGTAGGGCCGGCGATAGCCGACGACGTCGCTCATCTCGGTTGCTCCTCCTGTCACACCGGTCGATCGGCCGTCAAACGCCGGATCGACAGGCGTCAACCATTCAATCGGGCCTTGTTGGGCCCGTCACGCGCGCTCGATGATCATCGCGATGCCCTGCCCGACCCCGATGCACATCGTGCACAACGCGTACTTGCCGCCGGTGCGTCGCAACTGGTAGAGCGCGGTGGTCACCAGCCTCGCGCCGCTGGCGCCCAGCGGATGGCCGAGCGCGATCGCGCCCCCGTTCGGATTGACGTGCGCCGCATCGTCCGCAACGCCATGGTCGCGCAAGACCGCCAGCGCCTGCGATGCAAACGCTTCGTTGAGCTCGATGACGTCGATGTCGTCGAGCTTCAGCCCCGACAGCGCGAGCACCTTGCGCATCGCCGGCGCGGGACCGAATCCCATGATCCGCGGTGCGACGCCGGCGACGGCGGCGGCTACGACGCGCGCCTTCGGCTGCAGGCCGTACCGCTCGACGGCGGCGTCCGACGCCAGCAGCAAGGCGCAGGCGCCGTCGTTGACGCCGGAGGCGTTGCCCGCCGTCACCGTGCCGTCCGGCCGGACGATGCCCTTGAGCTTCGCCAGCGCCTCGAGCGTCGTATCGGCGCGCGGATGTTCGTCCTTGCTGACCAGCAAAGGGTCGCCGCGTTTTTGCGCGATCGACACCGGCACGATCTCCTCGGCCAGCCGGCCCGCGGCAACGGCCGCCGCGGCGCGTTGCTGACTGCGCAGCGCGAACGCATCCTGGTCGGCGCGCGACACCTTGAAATCGGCCGCGACGTTCTCGGCGGTTTCAGGCATCGAATCGACGCCGCACTTCGCCTTCATCAGCGGATTGACGAAACGCCATCCGATCGTCGTGTCGTAGACATGCGCGGACCGGGAAAATGCGGTGTCGGCCTTTCCGGTCACGAATGGTGCGCGAGTCATGCTTTCGACGCCACCGGCGATCATCAGCGCCGTCTCGCCGGACTTGATCGCGCGCGCCGCGGACGCGATCGCGTCCATGCTGGAGCCGCACAGGCGGTTGACAGTCGTGCCCGGCACCTCGACCGGCAGACCGGCGAGCAACAGCGACATCCTGGCCACGTTGCGGTTGTCCTCGCCCGCCTGGTTGGCGCAGCCGTAGACGACGTCGTCGACGGCCGACCAGTCGACGCCGGCGTTGCGCTCGACCAGCGCCTTGATCGGCACGGCGCCCAGATCGTCGGCGCGAACCGCGGCGAGCGCGCCGCCGTAGCGTCCGAACGGCGTGCGCACCGCATCGCAGATCCATGCCTGTTGCATCAGCGCTCCGAAAGCGTCACGGTCCTGCGTCCGGCCACCGCAGCGGAATCGGCGCCGGCGAGCGTCAAAGGCACGCCGGTCAGCCGCTGCAGCTCGTCGAAGGCCAGACCGTCGACGATCTCGACCACGCGCAAGCCTTCGGGTGTCACGTCGATCACCGCAAGATCGGTGTAGATGCGATTGACGCACCGAACGCCGGTCAGAGGATAGCTGCAGCGCTCGACGATCTTGGATGCGCCGGATTTGGTCTGGTGATCCATCATCACGAATACGCGCTTGGCGCCGATCGCCAGGTCCATCGCGCCGCCGACGGCGGGAATCGCGTCCTTGGCGCCGGTGTGCCAGTTGGCGAGGTCGCCGTCGACCGATACCTGAAATGCGCCAAGCACGCAGATGTCCAGATGACCTCCACGCATCATCGCAAACGAATCGGCGTGATGGAAATACGCTCCGCCCGTCAGCAAGGTCACCGGCTGCTTGCCGGCGTTGATCAGGTCGGGATCCTCGAAGCCCGACGCCGGCGCCGGCCCCATGCCCAGCAATCCGTTTTCGCTGTGCAGAAAAATTTCGCGATCGTGCGGAAGATGGTTGGCGACCGTCGTCGGCAAGCCGATCCCCAGGTTGACATACGCGCCCTCCGGAATGTCGCGCGCGACCCGCGCGGCCAGCTGCTCGCGGCTGAAACGTTTCATCGTCGGGTCCTCAAGCAGCCGCCTGCGGCTGCGCGCGCTGCGTCGCCACATCGACCGCGACGACTCGCTGCACGAATATACCGGGCGTGACGATAACCTCGGGATCGAGCTCGCCCAGCGGCACGATCTCGCGCACCTGCGCGACCGCGCATTTGGCCGCGGACGCCATGATCGGTCCGAAGTTGCGCGCAGTCTTGCGATAGACGAGGTTGCCCCAACGGTCGCCTTTATCCGCTTTGATCAGCGCGAAGTCGGCGGCGATCGGATATTCGAGCACGTAGCCACGGCCATCGATCAAGCGCGTCTCCTTGCCTTCGGCGAGCGGCGTCCCGTACGCCGTCGGCGTAAAAAAGGCGCCGATCCCCGCGCCTGCGGCGCGGATGCGCTCGGCGAGGTTGCCCTGCGGCACCAGTTCGAGCTCGATCTCGCCCGCGTGGAACAGGGCATCGAACACATACGAGTCGGTCTGGCGCGGAAACGAGCAGATGATCTTGCGCACGCGCCTGGCCTTGAGCAGAGCGGCCAGGCCCACTTCGCCGTTGCCCGCGTTGTTGTTGACGATCGTCAGGTCCCGGGCACCCTGCGCGATCAGCGCATCGATCAGCTCCGACGGCATGCCTGCCGTGCCAAAGCCGCCGATCATCACCGTGGCGCCATCGTGCACGTCGGCAACGGCGGCGGACAGCGACGGCGCGGTTTTGTCGATCATTGCAAACTCCGCTTGGGCGATCAGGCCCTGCTCTCCCGCCGAATCGATCGTCCGGTAATCGCACAATCGTGCGGTGAACGAACAAAGCTTACGTGACCGCGCGTTGATCGGTCAAGGGCGATAATCGCATTGTTGTGCGGTTACCGCCCATCTGCTACCATGCGTCGAAGCCCCTGCCGGAGATCGACATGCCGCGAGCCGCCAAATCCCACGCCCCTCTTGCCGCGCGGGCCCGGCCCGCCGCCGCCGACCCGGGCATTGTCGCGCCGATTGCCGCCGCGGTCACGCCGGCGTCCGAAATCGAGGCGCTGACCGGCGACCCCAACTTCATGAGCTCGCTCGCTCGCGGCCTGGCGGTGATCCGTGCTTTTTCGCAGCAGCGACGCGAGCTGACGATCGCGCAGCTCAGCCATCGCACCGATATTCCGCGCGCCGCGGTGCGCCGCTGCCTTTACACGCTGGGCAAGCTCGGCTATGTCGGCAGCGAAGACGGCAGGACCTATGCGCTGCGGCCCCGGATCCTCGCGCTGGGTCATGCCTATCTGTCATCGACGCCGCTGGCGACCGCGGTCCAGCCGCTGCTCGATCAGATCAGCGACGAGTTGCACGAATCGAGCTCGATGGCGGTGCTGGAAGGCGACGAAATTCTGTACATCGCGCGCTCGTCGACGACGACCCGCCTGATGTCGATCGATCTCGGGTTGGGCAGCCGGCTGCCGGCCTACTGCACTTCGATGGGC
>DATNAR010000269.1:0-6296 GCA_035607385.1 Casimicrobiaceae bacterium
CGTGCTGGACGGCGCCCGGCTCCCGGCCGACGCGGCGCTGGTCGGCGAGCGGATCGTCGCAGCGATGGCGGAGCCGCTCGTTATCGAAGGACGGCAGCTTACTCTCGCCGCGAGCATCGGTATCGCCGTCTACCCCGATGACGGAACCGACGCGGCTGGCTTGCTCAGAAGCGCGGATGCGGCGATGTACGAAGTGAAGGAGGCCGGACGCAACGGATTCCGCTTCTCCTCCAACCGTCGTCCTGCCAAGGCCGCTACCTCTATCGCTTGAGGCCGCCGCTTTCCCGGCAGGCTGCGGTAATTTTCTTCGGCTACGCCAGCGAACCTGCCAGGTCGCGCAAGGTCTGACGCGGGTTGTCGTCGATCGGCGCGCCATGCGATACGAGGATGCGCTTCAGCGAATCGATTTCGGCCCACTGCATCAGCTGAGCGTGCAGCGCGCTTGCATCCTTGATCATCACCATTTTCACCACTCGGGGGATTTGCGCTTCTTTGCCGGCGAAGCCTGCAAGTTGCAACAGCCAGCTGCGTGAGCCCGGTTCGGTGCGGATATTGCCGACCAGGTCGTTCAGCACCAGCGTCGTGCCGTTCGGCGTGCGAACGACCAGCGCAGCCTCGTGGCCTCGGGTTCCCGGAACGGTGACAAACCGGACGTTCGGGTCGTCGAAGCGAGGCTCTACCGTGTCGACCGGCACCACCTCCTCGACTTTGGCCCGGGCGCCTTCCGGCGTGACCACCTGCATCGCCGGATAACGGCTTTTCCACGGTTTCGCGTCGAGTCGATGCTTGTCGCTGGGCACGACCAGGAATGCCGGACGGCCATAAGCTTCGAGCCTGCTCATCTCGGCCTCGTTCAGCGCGATCGCGCTGAACACGATAAGCCGCGACCCGTTCAGGCGGACCACGGTCATGCGTCGCGGCAGACGCATCATCGGCATACGGATGTCGCCGGTCACCGTCAGGATGTTTTCATCGATCTCCGAGAGCTTGCCGTGCGGCAGTACCTTCCACTGCTGAAATGGGCGGGTCATCGTGGGCTCCTCGGTCGCGGTACGCGCCTTGATTTGGCGGCGGCAGTTCGCTATGATGAAGTGTACGTGTAGTGTGGGGACTGTAGGCAGACTCCCCGCTTCAAGACGCCCACCGGCGTCCAAGTTCTGCTCCGATCGCCGGGCCAGCGGCCCGCGGGAGCGTACGTTGGGCGCATCTGCGGCACCTCCGCCTTCGCATCAACAACACGGCGACACCGGTTCGGGCAGCTGCGGCCGCTGCGCGTCCGCAGCGCCGGCCGGGCGGCCAGCGCCATGAATCGCCGGACGCTTTGCGTGGGCAGCGCGATGCTCGGCATCCAACTCTGGAGCACCATCGCCATGGCGGAAACATTCAATTTCGATGCCGACCCCGTCGGCAAGGTCCCGGCAGGCTGGATCGCCGGCGTCACCGGTCACGGCACTCATCGGTGGAGCGTCGAAAACGACGCAAACGCACCGTCGCAGCCGAACGTTCTGAAGCAGAGCGGCCGCGGCGATTTTCCCTGGTGCGTTCGCCGGGACAGCGCGATGGCCGATGGGCATGTCGAAGTGCGCTTCAAGCCGCTTTCGGGCAACGAAGACCAGGCGGCAGGAATCGTCTGGCGCTGGAAGGATGGCGGCAACTACTATGTCGCGCGCGCCAATGCGCTGGAAAACAATGTCTCGCTCTACTACACGAACGCGGGCCGGCGCATCACCATCAAGTATGTCGACGCGCCGGTCGCCGGCAAAAAGTGGCATGCGCTGCGCGTGGAGTTTGCCGGTACGCATATCCGCGTCGCGCTCGACGGCAGGACCTATATCGAGGTCGACGACGACCATATCGCCGGGCCCGGCGCCGTCGGCGTGTGGACCAAAGCCGACAGCGTGACGTTGTTCGACGATTTCGCCTACGAAAGCCAGGGCACCCGGTGAACGGGGTTCGGACCGGCGCGCGTCGCATCGCCTGATGTCGCCGCAACGCCCTCACCGCGCGATCGGGTGGCGATGATCTCGGCCGACGTGCGCAGGCTGTTGTGGGTCCGCGCGCTGCGGGCGTTCGGCGACGGCTATGTGAGCCTCCTCCTTCCCGTCTATCTGCTGGCGCTGGGGCTGTCGCCGTTCGAGGTCGGCGTGATCACGACCGCAACGCTGCTGGGTTCCGGCGTGCTGACGCTGGTCGTCGGGCTGCATGCGCATCGCTACCGCTACCGCACGCTGCTGCTCGCGGCCACGGCGCTGATGACCGCGACCGGGCTCGGCTTCGCGGCGATCGCGCAATTCTGGCCGCTGCTGATCGTGGCCTTTGTCGGCACGCTCAACCCGTCGAGCGGCGACGTCAGCGTTTTCCTGCCGCTCGAGCAGGCCGTGCTCGCCCGCGTCGTATCGGACAAGCAGCGCACCGCCGTGTTCGCGCGCTACAGTCTCGCCGGCGCGCTGGTCGGAGCCGCCGGAGCGCTGTTCGCCGGCGTGCCCGAATGGCTGGCGAGCGCGTTCGGCACATCGCTGCCATCGGCGATCAAGGCGATGTTCGTGCTCTACGCGCTGATCGGCGTCGCCTCGGCGTTGATTTACCGCAAGCTTCCGGCCGCGCTCGCCACCGAGTCCGAAGCGCCGGCGGCGCCGCTGCACCGGTCCAAGCGCATCGTCTACATCCTCGCCGCCCTGTTCAGCCTCGACGCCTTCGGCGGTGGATTCATCGTGCAGTCGATGCTCGCCCTTTGGTTGTTCCAGAAGTTCCAGCTCTCCACCGCCGTCGCCGGCACGATCTTTTTCTGGACCGGCGTGTTCTCGGCCTTTTCGTACCTGGTCGCCGTGCGCATCGCCAACCGGATCGGCCTGATCAACACGATGGTGTTCACCCATCTGCCGTCCAGCCTGCTGCTGGTGTTGACGCCGTTCGTGCCCGACCTGGGCTGGGTGATTGTGCTGCTGCTGGTGCGAAGCGCCTTATCGCAGATGGACGTGCCGACGCGAAGCTCGTACGTGATGGCGGTCGTCTCGCCCGGCGAGCGAGCCGCCGCCGCGAGCATTACCTCGGTCCCGCGCAGCCTCGCCTCGGCAACGAGCCCGCTGCTCGCCGGCTACCTGCTCGGCCTGTCGAGCTTCGGCTGGCCGCTGGCGATCGCTGGAGCGGTCAAGATCGTCTACGACCTGCTGCTGCTGGCGACCTGCCGCAAGGTTCGCCCGCCGGAAGAGATCGCGAGGCGGCGGTCTGGCGCACCGTGAACCCGCCGCGTCGGACCGGCGCGGTCAGGGCGATTGCTCGACGATGTGTGTAAGTACCAGATGGTCGCCACAGACATCGAAATAATAGTCGTTGAAGTATTTCTTGCCGCTGGCCTTCACGCCTTCCCCCCGGATCTGGCCCGCGCCCGGCTTGTCCCACGGATCGCCGGGGGTGCCCGGCGTGAGGAAGCGGTCGGCGAAGACCAGGAAGTCGGCGTCGATGCCCTCCATACCGCGGATGGCGGCGCTTTGCTTCGCATCGAATCCCAGCGCTGCGAGCGTCGCTTTCAAATCCTTCTTGAGTGCCGCGTCGCGCAATGCGACGTACGCTGCGGTAATCGCCTGCCCGCCCGGCTTCGGTGTCGTCGCCGCGAGCTTGCGCTTTTGCTGCCGATCGCCGTCGCTTATCTGGTCTATCTTTGGATTCGACAGCGGCAGATCGAAGTCGAATTTGCCGTACTGCCGGTGCGTGATGCTGCCGGCGGCGCGACTGGCGTCGGCTTTCAACGTGCTCGACCAGTCGCGGGGCGTGAGGTCGGTGAGGCTGCCGCCGAACGGCGTGCCGGCATCGAAGTACTTCGACTTTCCTGCCGAGTCGAGCGTCACCTCGGCAAAGCTCGCATTGCGCAACTTCGCGAGCGCCCGCGCCTGCGTCAGCGGGCAGGCCGAGTCGACCAGCACGGGCGAGGCGACCGGCTTGCTGGCGACGTAGATAACGGTCCCGGCGCCGCTCATCGACGGGTAGGCGATACCATCGACCAGATCGAATTCGCCGATGTTGATTTCCTTGAGGTGACCCTTGACCGGTGCGGGGTAGGCATAGGGCGCGGGCTTCGACTCGACGGCCTTGGACGCCGCGGCGCCCGCCTTCGGCACGCCGCGCCCGGATTCCTTTTCTTCGCCGCAGCACGCCAAGCTCATCGCCAGCGCGCAGGCGGCGAGGCCTTGCAGCCATCGCATCGTCGACATCGTTTCCCCCTTGTATGCGCGCCGCGCGCCGCGTTCCGCCCCGGTGCCCGCGCCCTCGCTCGCTTTTCCGGGAGCTTAGCAAATTGGGGATAATCCGCGGGACGAAGCGGTGTGTCACAAGAGGCTCCATGCACCTGGCATCGCGCCGGCAACACATGGCTCGTCGCCGACGAGCTGGTGCAGATCGGCAAGCGCTGACGCGCTGGCACTGCATCCGGACAGGCCGCACTCGCGCCGGTATCGTCTGCCGCACAAGTCCATTAAGATAAGGGCGATCGATCACGACCCCGGAGGACCATGGCCACGACACCGATGCCGCTTTCCGAGGCCGCGCCGCGCTGGGCCTGGTTGCCCAAACCCGGCACCTGGAAGTACTACGCGCTGCTGGGCGCCGTCGGCATCCTGATCCTCGGCCCGCTGGGCGGCGTCGCGGCGTCGTACATGAACTTTTCGCTCGGCTTCTTCGTCGGCGGGCAGGTGCTCGCCGGCATACTCGGCTCGACGGTGACCTTCGGCTACGGCGCCGCCGGACGTCACGGCGCCAACTACATCCAGACGACCGCAGCATCGGTCGCCGGGATGAGCGCGATGGCGGTCGTCATCCAGGCGATGACATGGATGGGCATGCCGGCCCCGCCGATGTGGCAGCTGATTCTCTACATGATGTGCATCGGGATGTTCGGCGTGGGCGTCGGCATGCTCTACACGCCGATCCTGGTCGACCGCCTGCAGCTCACGTTTCCGTCGGGGCTCGCCGTCGCGAACATCCTGCGCGCGCTGACCGATCCCGACTTGCTCCGGCAATCGGTGTCGCGGCTCTTCGGCGGCATGGCGCTCGGCGTCGCCGGCGGCATCGGAAGCGCGAAGATCGCGGCGCTGGGTGCGATCGACCTGTCGACATCGACGTTCGGCGCCGGCATGATCGTCGGAGCGCGCATCGGCATCGCCGCCATCGTCGGCGGGCTCGCCGGCTGGGCGATGATGCCGTACTTCATCTCGATCGGATGGCTGCAGCCGAACGAGCCGTTCCGCAAAATCACGTTCCTGATCGCGCTCGGCATGATCATGGGCGCCGCAATCGTCGACGTGTCGCTGATTCTGTTCCGCGCCTGGCAACGCTCGCGTCAGGTCGGCGCGGAGAAAGTCGTCGAGCAGGAGGACTGGAAGAAAACCAACACCCGGCGGCTCGTCGCCTGGGTCGTGTTCTGGGGTATCTGCATCGTCGCCGTCGGCTCGCAGATTCTGCACCAGCCGGTCGGCTACCTGGTGATGGCCGTGCTGCTCGTGTTGGTGTTTGCGTTGGTCAACGGGATATCGCTCGGCATTACCGACTCGAATCCCATTTCTTCCGCGTTCGTCGTCACCGTGGTCCTGATGGCGGGCATCGGCTTGCGCGATCCGATCGTCGGAATGATGGCCGCGACGGTCCTCCTGGTCTCGACCAGCGAAGCCTGCGACATGCAGCAGGACCGCTCGACCGGCTGGCGCCTGGGCACCAATCGGATGATCCAGTTCCGCTTCCAGGTAGCCGGCATCGTGATGGGCGCGATCATGGCGGTGGTGTTCGCCAAGCTCTTCATGAGCGCGTATCCGGTGCTGGGACTCGACCAGACGACGATGCCCGCCGACAAGCAGCCGGCGCAATGGACGTCCGCGATGACCTACAAGTTCGTCGGCGTATTGCGCAGCCTCACCGACGACAAGCCCTATCAGCGCACCGCGATCTGGATCGGCATCCTGATCGGTTTCGTCACCGAGTTCCTGCGCAAGTACATCAAGTCGCGCGAGCGATACCAGGCGTTTGTCAAGTCGGGCCGTGCAGGCTTCAGCACCGACTTCGTCCTCGACGCGATCGTGCTCCCGTCGCCGTACGCGACTTCGTTCGGCGGCTTTCTCAACCTGATGACCTCCGCCTGGTTCGCCGCCGGCGGCGCACTCTCGAGCTTCGTCAACAGCCTGCCCAAACGGAAGAACAAGGCGGCAGCGCTGCCGAGCGACATGAGTACGACGTCGCTGGTCGGCGGTGGACTGATCGCGGGCGACGCGCTGGCGGCGCTCGGCCTCGGTATCGCGGGTCTGCTCGGCACG
>DATNAR010000271.1:0-5418 GCA_035607385.1 Casimicrobiaceae bacterium
CGGCATTCGACCGCATCTCCGTCGGATTTCCGGGCGTCGTCAAAGGCGGCTGCATCATCACGGCGCCGAACCTCGGGACCGAGGCCTGGAGCACGTTCGCCCTTGCCGCGGAGCTCGAAAAGGAGCTCGGCAAGCCGGCGAGAGTCCTCAACGATGCCGAGATCCAGGGCCTGGCGGTGATCGCCAACGCCGGGCTGGAATGCGTGCTGACTTTCGGCACCGGCATGGGCAGCGCTGTTTATCGCGACGGGCAGCTGATGCCGCATCTGGAGCTCGGCCAGCACCCGGCGTGGAAGAGCAAGAGCTACGACCGATATGTCGGCGCGGCGGCGCTGAAAAAACTGGGTGTGTCCAAGTGGAACCGGCGGGTGAGCCGCGTGATCGTGCTCGTCCGGACGCTGCTCAATTTCGATCGGCTCTATCTGGGCGGCGGCAACGCCGTCCATATCTCGCAGAAACTGCCGCGCGATGCGACGATCGTCTCCAACCTCGCCGGCATCACCGGCGGGGTTCGTCTCTGGGAAGCGCAGTTCGACGCGCTCTTCAGCGCACGCCGGCCTCGTACCGCCGCATCGCGGCACAAGTGAGTTTTTTCTGCGATGACGCTACACTGACGCCCGAGCCGCGGTCCTGGCGTCGCCGTCCCCGCATCGACCCGGCCCGGGAGCCCATTCGGAGGTTCGATGAGCATGCTGCTGACCAGCGATGAAATCCTGGACAAGATCCGCAGGGCGTTTGCGCCGTACCACGTCGTCGCCGAATTGCAGGACTATCACCGGCAGCTCGGGTTCCGCGTTTACGATAGCGACAACGAGATCATCGACACCTTCGAAGGCAACCTGGTCCAGGATCTGAAGGATCCCGCCAACCTGAAGCGGATGATTCTCGAAGCGCGCGCGGCGGTCGAGCGGCACAAGGTGCTGAAGCCCTGGTCGTTCGAGGCGTAAGCGGTGGTTGGCAGGCGGCCGCCGCCCGCCGTCCCTTACGCGGCGACCAGCGCGCTCGGCTCGCCGTCGGTACGCTGCCGGCGCAACTCGCCGCCCAGGTACGCGGCGATGGCACGCATACCGTAGATTCCTGCCGCTGCCTCGGCGTCGCTGTTGTAATTGGTGTTCGTATTGACGTCGTAGGTGTAGATCTCGCCGGCGCGATCGGCGATGAACTCGATGCCCGTGATGCCGATGCCATGGTCGGCGATGAACTTCTGATACCGCGCGACGATCGGATGACGGAAGTCCTCGATGATGCGAAAGCGGGGCGCGGCCGGCAGGATCGCTCCGGCGTTCGCCTCCTCGCCGACCGGACAGAACGCGTCGCCGACCTGACAGACGTCGGCCGGACAGAGCTCGAAGCCGAGCGAGGTGTCGACGCGAACCGCGTACAGAAAGCGCCCGCCGACGAATTCGACCCGCGTGATATACGGCTCGGGCGCCTGGATGTATTCCTGGATCAGCGTGACGCCATCGATCGAGTCTTCGAACGCCGGACTGTCGAGATGAGTCTCGAGCGCGACAGCCGTCTGAAAAAGATGGACACCCAGGCCCTTGCCTGCGCGATTGTGCTTGGTGATGAACGGGCCGGACATCTGTCGCGCCGCGGCGATCAGGTGTTCGCGGCCGACAGCCGCGAACGTGCGTGGCGTGCGGATGCCGTACCGAGCCAGCGCCGCATACTGCGCGACTTTGCTTACCTCCAGCTGCAACGCGCGGCTGTCGTTGACAATGCGCCGCCGATGCGATTCGAGCCACGCCAGGACGCCCGCTGTGTATTCGGCGGCATAGCGGTGACCGCGCGTATGCGACGAGGCGCTCATCCGGTTGTAGAACACGCCGGCCGGCGGGACCGACGCCAGGTCCAGCAAGCCTTCGCTGAGGAACCATTCCTCGAACGGGAGGTGAAGCTCGTTGAACGCCGCGCGCAAGGGCTCGACCCAGGCGTCGTTTTCGTGAATGACGTAGATTTTGGACATGGATTCGCTGTCGATTGGCTGACGGCGCGTCTGCGCGCCCCAGCGAACATCGTACGCAGCGGGCGCTGCCGCGTGAAAGAACCTTGCGGCACATCCTTGTAACCGACAGCGATACTCCGATGCGGGTTCCCGCGATTTCGGCGCGCTTTTTGCTCCCCAGCTGCTGATGGTCTATCGAAAACTCGACGGTTTGCCGGCACGCAGCATCGGTTCGGAGCCGCCGGACTCCAAACTGGGTGTCTCGAACTTGCAGAAACCCGCATCCGATGCCCGATCCGGCGAGGAAGCGACGGCACGGCGGAAGCAGACGCCGAGCAACGACCCGCTGCCGATGACGTTCAAGTGGATCGCAAAGCTGCCGCGCAGCGTCCAGCCGCTTGACCTTTTGCGGCAGTATCCGCGCATCGCCAACATGATGGCCGGCATGTGGCAGGATCCGCAATCGTGCCGGGCGTATCTGCATGACCTCTTGACCGATCGCCGCGGCACTCGCAAGGGATTCCCACCGGCGATCGTGCAGGAGCTGGTCAGGCTGCGCGTTCACTACGAGCACCTGCATCCGCCGCTGCTGGATGTGTACAAGGACGTGAACAAGCGCGGCTGACGCATTATCCGCAGTCGACGGCTGGTGCGATCTCGCGTTGCCGCCGTTGGCTGCGACATCTCGCGCCCGCCGGCCAAGCCGCCGAGTCGCCGCGCACCTGTGATAAGTTTCGTCTGGCCGTTCCTTTTGCCTGCATCGGCGCAGCGCCGGCGTTGCCGCCGCGCCGACCGAACATGAAATCACGCATCGACGATTCCGGTACGACCCAGGGCAGCCTGACGCACGAAGACGGGTCGACCTACGCGTGGGTGCGCCTGGCGGTGGCGCTTGCCGTGATGACCATCAGCGGCGCCAGCATGTACGTCGTCGTCGTCGTGTTGCCGACGGTTCAGGCGGAATTCGGCGTCGCGCGCGCCGACGCGTCGCTGCCGTATACGCTGACGACGATCGGCTTCGGCATCGGCGGCCTTTTCATGGGCCGGCTGGCCGATCGTTTTGGTGTGATGGTGCCGCTGTTGATCGGCGGCGTCAGCATGGGCCTGGGCTTTGTCGCCGTCGGCATGGCAGGCAGCATCTGGACGTTCGCGCTGCTGCACGGCGTACTGATCGGCATGCTCGGTAGCTCGGCGATGTTCGCGCCGCTGATCGCCGATACGTCGCTCTGGTTCACCCGACGCCGCGGCATCGCGGTGGCGATATGCGCCAGCGGCAACTACGTCGCGGGCGCAATCTGGCCGCCGGTCGCGCAGCATTTCGTCGCGACATACGGCTGGCGCGCCACCTACATCGGCATCGGAATTTTCTGCGCGCTCTCGCTGCCGGCACTGGCCCTGCTGTTCCGGCGCCGCCCTCCTGCGGTCGATGCGTTCGCGGTTGCGTCGCCCAGGCGCGGTATCGACCACGCTTCGGCAAGCGCGCGGGGCACCACGGCATCGACGGCGCGTCCGTTCGGTATGTCTCCGGGCGCGGCGCAAGCGCTGCTGTGCATCGCCGGACTGGCCTGTTGCGTCGCGATGGCGATGCCGCAGGTCCACATCGTCGCGTACTGCGGCGATCTGGGCTATGGCGTCGCGCGCGGGGCGCAGATGCTGGCGATCATGCTCGGGTTCGGCATTGTCAGCCGGCTGTTGTCAGGCGTGATCTGCGACCGGATCGGCGGGCTGCGCACCCTGCTGCTGGGCTCGGCGCTGCAGGGAGTCGCGCTCTTGTTGTTCCTGCCGTTCGACGGGCTCGCATCGCTGTTCGTGATCTCGGCGCTGTTCGGGCTGTTCCAGGGCGGCATCGTGCCTTCGTACGCGATCATCATCCGCGAGCATTTTCCGCCGACCGAAGCCGGCGCGCGGGTCGGCATGGTGCTGATGTTCACGTTGTTCGGGATGGCGCTCGGCGGATGGCTGTCGGGCAAGGTGTTCGACCTGACGGGCTCGTATCACGCGGCGTTTATCAACGGCATCGGCTGGAATCTTTTGAATCTGACCATTGCACTGACGCTGCTTCATCGCGCGCGCGGCCGGCGGGTGCGCGTGTCGGATACCGCACCCGGCGTCGCCGCATGATCCTTCGGCGCTACTTGCCCCAGCGCAGCGCCAGCGGATTCGCCTCGGCCGCAAGCTCGAGCAGGCCGGCCCGGGTCGCGGGGTGCAGCGGTTCGAGCGGGTGGCGGACGGCGTCGCTTCGAATCACACCGCCGGCAGCCATTACGGTCTTGGTCGCCCGCAGCCCGCATTGCCGGTTCTCGTAGTTGATCAGCGGCAGGATGCGGGCGTACGCGGCGCTTGCTTCGTTGCGCCGACCTTCCCGATGATGCGACAGCACCGGCTTGATCAGATCGGGCAGCAGCGCGCTGGGCATCGTTCCGGTCGCGCCGGCATCGAGGTCCGCCAGAAGGGTGATCGACTCCTCGCCGTCGAACGGACCTTCGATCGCGTCCGTGCCGGCGGCGATCAGGCTGCGCAGCTTGGCTGCGGCACCCGGCACCTCGATCTTGAAGTAGCGCACGGTCGGCACCTCCCGCGCGAGGCGAACCAGAAACGGCACCGACAGGTTGACGCCGCTCAACGGCGCATCCTGGATCATCAGCGGCACCGGCGCGGCGTCAGCGACGCGGGCGAAATGCTGCAGCATCGCGGCTTCGTCCGCGCGCAGCCCGGCGCCATGGTACGGCGGCATCAGCATCAGCATCGCCGCGCCAGCCGACGCGGCAGCCCGGGCGCGCGCTGCCGCGATGCGCGTGCTGAAGTGACTGCAGGTCACGACCACCGGCACGCGGCCGCGCACCTGCGTCAGGCACAGGTCGAGCAGCACATCGCGCTCGTCGTCCGCCAACAAAAACTGCTCGGAGTAGTTTGCCAGGATGCAGATGCCGTCGACACCCTGGTCGATCATGCAATCGAGGACGCGGCGCTGTCCGTCGAGGTCGAGATCGCCGTCCGCGGTGAACGGCGTCGGCGCGATCGGAAAGACGCCGCTTAGCGGCCTGGCAATGGACATGAAGACGCTTCCCTCCGGGCGGATAGAGCGCCGATTGTAGCGGACGCATCGGCTCGCGCCGGCAGCAAGACTGCGCCGTCGCCGACTCGCCGCGTCAGGCGGTCAGCCGTGCGCGCGAAGGGGGAGCTCGGGTAGTGTGCTTGAATGAAGACGGCGACCGCAACGTCGAGCGGTATCGCATCGTCAGGACGAAGCGACGTTGCCGGCGGGTCGACCGCCGGCGGGCCTCGCGCGAAACCGAACGGGTCAGCTCTTGCGCGTCGCGACGATGCGCCGACGCATCACCAAGAGCGCGACCATGGCGGCGCCGATCAGCGTCAACGGTGCGGGCTCCGGTACCTGGCGCAGCGGCAGCGTCCCATAGACGAAGTTTTGGTGGCTGTCATTCGTCAGCAGATGGATCGTATACAAGCCC
>DATNAR010000286.1:0-2983 GCA_035607385.1 Casimicrobiaceae bacterium
ACCGCACCATTCCAATCGCGCCCGCATGACATGCCCCCGCGGCGGCCGCGACTGGAGTAAAGTGGATTCCAATCTGTACGCTACCGAACACACAGGGCAGAAGGAGTCCGATCGCGGGCGAGAGCCGGCGCGCAGCAACGATCTTGTCGCAGAACATACATCCGGTCGAAAACGACTTCCGGCTCGCGATCGAGCGACGGGAGTTCGCGCTGCATTATCAGCCGAAGGTCAACCTGAAGAGCGGCGCGATCGCCGGCGTGGAAGCGCTGATCCGCTGGCGCCACCCGCGGTGCGGGCTGCTGGGGCCGCGCAAATTCATTCCGCTCGCTGAAACGTGCGGCGCGATTCTGCCGATCGGGCGCTGGGTGTTGCGCGAAGCGTGCAAACAGGCGCGTGCCTGGCAGAACGCCGGACTGCCACGCTTGCGCGTCGGCATCAATATTTCCGCCGCCGAATTGCGGGCCGAGGATTTCGTCGAAGGCGTGCGCACGATCGTGACCGAAACCGGCATGGACCCGCGCTTGCTGGAGCTGGAGCTCACCGAGACGTTCCTGATGGAGAACCCTCAGGCGACCGGACCGGTGCTGCGCGCACTCAAGGACACCGGCGCGCAACTGGCCCTCGACGACTTCGGCACCGGTTTTTCGAGCCTGAGCTGTCTTAAGCACTTTCCGATCGATGCGCTCAAGATCGATCAGTCGTTCGTGCGCGATCTCGCCACGGACCCGGACGACGCCAGCATCGTCAGCGCCGTGATCGCGATCGGCAAGAGTCTGCAGAAGCGGGTCGTGGCCGAAGGGGTGGAGACGCGCGAGCAGCTCGCATTCCTGCGCGAGAACAATTGTCCGGCCGGGCAGGGATTTTTTTTCAGTCCGGCCGTGCCGGCAGCGGAATTGGTCGAGTTGCTCGGAGGCTGACGGCGCGGCGCATTACCCTTTGGCCAGCCGCGCCAGCAGCTTGCCATGGATGCCGCCGAATCCGCCGTTGCTCATCACCAGCAGATGGTCTCCGGCCCGTGCTTCGCGCGCGATCGCGTCGATCAGCTGCTCGAGATCGCCCGCGACGCGGGCGCGATCGCCCAGCGGCGCCAGGACCGCTGCCGCGTCCCAGCCCAGGTTGGCGGCGTAGCAATAGACCAGGTCGGCGCGCTCGAGGCTTCCCGGCAGGCGGCCGTTCATCGCTCCGAGCTTCATCGTATTCGACCGCGGCTCGACGATGGCGATGATGCGTTGGCGGCCGACGTCGCGCCGAAGGGCGTCGATCGTCGCGGCGATCGCCGTCGGATGGTGCGCGAAATCGTCGTAGACGGTGACGCCGTTCACCGTACCGCGTACTTCGAGCCGCCGGGCGATGCCGCGAAACGCCGCCAGCGCGGCGAGGCTGTGCGCGACCGGCACGCCGGCGTGCCTGGCAGCCGCGATCGCCGATAGCGCATTGAGCTGATTGTGCCGCCCGCGCAGCGCGAACGGGGCGAGCACCCCTTGCGGCGCGCCGCCCAGCTTGATCGTGCCGTCGACGGCGATCGTCCAGTCGGCACCGGTCTCGGCCACCGCGGCGAAGCCGAATCGCTCGACTTCGCTCCAGCAGCCCCGCGCCAGCACGCGCTTCAAGCTGTCTTCGCCGCCGTTGACGATCAGCCGGCCCGCGTGCGGGATCGTTCGCACCAGATGATGGAATTGCGTCTCGATCGCCGCGAGATCGGGAAAAATGTCGGCGTGGTCGTACTCGAGATTGTTCAGAATCGCGGTGCGCGGCCGGTAATGGACGAATTTCGAGCGCTTGTCGCAGAACGCGGTGTCGTATTCGTCGCCCTCGATCACGAAGAACGCGCTGTCCGAGAGGCGCGCCGAGACGCCGAGGTCGGGTGCGACGCCGCCGATCAGGAACCCCGGCTGCAGGCCCGCCCGGTCGAGTATCCAGGCGAGCATCGCGCTGGTCGTCGTCTTGCCGTGCGTTCCCGTCACCGCCAGCACCCACTTGTCCAGCAGCACGTTTTCCGCCAGCCATTGCGGCCCCGAGATGTACCGGCGGTTCGAATCCAGTATCGCCTCGAGCAGCGGGTTGCCGCGCGAGATCGCGTTGCCGATGACGAATACGCCGGCGTCGGCAGCGACTGCGTCGAGCTGGGCCGCGTCGTAACCTTCGGTCAGGGCGATGCCGAGGCTCGCAAGCTGCGTGCTCATCGGCGGATAGACATTGGCGTCGCAACCGGTGACCGTATGCCCGCTCTGGCGCGCGATCGCGGCTATCCCGCCCATGAATGTCCCGCAGATGCCGAGGATGTGCAGATGCATGCGTGTCGCTTTCAGTCGGACTTTATCGTCTTCAGCGCCAGCGCGCGCCCGTATGCGCTTTCGAGGCTGCGCGTATACCGGTCGGCATCGGCAAGACCCGAGCCGGGCAGCGCCGCCAGTATTTCCGCCGCGACCGCGTGTCGCCATGTGGGATCCAGCGCGAGCCGGACGGCGATCGCCACGTAATCGTCGTCGCTGTGCGCGACCGTCGCGGTGACGCCGAGGTGCGCGAGCAGGCTGTACGTCATCCGCTCCGCCTGCCGGGTGCCGACGCGGGTGACGACCGGGACGCCCATGTCGAGCGCAGCCGCGGTCGTGTCCCCGCCGGTGTAGGGCAGCGTGTCGAGAACGATGTCGATCAGACGGTAACGCGCCCGACCGATCGCATCGTCCTGCGCCCAGGGAACGAACACGATGCGCTCGGCAGCGATGCCGAAGCTTTCCAGCCTCCGTCGGTACAGTGCATGCTGCGCAGTCCTGGTCGGCGAAAAGGCCAGGACGGCGTGCGGGACCGCATCGAGGATCCGCTTCCACAACAGAAGGCAGCGCGGCGAAAGCTTCAAGAGGCTCACGAAGATGCCGAATACCGTCGCGGCCTCGTCGAGTCCCAAGCCGGCGCGCGTCGCCGGTGCTTCGGGTGCGGCGGCGACGCGCCGGAACGGCAGCACGCAGCCGTCCAGCGCAAGCGG
>DATNAR010000314.1:0-7473 GCA_035607385.1 Casimicrobiaceae bacterium
TCAAGGCGGTCCGGCTGCGCGGCAGCTACCAGCAGTCGGTGCGCGCTGCGAACGTGATCGAGCTCTTCACCGCGCAGGGCTTCAATTTGTTCGAGCTGGCGCAGGATCCCTGCGGGGCGAATCCGACAGCGACGCTGGAGCAGTGCCAAAGGACCGGCATTACCGCGGCGCAGTACGGCAAAGCCATCATCACCAATGCCGCGGGCCAGTACAATTACCTGCAGGGTGGCAACCCGAATTTGACGCCGGAAACGGGCAAGAGCACGACGCTGGGCTTTGTTCTCACTCCGATGAGGAACATGAGCGCGTCGCTCGACTACTTCCAGATCAAGGGCGAAAACCAGGTCGGGCGCGTACCTTCGCCCACCATCCTGACCCAGTGCCTGAATGCAGGTGCGTTCTGCGACCTGATCCATCGCGATGCCTTGGGTACGCTGTGGCTGACCGGATTTATCTCCGGCCTGAACCAGAACCTGGCGAACGCGAAGACCTCCGGCATCGACGTCGCATTCAACTACCTGTGGCCGATTCCCCAGAACCGGTGGGGCAGCCTCGCGTTCAGCTTCCTGGGAACCTGGCTGAAGGAGTTCAAGCAGACGCCGGTTCCGGGGTTGGGCGAATACGATTGCGCGGGTCTTTTCGGATTGGTCTGCGGCGCGCCGCTTCCCGAATGGAAGCACAAGGCACGGGTAACCTGGCAGACACCGTGGAGCACCGACATCGCGCTGACCTGGCGTCACCTGTCCAAGGTGACCCTCGACAGCACCAGCTCCGATCCGAACCTCAACGCGCCTTTCGCGCAAGTCGACAGGGAGCTTGCCGAACGCGACTACCTCGACCTCGCCGCAACTTGGAACATCACCAAGCAAATGACGCTGTCGGGCGGCATCGACAACGTGCTGGACAAGGATCCGCCGATCGTCTCCTCGTCGATCGCGGGACCGGCATTCGGCAATGGCAATACGTATCCTCAGGTGTACGATTCATTCGGCCGGAAACTGTTCATAAGCTTGCAGTACAGGTTCTGACCGGCGCGCATTGCGTGCTTCAACGGCGAGCTCCGGCTCGCCGTTTCTTTTGGCGGCGTTGCATAATGACGGCTGCAATCCGACAAGGCGGATGAAAGCGGCGCGATGAAACTTTTCTATTGGATGCTGTTGCTGCCGGCCGCCGCATCGGCCGCCGAGCCTACGCTGCAACAATGCCGCGTTCTGCCCGACCCGGCGGCGCGGCTGGCCTGCTATGACGCGTTGCCCCTGCCGGCGAACCCGGCGGTCATCGCGACACCGGCACCGGCGCCGGCTCCCGAGCCACCGGCCCGGTTCGGGCTGGTTCGCCAGGAGGCGCCGGCGGTCGAGCTCGCATCGATCGAGAGCACGATTCCCGGGCATTTCGATGGCTGGTACCCGAACCGGCGCTTCCGGCTGGCCAACGGCCAGGTCTGGCAGGTGGCCGACGGCAGTACCCGGTTCTATGACCTCGACAACCCCAAGGTCACGATAAGGCGCGGCATGCTGGGTGCGTTCTACCTGGATCTGTCCGTCGACAACTGGTCGATCCGGGTACGACGAGTGGAGTAGTGCCAGCCCCGCGCGGCCTTGCGAGCGCACGCAAGCTCGGTCAGGGGTCGAACGCCCCCGACTCGCCGACGAAGGTGTTCATCCCGGCCATCATCGCCGTGATCATCGCCCGCTCCGGAGGCGTCAGATCGGGGTGCCAGATATCGAAGATCAGGACGACGCGCAGCCTTTCGCTGTCGTTCCACGCCTCGTGCTCGATCGTGTCGTCGAACACCCAGGCCTTGCCCGGCACCCACTGCCGGATGTCGTTGCCGACCCGGAAACGGCAGCCTTCGGGAATGATCAACGGAAGGTGCGTAACGAGCCGGCTGTTGGTGACGCCGTTGTGCGCCGGGATCCGTGTCTTCGGACGCAACAGCGAGAACATCGCCGCGGGCGTTCGTCCCGGCTGATCCGGTTGCGGCGCGTGCTGCAGCGCGCGCATCGTCGCCGGGCACCGGGCGGCGTTTTCCTCGACCAGCTTTCCCAGCTTGTACAGGTGCAACGCGCTCCAGCGCGGTGAATTATTGAGCTCGGCGAACTGGTTCTGCGGAACATCGTCGGGGTAGGTGATGTACGGCGTAAACCCTTCCTCGGTCTGCAGCACGGCGAGGAATTCGTCGCGGATTTGATCGGTCGCCGCCTCGATCGGGTCGAGCCAGGGAAACCTGGCCCGGTCGAAGAACTCGATCGGCGCCAGGTTCGGGTAGTGATAGATCGCCGATTGCGAATCGTAGCGGCGCGCCCTTCCCACCAGGATGTCGACCGAACCGCGGAATCGCTGCAGATTCTCGCCCGCGTGTTCCTTGTAGTGAGCGTCGAGGAACTGGTCGAGAAATGCGGCGAAGTCGCGATCGTATTTTTCCCTGAATGCCAGCGCGTGTGCGACCGCGGGTCGCAGGTTCGGATGCAGCCGCTCGAGCGGCGGCGATACGCTGGTGATCGCGCCGTAGGTCTGCGCGGCCTGGTAGGTTTTGCCCTGGCGCTCCTGCAGATTCGCGCGCAGGACCAGCGCAACCAGCTCGGTGGGATCGATCGTAAGCGCCCGCCGTATCGCCTGCTCTTCCGCGGCTTCGTCTTCGAGCTTTTGGCAGGCCAGCG
The DNA here is from genome assembly GCA_035607385.1 of Casimicrobiaceae bacterium. Taxonomy (GTDB): domain Bacteria; phylum Pseudomonadota; class Gammaproteobacteria; order Burkholderiales; family Casimicrobiaceae; genus PALSA-1003. The sequence goes on from DATNAR010000314.1 coordinate 2,661, forward strand.
CGAGGTTGATCCATTGCTGCGGGTTTGCGCCGTGGGCGTCGACGACGCGCTGGAATGCCTTGCGCGCCGATTGAAATTCTCCCTTCTGAAATGCGTGCTGGCCGACGGCAGTCAGGGTTCTGGCGTGGATCGGATCGATTTCCAGAATGCGAGCCCAGAGCCTTAGCGCTTCGGCCTCACGGCCGGATTGCGCGGCCTGCGCGGCCTGCGCTTCGAGCGCACTGATCTCGTCCAGATTTTCTCCTGCATTCTGCATCGGCTCGATTCCTCCGTGGGCCAGGGCCGCGGCCTGTCGGCCGGCGGGCGGTATGATGGCGCCAGGCGGACCGATCCGCAACCGCTTTGCCGCAGTGTACGATTCGCATGGCGGCGGGTCGCGCCTCGACGCATGCCTAACGCTGTCGCGCGCGCCGATTCGCGATACCAACCGAACAAGAGCCGGGGTGCCAGGTGTTCCTGAAAATCAGCAATCTTCTTTCGGAAACCGATATAGCCCGCCTGACCTCGCTCGGCCGCGAGTTGCGCTTCGTCAACGGCCGCGTTTCGAATCCCGCGAACCAGACCAAGGACAACCTGCAGGCGGATCACAACGATCCCAAGTACGCCGAATCGGTGCAGATCGTCAACGCCGCGTTCGCGCGGTCTCGCGAATTCGTCGATTTCGCCATGCCGAAGCGCGTGGCGCCGCCGATGCTGTGCCGTTATGAGCCTGGAATGAAGTACGGCGCGCACGCGGACGCCGCCCTGATCCAGCTGGGCAACGTCAGCCTCCGCTCGGACCTTTCCTGCACGGTTTTCGTCAACGATCCGGCAGCCTATGAAGGCGGCGAGCTGTCGATCGTCGTGGGCAACCAGGCGATCGCATTCAAGGGTTCGGCGGGTGAAGCCATCGTGTATCCGTCGACGGCGCTGCACGAGGTCGTTCCGGTGCGCTCGGGTCAACGCCTGGTATCGATAACCTTCATCGAGAGTTTTGTTCCCGATCAGCACCAGCGAACTCAGATCTACGAGCTCAACGAGGTGGCCGCGCTCGAAGGAATGACGATGAAATGGGAGAGCCGGGTCCGTCTCGATGTCGTGCGCCAGAACCTGCTGCGCATGTGGTCGACGACCTAGGACGATTCCGCAGCTTCGACGATTTCGGCCGCGGCATCGTCCGATTTTGCCAGCCGTTCCAGCCAGGCCAGTCCCCGGCGGATCTCGTCGCTGTTGCGGCGGCGCGACTCGCGCAACAGCTCGCCGCGAACCTCAGGCGAATAAGCGTATTCGGGCGCCTTCGAATAACGCGTCAGCACCGGGCTGCGGGCCAATCCCTCGAGATGCCGCGCGTCTGTCGGCAGGCCGAAGTGGCCGAGGACGCGGCCGATGCCGGGGCCGATGGCTGCGAGGAACCGGTCGAAGTCGAATGCCATGACCCTGTCGGGAAATCGGTCGAGCGCATCGCGCTGCGACCAGGATTCGACCAGCCAGCTCATCGCCGCGAGCTCGCCGATCGACAGGGAATGCAACGGCGCCGGCGGATGGCCGACGCGCGACTGCAGCCTGCGCATGCGCTCGGGCCCGTGTCCCCGCAGGTCGGCCGGGGAGTTCTGCCCGGCGAGCAGCGTCGCGAGGTAGGGCTCGGCGCGAAGGTTGAGATAGATCGCGCGCGAGCCTTCGTTTGCCGAAAGCAGCGTCGGGGCCAGACGTCCGGCGCTGCTGGTCGCCTTGATCACGACACTGCGGGTCGCCGGATAGCCGCGGCCCCACAGCCGCATCAGCAGGACGAGATTCCGATCGAACGCTTCCCGGCTCAGCAGCGCATCGGCCCGGCCCAGCGTATCGTGCGCTTCGGCCAGGCTGCGCAGCGGCAACGGCTCGCGCAGCGACAGCACCGCGCCGCCCTCGTCGAGCAATCGGCTGACCAGCGTCGAACCGACATGGCCGGTGTGGAAGATGAAGCTCACGGGACGCACGTCGACCCCCTGCGACAACGCGTCGGCGACGCTGTCGATGCTCGCCCAGGCCCCTGCGGTGGCGGGGGTCAGGATGCGATCGTCGAGGAAGCTCGCCTGCCGGTAGGCCTCGGGACCGAATCGCACCAGCAAGACCATCAGGCTACTGAGGTCAATTTTGTGCGGATAAACATCGGGTGACGCAGATAAGCGCGCCAGCATGTCATCGGCAATCGTTGGTGGCCGTTCTACCGTCATAAGGATATGTCTTCGGCGCGGGGCGCAGTTCGGCGTGGAAGTTTAACTGCAAGCGGGCTGTTTGCCTCTATCGAGGTTCATGCGGGCTTCCGCCTGCCCCCCACGGTGCGGAACGGCCTCCGGATGACGATGGTCCTAGCTGCAGGGGACCGACAGTTGCAGCAAGCAAACGCGACAGGAGCGAACATGAGACTGAAAGCCTATCTGGTGGTGATGACGGCGGCCTTGGCCAGCGCCACTGCGCTGGCGGCGCCTTACGGGGCGACCGCGCCCGCGGGCTACGATGGACTGGTCGCGGTGCAGGCACGGAATCTGGACAAGCTGTATGTGCGTCCGAATGCCGACCTCTCGCGATACCAAAAGGTGATGATCGATCCGGTCACCGTCGAGTTCAGCAAGGACTGGAACCGGAACGTCAACGATTCGCGCTATACCACGCGTGTACGGCCGGAGGATGCGCGCCGGATCGCCGATCAGACGACGGCCAACCTGGGCGGCATCCTGGCGGAGGCGCTGACGACGCGCGGCTATCAGATCGTCACGGCGCCCGGGCCCGGCGTTCTTCGTCTGTCACCGCATGTCACCGATCTCTATGTCAACGCGCCGGACGTTTATCCTCCGGGCGTGACGAAATCGTATACCAGGGATGCCGGCGAGGCGACGGTGACGCTGGAAGCGCGCGACGCGAGCAACGGAACGCTGGTGGCAGTCGTCTCCGACCACGCCACGGCGCAGGACATGTTGCGCCTGAGCCGCGCCAACGATGTCACGAATACCTTCTGGTTCGACGGCATGTTCAGGCGATTCGCCGCCAACGGCGTCGACGCTCTGAAGAACCCGCCGCGAACATAAGCGCCGGCGACCGGCCGGACGGCGTCGTCGCTAGATTTCCCACGACGTCGTCTGGCCGCTGTGCTGGTCGATCGCCTCGAACATCGCGCTGACCAGCCTGCGCTCCTCGACGGTCAATTCGGGGCGCCAGATTTCAAACAGCAGGATGACGCGCGTTTCGGCGCTGTCGTTCCAGGCTTCGTGCTCGATCGTATCGTCGAAAACCCAGGCCTTGCCTTCGACGGGAACCCGCGTGTCGTTGCCGACGCGAAAACGGCAGCCTCGAGGGACGATCAGCGGCAGATGGCAGATCAGGCGGGTATTGACGAAGCCGTTATGCGGCGGGATGTGCGTCCCCGGCCGAAGCAGTGAGAACAAAACCGCGGGTGAGCGGCCTTTCACCCTCGCCAGAGGGGCATCCGCCAGCGCTTGCATCGTCTTGGGACAGCGGGCGGCGTTGGCAGCGACGATCTCGCCATCCTTCCACAGATAAAACGCGCTCCAGGCGGGATTGTTCAGCATTCCTGCCTGCTCGTTGTGCGGGCGTTTGGGGTCGCCCTGTACATACGGCCGGAAAACCGACGGATCCCTCATGACCTCGTGCAGCTCGTCCCGGATGTCGGCTGTCGCCGCCTCGACCCGATCGAGCCAGCCGAAGTCGTTCCTGCTGTAGAACTGGATCTGGGGCAGCTCCGGAAAGTAGTAATACCGCGGCTCCTGGAAATAGACGCGCTTCTTGCCGGACATGATGTCGAGCGACTGGACGAAGCGAGGCGCCGCGCTTCGCGCCGCCGGATCGGCGCCGAACAGCCGAGCGTCGAGAAAGGCCTCGAATTGCGCGGCGTAGTGATCGCACATGCCTTGGGCGCGCTCGAGCTCGCGGCGCAAGTCGGACGGAAGCTGGTCGGCGGCAGGCGCGCTCCTGGTCGCAGCGGTGTAAAAAGCCGCGGCGGAGCGGGCGTCGCCCGCCTCGGCGAGGTGATCGGCTTTGAGAATCAGCGCGCGCAGATTGCGCGGTTCGAGAGAAAGCGCCTTGTCGACCGCTGCCAGCGACGCCGCCTTGTCGTTCAGACTTCGGCAGGCGTAGGCAAGCCCGATGCAGGCCGAAGCGTCGGCGCGTCCGGCCGCGACGATCCGCTCGAAGGCTGCGCGCGCCGCATGCGGGTCGCCCCGGCGCAGCGCTTCCACGCCGGACTCACGCAGAGCGCGCGCATCGATCGGTGAGGATTGCATCGGCATCGGCGTTCGAGTGTCGCCGCAGGGCGGCGCGATCCCCCGCGGGATGGCCGGGGCCGCCAATGATCGCGCCCAACGCGCCGGTGCGCAACCCGGCCGCCCGCGGCCCGGGCGGCAACAAAATGTGCTAAAAGACGCGCTGCAAGACGTTCGGCTCCAGCGTCAAGGCGCTTGATCGCAACCGACACCGAGGACCCATGATGAACAAGAAGCTTGCCGCCATCCTGTTCGGCGCCGCGATGATCGCGGCGACGTGCGCATCGGCCGAAGACAAAATCGCCGACGTCACCGACATGCAGGCGTTGCGCAATGCCGTGCGCACCGACAAGAAGGCTTTTGTCGCGTCGACACTCAAGCTCACCCCGGCCGAGGAAAAGAGGTTCTGGCCGATTTACGACGAATATCAGCGGAATCTGGACATGACCAATCGACGCCGCGTCGTGGCGATCCAGCAGGTAGTCGTCGGGGACGCGCCGGAGTCGGAGCTTTACGCCAAAAGGCTCGTCAGCGAGCTGATCGCGGTCGACGAAGCCGAGCTCAAAGCGCGACGAACG
>DATNAR010000326.1:0-8773 GCA_035607385.1 Casimicrobiaceae bacterium
TGCGCGGGCGGCGCGAAATAGAACTGCCAGAGCACGACCAGCGGATCGAATGTCGGCAGCTCCAGCGGCGCCGACTGGTCGCCGTTCAACTGCACCATGCCGGATTCCCAGTCGAAGCTCGCCGCCTCGCGCCGGTTTCCGCTGGTGCGTTCGACGCTGTAGCTCACCGGCTGCAATCCGTCGGCGGTGATCGCGCCCTCGCTCCTCGCCCGGGCCTCGCCCGGGAACAGCAGCGCGGCCAGGCCGCGTGCTTCGCCGACGGTCGAGATGCGGTACTGGCTGCCCGAGTGCTCGAGCCGGTAGACGGCGTCGCCGATCAGGAAGCCGCGCGTACCGAGGAAGGCGCGGTACGCGAGGTCGATCCGCGGCGGCAATTCGCGCGGCGGCGCCAGCGACGGCGCCGGAGGAATCGCTTCTTCCAGCGGCGGCGGGGCAACGGGCTCGGGCTCGCGCACGAGGTCGGGAACGGGCTCGGGTACGGCCGTGGCGGTGGCGACGATCTCCGGCGCAGGCATCTCGACCGGCGCCGGCGGGAGAGCGCGTGCGACGCGACGATGCTTGGGCTTCGGCGGCTCCGGCGCAACCGTCTCGGCCGGCGCCGGAGGCGGCGGCAGCTCGGTGATCGTCGCCTGCAGCGGCACCGGCTCTTCGACGCGGTCGGGCAGTCGGATCGTCGATTGCAGCAGCGCGATGTGCACCGCCAGCGACGCCAGCGCCGCGAGCGCGAGCACGCGTGGAGCAGGCCGCCGCTCGGCTGAAGTCAAAAGTGTGCTGCGCGGGAACATGTTGGCAGGAGCTTACCGGCTTTGGCCAGAGATTGCCGGTTGGACTTATCGGGGCGGCGCCGAGTTCGTCGCCGTCTCTGGCGGCGACCACAGCACGGCCGGACCGACGGTCTCGCCGCGGATGCGCACGCGAGCGCCGGCCAGCGTCAACCGGTCGGCGCAGAACCAGCGCACCGCAGCGACGAGCAGCCGGTGTTCGACCGCCAGCACGCGCGCGGCGAGCGTGGCTTCGTCGTCGTCCTGCTGCACGGCCACGGCGGCTTGCGCGACGATCGGGCCGCAATCGACGTCGGACGTGACGAAGTGCACGGTGCAGCCGTGGATGCGCACGCCGTCGGCCAGCGCCCGCCGGTGGGTGTGGACGCCGGGATAGGCCGGCAGCAGCGACGGGTGGATGTTGAGCAGCCGCCCGGCATAGCGCGCGACGAACGCCGGCGACAGGATACGCATGAATCCCGCGAGCACGACCAGGTCGGGCGAAGCGGCGTCGATCGCGTCGGTAAGCGAGCGCTCGAACTCGCCGCGGTCGGCGAACGCGCGATGATCGACGACCGACGTGGCGATCCCGGCGCCGGCGGCGAGCTTGAGTCCCGCCGCATCGGGCCGGTTGCTGATCACGATGCCGATCGCGGCGTCGATCTCGCCCGCGCGCGCCGCGGCGATCAGCGCCGCCATGTTGGAGCCGCGGCCGGAAATGAGGATCGCCAGGCGCTTCACATCGTCGCCCCGGCCCCCGATTCAAGCATTCGGGGGCAGGCTCCGGCCGGAGGCCAAGCAGCGATGCGCGCCGAGCCCGAAACCGGAGCTTGGATCCCGGCCTCCGCCGGGATCACGTTGGGGTCATGTCCTCCGCGCCGGCGCATGGGCTCGAGTCTCACGCGACGAGCGTCCCCGGCGCACCGGCCGCGCGCGGCACGACGGTGCCGATCGTGTATACGGTCTCGCCCGATGCCGACAGCCGCGCGATCGCGGCGTCGGCGGCATCGGGCGCGACGACCAGCACGAAGCCGATGCCGCAATTGAACACACGATGCATCTCGGCGTCGTCGATGTTGCCTTGCCGCTGCAGCCAGTCGAAGATCGACGGGCGCGGCCAAGAGCGCGCGTCGATCCGCGCTGCAAGCGTGTCCGGGAACATCCGGTGCGTATTCTCGGTCAGGCCGCCGCCGGTGATGTGCGCCATTCCCTTGACGTCGCACCCGGCAAGGAGCGCCAGCACCGGCTTGACGTAGATCCGCGTCGGCTCGAGCAGCGTTTCGCCGAGCGTGCGCTCGCCGGTGATGCCGGTGATCTTCTGCCCGAGGTCGGCGTGCCCGCGCTCGAGTATGCCGCGGATCAGCGAGAACCCGTTGGAGTGCGGGCCGCTGGACGCGAGCCCGAGCAGGACGTCGCCGGCAGCGATCTTTCGGCCGTCGATCGCACGCGACTTTTCGACGACGCCGACGGCGAATCCGGCCAGATCGTATTCGCCCGGAACGAATGCCTTAGGATGCTCGGCGGTCTCGCCGCCCGCCAGCGCGCAACCAGCCTGCTCGCAGCCTTGCGCAATGCCGCGGATGACTGCGCTGGCAATATCGACGTCGAGCGTCTCGCAGACGTAGTAATCGAGGAAGAACAGCGGTTCGGCGCCTTGCACCAGAATATCGTTGACGCTCATCGCGACGAGGTCGATGCCGATCGTGTCGTGCTTGTTCAGCGCGAACGCGAGCTTGAGCTTGGTGCCGACGCCGTCGGTCCCGGCGACCAGCACCGGCTCGCGATAGCGCTTGGGCAGCTCGATCAGCGCGCCGAATCCGCCGATCCCCGCCAGGACTTCCGGGCGCAGCGTCCGCCTGGCGAACGGCTTGATCGCCTCGACCAGTCGGTCGCCGGCGTCGATATCGACGCCGGCGTCGCGGTACGAAAGCGGTGCTCCGGGGACGCTTTTCGGGGGACTCAATGCGGTCTCGGCCGTCGCGGCGGTGTGGAAGGGCGAATTGGATTGAGTCGCGGCGTCGCGCACTGTACAGTGCGCGGGGGGAGGATTTTACCGGAAATGACTCTAGGCAGCCTGCCGCCCGACCGTACGCCGTCGCCGGGCGGGGTCGTTCGCGGCCACGCGCAGCAACAGCAGCAGCTGAGCCTGCAGCAGTACATCTGGATCATCGCCGTAGCGGTGGTCTTTGTGCTGCTGGTGCACCTGCTCGGTGAAATTCTGACGCCGTTCCTGATCGGCGCGATCCTGGCCTATATCGGCAATCCGGCCGTAAGCTGGGGCGAGAGGCACCGCGTGCCGCGCACCGTCGGCACGCTGGTGATCCTGGCGATCACGATCCTGGCGGTCCTGGGGCTGATCCTGGTATTGACGCCGCTCGTGCATTCGGAATTCGCCCAACTGGTGCAACGGCTGCCCGACCTCGCGGCGCTGCTGCAGAACAAGTTCGCGCCCTGGCTGCAGGAGAAGTTCGGGATAGAGTTGCAGCTCGACATGGACTCGATCAAGGCGATGATCTCGGACAATCTGGCGAGCGCGCAGGCGCTGACGCCGAAGGTGCTGTCGAGCGTCAAGGCCGGCGGCACGTTCATTCTCGCCGTTCTGATCAACATGGCGCTGATACCGGTCGTGATGTTCTACCTGCTGCGCGACTGGAACATCATCCTCACCCGGTTCGAAGAGCTCACGCCGCGGCGCTGGCTGGCGAAGCTGCGTACGGTGGCCGTCGAAGTCGACGACGTGCTGGCCGAGTTTCTGCGCGGTCAGTTCTCGGTGATGATCGTGCTGGCAATCTACTATGTCATCGCGCTGTGGATCGCGGGCCTGCAGTTCGCCGTGCCGATCGGCATCCTTACCGGCCTGCTCGTATTCGTGCCCTATGTGGGCTTCGGTTTGGGCCTGGTGCTGGGTGTACTGGCGGCATTGCTGCAATGGCATGGCTTGCCGGGCTTTGTCGCCGTCCTCGCCGTGTACGGCATCGGGCAGTTGCTCGAAGGCTATGTGCTGGTTCCGTGGCTGGTCGGCGACCGGATCGGATTGCATCCGGTCGCGGTCATTTTTGCGTTGCTGGCTTTCGGCCAGGTATTCGGCTTCGCCGGCGTGCTGCTCGCGCTGCCGGCGAGCGCGGTTCTGCTGGTTGCGCTGCGTCATCTGCGCAAGGCCTACAACGACTCCGCGCTGTACCGTTAGCGATTGCTGACGGCCCGGGGAATGCGCCGTGCGCGAACCGGCGGCGCGCCTTCATGACTGACGCGACGAGCGCCGATCGCCGACGATGGAACAGCTGATTTTCGAGCTCGCGCCGGCCGAGCCGCCGCGCCTTTCGAACTTTCTTGCAGGACGAAACGCGGAGCTGGTCGCATTGCTGCCGCGGTTCGTCGCCGGAGACATCGACGCGGCCGGCTTGCTGCTGTGGGGTGCGCCAGGTGCCGGGAAAACGCATCTGCTGCATGCGGCGATCGACTCGGCCCGGCAGCAGGGGCTCGCAACGCGATGGATCGCTCATCCGGGCGAGGTTTTCGCTGCGATCGATGACACCGCGCCGCTGCTCGTCATCGATCGGGTCGACACGGCGGATGCCGACGCCGCGGCGGCGATTTTCACGCTGTACAACGCGCAGAAACAGCGCGGCGGCCGGCTGATCGCGGCCAGCCGGACGCCGCTGGCGGCACTGCCGCTGCGCGAGGATCTGCGCACGAGACTCGGCTGGGGCCTGGTGTACGAGGTTCTGCCGCTGGCCGACGAAGACAAGCCGGCGGCAATGGTCGCCTTCGCCGACCAGCGCGGCTTTCAGCTGTCGGCCGACGTGATCGATTATCTGCTTCACCACGGGCGGCGCGATCTGCCCTCGCTGCTGGCGACCCTCGCCGCGCTCGACCGGGCGTCGCTGGCGAGCAAGCGCCCGGTGACCGTGCCGCTGCTGAAGACGTGGCTGAAGCGGGCGAACGGATGAGCGGCCGCGCGACGCCGTCGGTCCAGCGGCTGACGCTGTTCGATCTCGACAACACGCTGCTGGGCGGCGACAGCGACTATGGCTGGGCGCAGTTTCTGATCGAGCAGGGCGTCATCAACGGCGAGGACTACGAGCGCCGCAATGCCCAGTTCTTCGCCGACTACAAGGTAGGGCGGCTCGATATCCACGCCTTCCTCGAGTTCCAGCTGCGCCCGCTGGCCGAGAACGAGCCGGCCGTGCTTCTCGCGTGGCGCGAACGCTTCATCGCTGAAAAGATCCGGCCGATGCTGCTGCCTGCGGGCCGGAAGCTGGTCGACGAGAGGCTGGCCGCAGGCGACCTGATCGCCATCGTGACGGCGACGAACAGCTTCATCACGCGACCGATCGCAGCCCTCTACGGCGTCACCCATCTGGTCGCCACCGAACCGGAGCTTGTCGGCGGACGCTTTACCGGACGGCCGAGCGGCGAACCCTGCTTCCAGGCAGGCAAGCTCGCTTGCCTGCGGACATGGCTTGCCGGCTTGAACCGGAAGCTGCCGGATTTCGCCGAATCGTGGTTCTACAGCGATTCGCACAACGACCTGCCGCTGCTGCTTGCCGTGACGAATCCCGTCGCGATCGACCCGGACCCGGTGCTCGCCGCCGAAGCGCTCGCCCGGGGCTGGCCGATCGCAAGCTGGCGTTGAGTCCACGTCCGTCCGATAGTGCCGATCTGTCAACCGTTTAAGCCAGGGTCGCGTTAATGGCGGCGACACGGCTTCGAGTGTCGACCAACCCACCCTAAAGACCGAGGACAGACTCCATGAACAAGCTGTTGACCGCGCTGCTCGCCGGCGCATTTGCTGTATCGCTGACCGCCGCCGCGCAGACCACGGCTCCGGCGCCAGCGCCCGCACCCGCCGCCGCACCATCGGCGCCGGCCAAGGCCGAAGCGGCCAAGGAAGCCGCCAAGCAGGACGCAGCGATGGCCAAGGATTCGGCCAAGACCGCGAAGAAGGAAGCCAAGAAGGCGAAGAAGTCCGCCAAGAAGGCCAAGAAGGAATCGGAAAAGGCGGTGAAGAAGGAAGCCAAGGCCGAAGCCAAGACCGACAAGGCGATGGCGCCCGCGACCCCGGCGCCTGCCGCGACGACCGCACCGGCCGCGCCCGCCAAGAAGTAATACGTCGTACCGCTGCAAGAAGGCCCGGTCTCGCGAGGGATCGGGCCTTTGTTTTGCGGCGCTGAAACTAGCGTATAATCATGGGGTTAATCGCTGATCAAGGCAGATGGAAAGCAAGCACAGGATCGTCGTCGGATTGTCGGGCGGAGTCGACTCCTCCGTCGCGGCGTGGCTGCTCAAGCGAGCAGGCCACGAGGTCGTCGGCGTGTTCATGAAGAACTGGGAGGAAGACGACGCCGATGGCTACTGCACGTCGCGGCAGGACTTAGTCGATGCCGCCTCGGTCGCCGATGTAATCGGCATCGAGCTCGAAGCGGTCAACTTCGCCGCCGAATATCGCGACCGCGTGTTCGCGCAATTCCTGCGTGAATACCGCGCCGGCCGCACACCCAACCCCGACGTGCTGTGCAACAGCGAGATCAAGTTCAAGGCCTTCGTCGATCACGCCAAAGCGCTGGGCGCCGAGCGTATCGCCACCGGGCACTACGCGCGGCTGGCGCCTGGGGAGCGCGGCGTGGAGCTGCGCAAGGCCGCGGATGCAGGCAAGGATCAGACCTATTTCCTGCACCAGCTTTCGCAGGCGCAGCTGGCCGGCACGATGTTTCCGGTGGGGGGTCTCGCCAAGCGCGACGTGCGCGCCGTCGCCCGCGAGCAGGGGATACCGACGTACGCCAAGAAGGATTCGACCGGCATCTGCTTTATCGGCGAGCGGCCGTTTCGCGAGTTTCTCGCACGATACCTGCCTGCCGAGCCCGGACCGATCGAGACGGCAGCGGGCGACACCGTCGGGCGCCATCAGGGACTCGCCTACTACACGCTCGGGCAGCGGCAGGGTCTTGGTGTCGGCGGGACGCGCGGCGCAGCGAGCACTCCTTGGTTCGTCGCCGGAAAGGACCGCAGCCGCAATGCGCTGATCGTCGTCCAGGGCCACGACGACCCGCGCCTCTACGCCGACGTCGTCGAGACCGCAGCGATGCACTGGATCGCGGGCACCGCGCCCGGCGGCCGGCGTTTTGCCGCCAAGACCCGCTACCGGATGGCCGATGCGCGGTGCACGGTCGAGCCGCTTGCCGCCGACCGCTGGCGGGTGCGGTTCGACACGCCGCAATGGGCGCCGACGCCCGGTCAATATCTGGTGCTCTACGACGGCGAAACCTGTCTGGGCGGCGCGGTGATCGAATCGGCGCACGCGCACGATGTCGTGCCGGCGCTGGCTGCAGCGGGCTGACGCCGCCGGATCGCTTGGCGATCGGGCTTTCCGCGCCGCGGCGTCCGGCGATCATCACGGCAACAAGTTGTTACCAAGAAAATCGCCCGCACGTTATCCGCCGGGCTTGCCGGGCGTTAATGATAAGCAATGTGCGACCTTCGCTTCTACACGCGCCAGCGCGGGAACACGCGAGCGATCCTTTGTGTTGGCAGCTGACGAACGATATGCAAAAAAGGGTTTGGTGAGATGTCGACGATGCAATTCGGTGACGATGCCGGCGGAATGCGGCGCGAACATCGCCGCGACGGCAGTCTGGTCCGCGCGCATCCGGCGCTGCAGCGTGTGCTCGCGCTTGCGCTGATGCTGTTGCTTGCGCTGCTCGTTCCGGCGCACGCCCGGGCGCAATCGCCCGATGTGCCGCCGGATCTCGACGCGCCGTCGGCCGAATACCTTCCGCAGGATCAGCTCGATGCACTGCTGGCGCCGATCGCGCTGTATCCGGACGATCTGCTCGCGCAGGTGCTGATGGCGTCGACTTATCCGCTGGAAGTCGTCGAAGCCGCGCGTTTCGTGCAACAGAATCCGGGACTCGCCGGCGCCGCGCTCGACGACGCGGTTCGAAACATGCGCTGGGATCCCAGCGTGCAATCGCTGACGGCCTTCCCCCAGGTGCTGGCGATGATGAGCGATCGGCTCGAATGGACACAGCAGCTCGGCGATGCCGTTCTTGCCAACCGCCAGCAGGTGATGGATACGGTGCAGGCCTTGCGCGTTCGCGCCGAAGCGGCCGGCACGCTGCAGGACACCGACCAGCAGCACGTGTACACGTCGGACCAGGCGATCGTCATCGAGCCGGCGCAATTCGATTACGTCTATGTGCCCGTTTACGACCCGATGGTCGCCTACGGGCCGTGGTGGGTAGCGTCGTATCGGCCGTTCTTCTGGTATCCGCCGGCGTTCTATGGCTACCCCGTGCGCTGGCAGGGCCGGGGAATCGTGTGGGGCAGGCCGTGCCGCGTCGATCGGAATCATTGGGGTTGGGCGCATCCCGAATGGCGGGCCGGGACGATAGCGGTAACGATCGGCCGCAATGAATTTTTCAACCGGCCGCAATATCGCAACTACCGCGGCACCGTCGCGTGGCAGCACGCCCCCGACCACCGCCGCGGTGTCGCCTACGGAAGCGCGCTGGTGCGCGAGCGTTTTGGCGACGCCGATCGGCGTGCAATCGACGCCCGGCGCGAATTGCGTTCCGGTGCGCCGGCCGCGTCGCCTGGCCGGCAAGCAATCGCGCCGCGAACGATCACGAATCCGCCGCAGACCGCGCCCGGTTACCGGCAGGGGCCCTCCGAGCCGCGTGCCGCGCCGCAGCGCGCTCCCGACTACCGGCAGCCCCTTTCCGATCCGCGAGCGCAGCGCGCTCCGGAGTATCGCCAGCCGCCTTCCGATCCGCGAGCGCAGCGCGCTCCGGAATATCGTCAGGAGATCCGCGATCAGCGCGCCGCGCCTGCGCTGCGTCAGGCTCCGGGCGTGCCGCAGGCTCAGGCGCTGCCGCGGGTCGCACCGCCGCCGTCGCCGCCGCCACGAATGATCGTTACGACGCCGCAAGCGGCACCCGCGGCGGCGCCGTCGATGCCCCATGTGATCGTCACGACCCCGCAAGCGGCGCCCGCGCCACCGCCGGCGTACGCAC
>DATNAR010000329.1:0-3772 GCA_035607385.1 Casimicrobiaceae bacterium
CCGAAGGGCGCGACCCGGAGCGCGCGGATGAGCGACCGACGACTCCGCAATGAAAACTTTCTCCGCCGGTTGTGGAGGGAGCACGCGCGCGGAGGCGGAGGCCCGGAGGGCGCGACCCGGAGCGCGCGGATGAGCGACCGACGACTGCGCAATGAAAACCTTCTCCGCCGGTTGTGGAGGGAGCACGCGCGCGGAGGCGGAGGCCCGAAGGGCGCGACCCGCAGCGCGCGGATGAGCGACCGACGACTGCGCAATGAAAACTTTCTCCGCCGGTTGTGGAGGGAGCACGCGCGATCGCGCGGCGAGCACGACGGGTAGGGATCGATGCTGACGATTCAACTGCATGGTCGCTTCTCCTCCGCCCGCAGGCGGCCGGTTCGATTAGAGGTGTGGCTAGCTGACAAGTTCGCTCATGCCCATGACGCCGAGCAGGATCGAGAACACGATGCCGCCGATCAGCACGGCGAGGCCCAGTATCATCGCCGGCTCGAGTATCGCGAGAAACCGCTTGATCGAGATCTGGACCTCGCGGTCATAGACGTCGGCGACGCGGTTGAGCATCTCCTCCAATCGGCCTGACTCCTCGCCGACAAGAATCATCTGCGTCGCGAGCTTCGGATAGAGGCCCGTCTCGACCAGCGGCCGTCCGAACCCCTTGCCTTCGCGCAATCGCGTGATCACGCCGTCGAGCGCGCGCGCGAGCACGCTGTTGGTCATGGTTTCGCGCACGATCGCGAGCCCTGCGAGCAGCGTCACGCCGTTGGCCAGCAGCGTGGCCAGCGTGCGCGCAAATCGCGCGACTTCGACCTTGGCGAGCAAATCGCCAAGCAGCGGCAGCCGCAGCAGGCGGCCGTCCCAGCGGAAGCGCACCTCGGTCTTCTGCAGCCTGCGGCGGATCAGCCAGGTCAGGCCGAAGACGATCAGGATCGCGAGCCACCAGTACTTGCGCAGCGCGGTGCCGAACAGGATGACGATCTGCGTCGGCAGAGGCAGCGCCTTGCCGGCCTGCGAGAACGTCTGCTGGAACTGGGGCACGACGAAAATCAGCAGCACCATCACCGAGGTGACCGCGACGCAAATCAGGATCGTCGGATAGATCAGTGCCGACTGTACGCTGTCGCGCAGGTCCTTGGTCCGCTCCATCGTGTCGGCGAGTCTCGTCAGCACCGTGCCCAGCGCGCCTCCCGCCTCGCCGGCGCGGACGATGTTGATGTAGAAGCGCGAGAACACCGCGCGATGCGCGTCGAGCGCCTGCGACAAGGCCTTGCCGCCGCGCACGTCGTCGCGGATCGTCTGCAGCAGGCTCGCCACCGGCGGCGTCGGCGCCAGGTCGATCAACACCTCGAGCGCGCGGTCCAGCGGCAGTCCGGCGCGAAGCAGGGTCGCCAGCTCGCGGGTGATCGACAGCAGGTTGTCGCGCGTCACGCGCCGCGGCGCGAACAGGCTGCGGCGCTTGCGCGTCGGCGCAGCGCCGGCGATCCGACCGGCGACCGCCGCCTCGACCCGCATCGGCATCAATCCCTGGTCGCGCAGCCGGTCGACGATCTCCGACTCGTTGGCCGCCTCGAGCTCGCCGGCGGCAACATCGCCGGCGGCATTGACCGCCCGGTATTTGTACAGCGCCATCAGCGGACCGCGGCGATCTGCAGCCGCTGCCGTGAACGCGAGACCATGTTGCCGCAGCCCGACACTAATTTTCGCGGGTGACGCGAAGAACCTCTTCGAACGTCGTCACGCCGTTGAGCGCCTTGCGCATCCCGTCTTCGTACATCGTGACCATGCCTTCCTTGATCGCCTCGGCGCGAAGCTCTGCCGAATTGGCGTGGCGCATGATGAGCGTGCGCAAGGGATCGCTCATCGGCAACATTTCCATGATGCTTATCCGTCCGATGAATCCCGTTTGCGCGCACTCCTTGCACCCCTTGGCGTGATAGAGCGTGATGTCGCCCGGCGGCGCGAACTTGTGCAGGCCCAGCTCGGCGACGACCTCTGGCAACGCCGTATACGAGGCCTTGCACGCCGGGCACAGCGTCCGGACCAGTCGCTGCGCCAGGATGCCGATCACCGTCGATGTCAGCAGATAGTCCTCAACGCCCATGTCCAGCAGGCGGTTGACGGTGCTCGCGGCATCATTGGTGTGAACGGTCGAGAGGACGAGGTGGCCGGTCAGCGAGGACTGCACGGCTATCTGCGCGGTTTCGAGGTCCCGGATCTCGCCGATCATGATGACGTCGGGGTCCTGCCGAACGATCGAGCGCAGCGCGTTGGCAAACGTCAAATCGATCTGCGGCTTGACCTGGATCTGGTTGATGCCGGCCATCTGGTATTCGACCGGGTCCTCGACGGTGAGGATCTTGACGTCGGGCTGATTCAGCCGGTCGAGCGCCGTGTACAGCGTCGTCGTCTTGCCGCTGCCGGTCGGGCCAGTGACCAGCAGGATGCCGTGCGGTTCCATCAGCACGTTGAGGAATTTCTTCAGCGTGTCCTCTTCGAAGCCCAGACGCTTGAAGTCCAGCGCGACGCCGCCCTTGTCGAGAATACGCATGACGACCGACTCGCCGTGCATCGTCGGCACCGTCGATACGCGCAGGTCGATCTCCTTGCCCTGCACGCGCAGGCGGATCCGCCCGTCCTGCGGCAAGCGCCGCTCGGCGATGTCGAGATTGGCCATGATCTTGATGCGCGAGATCACCGCGGCGGAAAGCCGCCGCGGCGGCGACTCGACCTCGTGCAGCACGCCGTCGATCCGGTAGCGCACGATCAGCCGGTTCTCGAACGGCTCGATATGGATGTCGGAGGCGCGCGTGTCGAGCGCATTGGTGATGATCAGCGACACCATGCGGATCACCGGCGCTTCGGAGGCGAGGTCTTTCAGCTGCTGGACGTCGGCGTCGAAGGCGAGATCGTCGCGCTGCTCGACGTCGCCCAGGATCTGGCCCAGCGCCGATTTGCCTGCGCCGTACAGCCGCTCGAGCGCCGCCTCGAGCTCCATCGGAATCGCGACCTGGGGCCGCACCTTGCGCCCGGTCACCATCTCGAACGCGTTGACCGTGTACTCGTCGGTCGGGTCGGCCATCGCCAGCGCGAGCTCGCTTTCGTCTTCGGCCAGCGGCAGCGCGCGCGATTCGCGGAGGAAGCGGGCGGACACGCGCTCCTCGAGTATCGGCAGCTCGGGATAGCTTGCCGCCTCGACCAGCGGCAGGCCCAGCTGATCGGCGAGCGCTTCCGAGACGTCGCGTTGCGCGACCACGCCGAGCGTGACCAGCAGTACGCCGAGCTTTTCGCCGGAGTCCTCCTGGATGCGCAGGGCGCGATCCAATCCCACGGCATCGAGCTTGCCGCGTTCGATCAGCATCTCGCCGAGTCGTTTTCTCTCCGGTGCGTCCACTGCCGTCGCCGCATAAAATCAACGCGCGATCATAGCACGGCGAGCGAGCGCAGGACTCAGCGAATCCGGTCGAATCAAGGGTTTGCAGGCGTTGTCCGCGGTGACTGTCGCCGTCGGACGACGTGCGCCGAGTAGAATGTCGCCTTCGCCCGACGTTTGCCGCTGACTTCGATGAAACTGAGCTGCTATGCGCTGAAACCCGACCCGCTGACCATCCGGCCAGCGCCGCTGACCCGGCCATGGATGGACCGGATCGCCGACCACCACGCCTATCGCTGCCTGCCGCTCAACATCGCCAACAGCCACGGGTGGGAAGTGCTCTCGCCTTGCGCGTTCAGCGCGAAGTGGTCAGGCGGCATTCACGCCCGCGACCTGAAACTCACC
>DATNAR010000334.1:0-3616 GCA_035607385.1 Casimicrobiaceae bacterium
TCGAAGGCGTCGAATGGGATGCCGTCGAGCTACCCAGCCAGTTCATGGAGAACTTCTGCTGGGAGTGGGACGTGGTCGAGAAAATGAGCGCGCATGTCGAGACCGGCGAGCCGTTGCCCAGGGCCATTTTCGACCGCCTGCTCGCGGCCAGAAACTTTCAAAGCGGCATGCAGACGGTGCGGCAGCTCGAATTCGCGCTCTTCGACATGCGCGTACACCAGGATGCGGACCGGTCGGTCCCGCCGCTGGCACTGGCCTGGTCCGTGCGCCGCGAGGTCGCCGTCGTGCCGCGCCCCGACTACGACCGCAGCCTGCCGCATGGTTTCGGCCACGTCTTTGCCGGGGGGTACGCAGCGGGCTATTACAGCTACAAATGGGCCGAAGTGCTCTCGGCTGACGCCTACAGCCTGTTCGAGGAGCAAGGCGTCCTGTCATCGGCCGCGGGGGCGCGGTTCCGCGACGAGATCCTCGCCCGGGGCGGCAGCCGGCCGGCGCTGGACTCATTCGTGGCGTTTCGAGGCCGAAAACCGGAAATCAGTGCATTATTGCGGCATAATGGTATGCTGGCGTCATAGGACGTTAGCCAAGGGAGGCTCGACATGAGCAGGACATCGACGCCGGTACGCTGCGCCGCGGGCCTCGCCGGCTTGCTGCTGCTGGCCAGCGCATGCGCGATCGCGCAGACCCAGCAGGTCTATCGCTACAACGACTCCGATGGCCGCGTCGTCTATTCGGACAAGCCGCCGCCGGCCGACGCCAAAAATGCGCAGGCCAAGCGCATCGGCCGCAACAGCATCGAGACGAGCGAATTGTCGTTCGCGACGCAGCAGGCGCAGGAGCGTTTCCCGGTTACGTTGTATACATTTTCCTGCGGCGTCGTCTGCGACACGGCGCAGGGACTCCTGAACAAGCGCGGCGTGCCGCACACCGTCGTCGACGTTGCGCAAGGCGATGGCGCCGATCGGCTGAAACGCCTGACCAACGGCCTCGAAGCGCCGGCGCTGCAGGTCGGCGATCAGGTGGCGACCGGCTTCAATGAAACCAAGTGGCAGAGCATGCTCACCGACGCCGGCTATCCGAAGACGCCGCCCCCGCGAACAGCAGCGGTCGGACGCCCGGCGGCGCCACCCCCGTTTGACACCAAGACCACGCAGGTCGTCACCCCTGAAGTGACGCCGAAGGGCTCGTACCCGCAGTGACCTTGCGGGTCGCGACCTGGAACGTCAACTCGCTTGACGTACGGCTGTCGCGGCTCTTGGATCGGCTTGCCGCCAACGCGCCCGACATCGTCGGACTGCAGGACTGCCGGCAGCCGGCATTTCCGAAGAATCACGGTCGCAGCATCGATCGCGTGCTGCCGTCGCCCGCGCTGGCCAGGGTGTGCACCGGCTGCGGATCGACCGCCCGCGCGCAAGGGCGCGAAGCCTTCTGATCACGCGCCGGGGATCGCCGACTTGAGCTTCACCTAGAGCCAGTTCGCGCCACGCCGCTTCGCATGAGCATCAGCCGTGCCGCGCCGACGCTGACCGCCACGCTGCTGGGTCCGCTCGTGTTTTTTCTGCTGTTCGATCCGCGCCTGCTCGACCCGACCTATTTCCGCTGGCTGTTCTGGCTGCCCGATCCGGCAACGCAGTTCCTCGGCTGGCACTTCTTCCGCCTGGAGGACTGGCACCTGCCTCCGGGTGCGGCGACGAATTACGGCATGGAAATGGGGAGCTCGATCGTCTTCACCGATTCGATCCCCGTGCTCGCGCTGCTGTTCAAGCTGGTACGTGCGGCGCTGCCGGATAAATTCCAGTATTTCGGCTTGTGGATGCTCGCCTGCTACCTGCTGCAGGCACTCTTCGCCTGGCTGCTTTCCGGCATGGCGACTCGCCGCGCCGCGCCGCGGGTCGTCATCACCGCGCTGCTCGTGCTGAGTCCTTTGCTGCCCGATCGAGCGATCGGGCATTACGCGCTGATGGCGCACTGGCTGGTGCTCGCGGCGCTGTACCTGTACCTGCGCGCGCCCACGCGGCTCGCGACGGCGTCGTGGTGCCTGCTGATCTGCGGGGCGGCGCTGATCCACGCGTACCTGCTGTACATGGTGCTCGCGGTCGCCTTCGCCGACGCCGCTCGGCGGCGCTGGGTCGATCGCACCGCGTCGACGCGCGACACCCTGCGCTCGACGCTGCTCATTGCCGCTGCATTGCTGGCGACGATGTGGGCCGCCGGTTATTTCAGGATTCCGGCAACGTCGTTCTCCGGAGGCGCCGAGTATTACGGTCGCTACGCGGCCAACCTGAACGCCCTGTGGAATCCGCAGTGGGGATCGCTGTTCCTGCCGGGACAGCCGCTGATCGCCGGGGCCGAGCTCGAAGGCTATGGCTATCTCGGCCTCGGAGTGCTCGCGATGGCGCCCATCGCCGCATACGCGTTGTGGCGGAATCCGCCCGGCCGCGCGGCGCGCCGCTATCTGCCGCTCGCCGCCGTCGCCTTGCTGCTCTGGGCGATCGCGTTGTCCAATCAGGTCGCGTGGGGCGACCGCCCGCTGTTCGTGGTGCCGCTGCCGGAGCGCCTCCTCGACCTGGTCGCGATGGTCCGTGCATCGGGACGGCTGCTCTGGGTCGGCTACTACGCCCTGGTGCTGGCCATCGCCGCGATCATCGCGCGAAACTTGAGCGCGCCCGCCGCGACGCTGGTGCTGGTGGCCGGGCTGGCGCTGCAGATCGCCGACCTGTCGCCGCGTTACCTCGCGCTCAATGCTTATTTTCGGCAGCATTTCATCGTCGAGCCCACGCAGCGCGCCGATCCGCTGCCGTCGCCCTTCTGGGCCGCAGCGGCGCGCCACTACAAGGCCATCCTGTTTGTTCCGTCATTGCCGGTGCCGCCGGAGTTCAGCGGCATAGCGCTGTTCGCCGCCGACCACGGCATGCGAATCAACGTCGGCTCGTTCGCGCGTCTCGCGCTAGAGCGTGTCGCCGGCGCGACGGTCAAGCGGGAGCAGGCGCTCGCCGCCGGCCGGCTCGACCAGGAAGCCCTGTATGTGTTGCGCCCTCCCGATGCCAGCTCGTTTCGCGCCGGAACCGACGATGCGATCGGCAGCGTCGACGGATTCCGCGTGCTTGCGCCTGGCTGGTTCCGTTTCGAGAATTGCTGCAGCGGCACAATGCCCCGCCTCGGCCGCGCAGCGGAAGCAGGCCTGCCTCGGTGAAGACCGGCCTGCTGCGCAGGATCAGACGGCGGCTGCGTTCGCTGCGCGGAGCGGCTACTGCGTTTCCGGCGGGACACTTCTATTCGCCGGTCGTCGATCCGGCGACGATCGTTCAAGCGCGCGTCTGGCCGCATCGGCCGGACGTTCGCGGGATCGATTTCAACGACGCGAGCCACGTTCAGATTCTTTCCGAGATCTTCCCGCGCTTCATGCGCGACTACGACTACCCGCCGGCGCTGCCCGTGACGCCGGGGCTCGCGTCGTTCTTCGGCAACAATCCGTATTTCTCCATGCTCGACGCGCCGGCGCTGTTCGTGCTGCTGCGCGCGTGGAAGCCGCGGCGGATCGTCGAGGTGGGGTCGGGCTTTTCGACGCTGCTGATGGCCGATGTCAACCGGCGCTTCCTGGGACGCGAGGTCAGCA
>DATNAR010000337.1:0-5629 GCA_035607385.1 Casimicrobiaceae bacterium
CGCCAATGCGCGGAAGAGGGGCTCGAACAATGGCCGGCTGAACGCATCGCCGCGCAACGCGCGCGCGTGGTGCGGGAGCTTGCAGGTCTGGGATTTACCGGTGCCGAAGCCGAATCCGCCACCGACCGGGTGCTTGGCGCCGTCGCGTCGACGCTCGACGACGCGCGAGGCCGCTGGCTGTTCGATCGCCGCCACAGCGACGCGCACAGCGAATACGCGTTGACCGGCATTCGCGACGGGGCACCGGTCCATGTCGTGCTCGACCGGAGCTTCATCGACGCCGAAGGCGTGCGCTGGATCGTCGACTTCAAGTTGTCGCAACACGAGGGCGCGGCGCGCGATGCCTTTCTCGACAGCGAGCAGGCGCGCTACCGGCCGCAACTCGACGCGTATGCCGAGGTCGTGCGCGGCCTGGGCCCGCAGCCGATCCGCCTCGGCTTGTATTTCCCGCTGCTCGGCGGATGGCGGGAATGGGAGGCACCGCGCTGACGGCGCGAAGCGCTGCGAGCGCTGGACCAGCGCCGGCCAAACAGGCTAAAATCAAGGTTTTTCAAGGTCTTCCGACCTTTGGACGGGAACTGAAGTGCAGGTCTTTCGTGGGCTCCCGGATCGCGCCGACCGCCATCGCCCCATCGCGCTGACCATCGGCAACTTCGACGGCGTCCATCGCGGCCACCAGGCGATGCTCGGCCGGCTGTCGGAGGCTGCGGAAGATCTGGCGCTGCCGTCGGCCGTGCTGACCTTCGATCCGCATCCGCGCGAATTCTTCGCGCCGGGAACTGCGCCGCCGCGGCTTTCCACGTTGCGCAGCAAGCTCGAGCAATTCGCGGCGCACGGCATCGCCGAGGTCCATGTCGCGCGCTTCAACGCCGCGCTGGCGTCGCTTCCGGCGGAGCGCTTCGTCGACGACGTCCTGGTGCGCCGGCTCGGCACGCGTTGGGTCTTGGTCGGTGACGATTTCCGCTTTGGCCGCGGGCGCAGCGGCGATCTTGCGCTGCTCCGTCGCGCCGCGACGACGTTCAGCGTCGAGGCGATGCCGACGGTCGTCGTCGACGGCGAGCGCGCATCGAGCACCGCCATACGCGCCGCGCTCGCCGCCGGCGACCTCGATCATGCAGCACGATTACTGGGACGGCCGTACGCGATCGGCGGCAAGGTCGTCCATGGCGACAAGCTGGGACGCAGCCTCGGCTTTCCGACCGCCAACATCGTGCTGCGCCGTCCGCCGCCGCTGACCGGGGTGTTTGCCGTTCGCGTGCGCGGCCTGGGCGGGACGCCGCGAGCCGGTGCCGCCAGTCTCGGCGTGCGGCCGACGGTCAAGGCCGGCGCGAAGCCGCTGCTGGAAGTTTTCGTGTTCGATTTCGACGAAGCGGTGTACGGCCGCCGCGTCGTCGTCGAGTTCCTGCGCAAGCTGCGCGACGAGGAGCGCTACGCCGACCTCGATGCGCTAACCCGGCAGATGCGCGCCGATGTCGAGCAGGCGCGCGAGTATTTCGCGGCCGGCGCGGGCACGGCGCGGTAGAAGAAAACATGTCCGACAAGCCGCAGGCCGACTACAAGTCGACACTCAATCTGCCCGACACCGCA
Organism: Casimicrobiaceae bacterium; assembly: GCA_035607385.1. GTDB lineage: Bacteria > Pseudomonadota > Gammaproteobacteria > Burkholderiales > Casimicrobiaceae > PALSA-1003. The sequence goes on from DATNAR010000337.1 coordinate 1,588, forward strand.
TTCCCGATGCGCGGCGACCTGGCGAAGCGGGAAGCCGCCTGGGTGCGCGAATGGCAGCAGAAGAAGGTCTACGAGGCGATTCGCGTCGCCAGCCGCGGGCGGCCGCGCTTCGTCCTGCACGACGGCCCGCCGTACGCCAACGCCGACATCCATATCGGCCACGCCGTCAACAAGATCCTCAAGGACATCGTCGTCAAGAGCAAGCAGCTCGCTGGCTACGACGCGCCGTACGTGCCGGGATGGGACTGCCACGGCATGCCGATCGAGGTGCAGATCGAAAAAACGTACGGCAAAAACATACCGGTCGAGGAAACGCAGCGGCTGGCACGCGCCTACGCGACCGAGCAGATCGCGCGCCAGAAAGCGCAGTTCCAGCGCCTCGGCGTGCTCGGCGACTGGGATCATCCTTATACGACCATGGCGTTTCGCAACGAAGCCGACGAAATTCGCATGCTCGGCGCGATTCTCGCCAAGGGCTACATTTATCGCGGTCTCAAGCCGGTCAACTGGTGCTTCGACTGCCAGTCGGCGCTGGCCGAAGCCGAAGTCGAATACGAGGATCGCACCGATATCGCGATCGACGTCGGCTTCGACATCGATCCGCGCGACCGCGCACGGCTCGCGCGCGCATTCGGGCTGGAGACATTGCCCGGCGGTCCAGCGCGCGCCGTCATCTGGACGACGACGCCCTGGACGATCCCGGCCAATCAGGCGCTGGCGGTGCACCCGGACTTGAGCTATTCGCTGGTCGAAACCGATCGCGGCGCCTTCGTCCTGGCAAGCGAGCTGGTCGACGCCTGCCTTGCGCGCTTCGGCATCGCCAGAAAAGAGCCGGCCGGCCGTTTCGAGCACAAGTCGCCCGGCCGATCGCTCGAGGGCATCCGTTTTCGCCACCCGTTCTACGACCGCGAATCCCCGGTGCAGCTCGGCGAATTCGTAACGCTGGAGCAGGGGACCGGCATCGTGCACAGCTCGCCGGCATACGGCGTCGATGATTTCCAGTCGGGACGGCGCTACGGTCTCACCGACGACCAGATCCTGAATCCGGTGCAGGGCGACGGCCGTTATGCGGACACGCTGCCGTTCTTTGGCGGCCTCAACATCTGGAAAGCCAATCCGGTGATCGTCGAAAAGCTGCGCGACGTCGGCGCGCTGCTGCACGCCGAAAAATTGACCCATAGCTACATGCACTGCTGGCGGCACAAGACGCCGATCATCTATCGGGCGACGACGCAGTGGTTCGCCGGCATGGACGAGGTGCCGGGCTGGCGCGGCGTCAAGCCGGCGAAGACGCTGCGCGAAACGGCGCTGGCCGGCATCGAGGCGACGCAATTCTTTCCGGCATGGGGCAAGGCGCGTCTTTCCGGCATGATCGCCAACCGGCCCGACTGGACGTTGTCGCGGCAGCGCCAATGGGGTGTGCCGCTGCCGTTTTTCGTCGACCGCGAGACCGATGCGCTGCATCCCGACACGCTGCCGCTGCTCGAGCTCGCCGCGGCCAAGGTCGAGCGCGGCGGCATCGAGGAATGGCAGAAGGCGACCTATGAAGACTTCGGGGTCGACCCGAAGAAATATCGCAAGCTTTCCGACACGCTGGACGTCTGGTTCGACTCGGGAGCCACGCACCAGACGGTCATGGGCGGCCCCGACGGCCGCAACAAGCATCTCGGCTCGCATCCGGATCAGACCGGCTTCCCCGCCGACCTGTATCTGGAGGGCTCGGACCAGCATCGCGGCTGGTTCCATTCGTCGCTGCTCTCGTCGTGCATGTTGAACGGCGTCCCGCCGTACAAAGCGCTGCTGACCCACGGCTTCGCGGTCGATGGCGACGGCAAGAAGATGTCGAAGTCCAGAGGCAACGTGGTCGCGCCGCAGACGGTTTCCGACACGCTGGGCGCCGAGATCCTGCGCCTGTGGGTCGGCGCCACCGACTATTCGGGCGAGCTTTCGATCTCCAATGAAATCCTCAAGCGCGTCGTCGAGGGCTATCGCCGCATCCGCAACACGCTGCGCTTTCTGCTCGCCAATACGGCGGACTTCGATCCGGCGCGCGACGCGGTGCCGGCCGATAAGCTGTTCGAGCTCGACCGCTATGCCCTCGACGTCGCGGCCGGCTATTTCGACGACATGCGGCAGAAATACGCGGCGTACGAATTTCACCTGGTCGTGCAGGCGCTGCAGCTGTATTGTTCGGAAGAGCTCGGCGGCCGTTACCTCGACATCCTGAAGGACCGTCTCTATACGACGGCGGCCGATTCGGCCGGACGGCGCTCGGCGCAAACGGTGCTCACCATCATCCGGGACGAATTGATCAAGTTGATGGCGCCTATTCTGTCGTTCACCGCCGAAGAGGCCTGGCGGATCGTTCATCCGGGCAACCCGACGATCTTCGCGGCGACCTGGGCCGCCGAGGTGCGGGTCGCGCGCGGCGACAGTCCGGATTTCTCCCGGCGCTGGACGGCGATCATGGCCGTCAGGGACGCGGTCTTAAAGCGGCTGGAATCATCGCGCGAACGCGGCGAGATCGGCTCGTCGCTGCAGGCGGAGATCGCGATCACCGCGCCGTCCCCGGCGTACGAGGCGCTGTCCTCGCTCGGCGAGGACCTGCGCTTTGTCATGATCACCTCCTCGGCCACCGTCCGGCGTGGCGACGCGCTCGACATCCAGGTGACGCCGAGCGCTCATGCCAAGTGCGGGCGGTGCTGGCATTACCGCGCCGACGTCGGCGCCGACCAGAGCCATCCGGCCTTGTGCGGACGCTGTGTGGCCAATCTCTACGGGAGCGGCGAATCGCGCCGGTTCGCATGAGCCTCGTGCACGAAACAGAGGCACGGCGCTGGTGGATATGGCTGCTGGTCAGCGCGGCGGTGATCGCCGCCGACCAGAGCAGCAAAGCATGGGTGGAATCGGTTCTGCGCGTCGGCGAGCAGCGCACGCTGACCGCCAACTTCAGTATCGTGCTCGCCTACAACACCGGAGCGGCGTTCAGCTTTCTCGCCGATGCGTCCGGATGGCAGCACTACCTTTTCATCGGCTTGGCGCTCGCTGCCTCGGGGCTGATGATCTGGCTGCTGCGGCGCGGCGGCGACCGCATCTACAGCCTCGCGTTGAGCCTGATTCTGGGCGGCGCGCTCGGCAATCTCTGGGATCGGCTGACGCTGGGCAAGGTCGTCGATTTTCTGCTGGTGCACGATTACCTCCCGTTCCGCAGCGGGCTCGCCGCGCGCTTCGACCCGTTTCCCGCGTTCAATGTGGCGGACAGCGCACTCACTGTCGGGGTCGCGCTGCTGATCCTCGACAGCTTCCGCCAGCATCATGCCGATCGACCCGCAATGAGGCCGAACCGATGAGCGAAGTCATCCTCGCCAACCCGCGCGGATTTTGCGCCGGTGTCGATCGGGCGATCGCGATCGTCGAGCAGGCGCTCGCCAAGTTTGGCGCGCCGATCTACGTGCGACACGAGGTCGTTCACAACAAGTTCGTCGTCGACGATCTGAAGGCGAAGGGCGCGATATTCGTCGACGAGCTCGCCGACGTTCCGCGGGGAAGCACCGTCGTGTTCAGCGCGCACGGCGTCTCGCGCGCGGTGCGCGAGGAAGCCGCGGCGCGCGGCCTGGCCGTTTTCGATGCGACCTGTCCGCTGGTGACCAAGGTCCACGTCGAAGTCGCCAAGATGCACGCCAACGGCCGCGAAATCGTGATGATCGGTCACGCCGGCCATCCCGAAGTCGAGGGCACGATGGGCCAGGCCGACGGCGGCATCCAGCTGGTCGAATCGGTTGCGGACGTCGATCGCCTGGTCGTCCGCGATGCCTCGCAGCTCGCTTACGTGACGCAGACGACGCTGTCGGTCGACGACGCCGCCGCGATCGTCGCGGCGCTCAGGCGGCGTTTTCCCGCGATCATCGGGCCGAGGAGGGACGACATCTGCTACGCGACGCAAAACCGCCAGGATGCGGTCAAGTTTATGGCTCCGCAATGCGACGTCGTGATCGTCGTCGGCAGCCCGAACAGCTCGAATTCCAACCGGTTGCGCGAGGTC
>DATNAR010000362.1:0-5728 GCA_035607385.1 Casimicrobiaceae bacterium
TCCCAGGATCGGCAAGTCCGGCGGCAAGCTCAAGGATGCGGCCGACGTACGCGCGCTCTCCGAGCTCGACACGATCGTCACCTGCCAGGGCGGCGACTGGACCAAGCCGATGCACGCCAAATTGCGCGACGCCGGCTGGGACGGCTACTGGATCGACGCGGCGTCGACCTTGCGCATGGCTGACGACGCGGTGATCGTGCTGGATCCGGTCAACAGGAACGTCATCGATGCGGCGCTGGCGCGAGGCGTGCGCAATTACATAGGGGGCAATTGCACGGTCAGCCTGATGATGATGGCGCTCGCGGGACTCCTCCAGCGCGACCTGGTCGAATGGATGACCTGCATGACCTATCAGTCGGCGTCGGGCGCCGGCGCGCAGAACATGCGCGAGCTCCTGCAGCAGATGGGCGAAGCGCATCTGGCGGCGAAGGAACTGCTGGACGATCCGGCATCGTCGATCCTCGATATCGACCGCGAAGTGGCCGGCATCCTTCGCGACGAGCGCTTCCCGACCGAGTACACCGGCGTGCCGCTCGCCGGCAGCCTGATCCCGTGGATCGCCGAAGACATGGGCAACGGGATTTCGAAGGAGGAATGGAAGGGCGGGGCGGAAGCCAACAAGATCCTCGGCCGCGAGACGCGGCCGATTCCGATCGAGTCGATCTGCGTGCGTGTCGGCGCAATGCGCTGCCATAGCCAGGCGCTGACGATCAAGCTCAGGCGCGATCTGGCGTTGTCCGACATCGAAAAAATGCTTGCCGAAGCGCATGGCTGGGTCCGCGTCGTGCCCAACGAGCGCGAGGCAAGCATGCGCGAGCTCACGCCTGCCGCGGTTACCGGCAAGCTCGAGATTCCGATCGGCCGCTTGCGCAAGCTCGCGCTCGGCGATGGTTATCTAGGCGCATTCACCGTCGGCGATCAGTTGCTGTGGGGCGCCGCCGAGCCGCTGCGACGCATGCTGCGCATCCTTCTCGCGCGATGAGGGCCGGGGTCGGGATCGAGGCCGAGGCTTTCGCTTATGACATGCCTCCCGGCCGGTCGGCTGAAGCTCGCGTTTTTGCCCGGTTTTATGCGTTGGCGCTAAGCCGGCGCGCTGCCGGGCACGGCATCGCGACGCCGTTACAACAGCCCAGCGACGGCCTTGATTGAACCGAACGGATACAAGGGGTTGTAGTCAGACGAATCTCCTCCCCCCACCGGTAGCGCTTGGGTGGAAGGCGGGGCAGCGCGATCCCGTCCGGAGCGAACCGGCTTTTTGCGGCAAAAAATCAAGCTAATACCGAGGTTTAGCTTGCACCGCTAACTCCATGATGTTAAGTTAGGTCAGCAAATACGCACACTGAGGTCGGCATGCGAGCAAAACCCTATATCACCTGCGGGCTGTTGGCGGGCGCTCTGACGCTCCCCGTCTCGGTGTTCGCACTGGGGCTGGGCAAGCTCACGGTGCAATCGGGCCTCGGCCAACCGCTGTCGGCGACGATCGAGCTCACGTCCGCGCAAAAGGACGAACTCGATACCCTGCGCGCGAGAATCGCCGATCCGGCCGTGTATCGCGATAACAACGTTCAATATCCGGCTGCGATGTCGCGTGCGCGCATCGTCGTCGAGCAGACGGCGAACGGCGCGCCGTATCTCCGCGTAACGACTTCGCAAGCCGTCAACGACGCCTTCCTCGATCTGTTGGTCGAGCTCAACTGGGCAACCGGCCGCGTCGTGCGCGATTACACGTTCCTGCTCGATCCACCGAGCGGCACTGAAACGCAGGCGGTCGAGCCCACGGCGCCGATTCGCGCCCAGGCGGGCTCCGCTGCCGCCGCCCGCGCGCAAGCCGGTTCCACCGGCGCCGCTGCGGCACCCGCCGCGCGCCGTTCGGCCGCGGCCGCGCCGGCGGAGGCTCCGTCTGCCGCCGCATCGACTTACACAGTCAAGCGCGGCGACACGCTGTCGAAGATCGCGCAACAGACCAAGCCCGCCGACGTCAGCCTCGAGCAGATGCTGGTCGCGCTGTTCCGCAGCAACGAGAACGCGTTCGAAGACCGCAACATGAATCGGCTGCGCACCGGGCAGATCGTCAACGTGCCGCAAGGCGACCAGGTCGCGGCCATAGCGCCAAGCGAGGCGACGCAGGTCGTCAGGGCGCAGGCCGCCGACTGGCGCGCCTATCGCGATCGCGTGGCCGGCGCTGCACCGGCAGCCGATGCGACTGCACCCAGGCAATCGGCGAGCGGCCGGATCACGACGGCGGTCGAAGACAAGGCGGGCGCAGCACAGCCGGGCAGGGATCAGTTGCGCGTCTCGCGCGAAGCCGGCAAGGGAGCTGCGGCCGGAACGGCGCTGGCCGAGGATCTCGCGGCCAAGGAACGGGCGCTGAGCGAAGCCAATTCGCGCGTCGCCGAGCTCGAGAAGACGGTGCGCGATCTGCAGCGCGCCGTCGAGCTCAAGAACCAGACGATGTCGTCGCTGCAGGCCAGCGCCGAAGCGAGCAAGGGCAAGGGGTCCGCGACGCCGGCGGAAGCGCCGAAGGTTGCTGCCGCCACGCCAGCGCCGGCCGCAACAGCGCCTGCGCCGACACCTGCGCCCGCGCCGTCCGCGGCCGCGCCGCCACCGGCCGCGCCGACCGCGGCTGCGCCGACTGTTGCTGCACCGACCGCTGCTGCGCCGACGGTTGCGACGTCGCCGCCTGCATCGCCAGCGCCGGAAACCAAGGCCCCATCATCGCCGCCGCCCGAGACCAAGGCGCCGGAAGCCAAAGCTGAGACGAAGGCAACTCCACCGAAGCCGGCACCGCCGAAGAAGGCACCGGCCAAGCCCGAGCCGTCATTCATCGACGACCTGTTCGGCAACACGCCGACCTGGGCGATCGGCGGAGGCGCGCTGGTCCTGCTGGCGGGTATCGCCGGCATCGTCGCCGCACGCCGGCGCAAGACGACGCGCTTCGAGGACAGCATCATCTCGGGCACCGACATCAAGACGAACACGGTGTTCGGCTCGACCGGCGGCGGTGTCGTCAACACCGGCGACAATTCGCTCGCCAGCGATTTCAGCCGCGAAGGCCTGGGCAATATCGACACCGACGAGGTCGATCCGATCGCCGAAGCCGAGGTCTATCTTGCCTACGGCCGCGACGCGCAGGCCGAGGAAATTCTCAAGGATGCGCTGAAGAAGGATCCGCAGCGGCAGGAGATCTACCTCAAGCTGCTGGAGATCCATTCACAGCACAACAAGCCGTCCGCCTTCGAGACCGTCGCCAGCGAGTTGTATTCGGTGTCGGGTGGCCAGGGCGAGGTATGGCAGAAGGCGATGGCGCTTGGACGCCAGCTCGATCCGGCGAACCCGCTGTTCACCGAAGCCGGCGGCTCGGCCTTCGCCGCGACGCCGGCGGCGGCCGCCGCCGCCGCGGCAGCCGAACCTCCGGTCAGCGATACGCAGGTATTCTCGGTGCCGCCCGAGCACAAGGCCGAGCCCCGAGTGGCCACGCCGCTCGACTTTTCGCTCGACGACGATATTTCGCTGGCCCCGAGCTCGGGTGAAGAGCCCAAGACGCCGGCCGCGATACTTGCCGGCGCGGCGCAGGAAGTCGCCAAGTCCAGCCGCGCCGCCGGTGATTCGTTGGAGAAGTCCTCGCCGTTCCCCGGCACGGTATCGGGAGCGGCCAAGTCCGGCGCGAGCGACAGGTCGGCGCCGGCTCATGACAGCCTGAGCCTCGATCCCGAATCGGTTCCGAAGTTCGATCTCGACTTCCATCTGGACGAGCCGGTTCGCGCCGCGCCGCCGGCGGCGCAGCCCAAGCCCGCGCCTGAGCCCGAGCGCGCGTTCGCCACTGCAGGCGCGCCGGCGCCGCAGCTCGCGCGGCCCGCCGCGGCAATCGAGCTCGACAAGCTCGATCTCGCGTTCGATCCCGATCGCTCGACCTTCGAGGACCCGACGCCGTCGGTGCTCGATGGCCAGTGGCACGACGCAGCCACCAAGCTCGACCTGGCCAAGGCCTACCAGGAGATGGGCGACGTCGAAGGAGCACGCGAAATCCTGCAGGAAGTGCTGCACGAAGGCGATGACGAACAGAAGACCGAGGCCAAGACGCTGCTGTCCAAACTCGCTTAAGCCCTGACTTCATCCCGGGGCAAAAAACGGCGGCGGCATGCCGCCGTTTTTTTTACGGCGCCGCTTGGCACGATGCCGGTCGGATGGCGACAATGACGCTTGAGCAAGTTCGATGAGAATCGCGCTCGGCCTCGAATACGACGGGGCACCCTTTCACGGCTGGCAGACGCAGGCCGACGGCACCGGCGTCCAGGACGCGCTCGAGCGCGCGCTGTCGGCAATCGCCGCCGCCGCGCTGTCGACGGTCGCGGCCGGGCGCACCGACGCGGGCGTCCATGCGACGATCCAGGTCGTCCACTTCGACACCGACGCGCGCCGCGCCGACACCGCGTGGGTTCGCGGCGTCAACGCCTTGCTGCCTCCGTCCGTCGCAGCGCGATGGGCGGTCGAGGTGCCGGCGGAATTCCACGCGCGCTTCGCCGCGACCGGCAGGCATTACACCTATCTGCTGCTCGATCGGCCAGTGCGCCCGGCGCTCCTCGCCGGCCGGGCCGGCTGGTACCATCGGCCGCTTGCGCTCGATCCGATGCGCGCTGCCGCCGATGCGCTGCTGGGCAGACACGATTTTTCGGCCTTTCGCGCTGCCGAATGTCAGGCAAGATCGGCGACCCGGATGCTCGACCGGCTCGATATTGCGCGCGAGGATGACATGATCCGCTTCGATTTTCATGCCGATGCATTCCTGCAGCACATGGTGCGCAACATCGTCGGCGCGCTGGTCTACGTCGGCAATGGCCGCCATCCGCCGGGATGGATCGCCGAATTGCTCGCCGGCCGCGATCGCACGCGCGCGGCGCCGACGTTCGCCCCCGACGGCCTGTACCTGACCGGCATCGACTATCCGCCGCGCTGGAATCTTCCGCCGACGCATGCGCCGGTGCGCGCGTTCGGCGCCTGAAAGCGATGCGCGCAACGATGAAGCGGGCATCGCGCACGCGCGTAAAGATCTGCGGCATCACGCGCATCGGCGATGCGCTGGCGGCGTCGAACGCCGGCGCCGACGCGATCGGGCTCGTCTTCTGGCCGGGGACCGCGCGCAAGGTCGAATTCGAGCAGGCCCGGGCGATCGCGGCCGCGGTGCCGGCGTTCGTGACGGTCGTCGGCCTGTTCGTCGATCCGCAGCCGGACGAGGTGCGCGCCGCGCTCGACGCGGTCGCGCTCGACGTGCTGCAATTCCACGGCGATGAGCCGCAGGCACTGTGCGCGTCGTTCGCGCGACCTTACATCAAGGCGGTCGCCGTGCGGCCCGACGTCGATTTGCTACAATACGCGGCGCGTTATCGCGATGCGCGGGCTATCCTGTTCGACGCGTTCGAGCCCGGCGGTATGCCGGGCGGGACCGGCAGGACCTTCGATTGGGGCGCGGTGGCGACGCGCCTCGATGCGGGGCTCGCGCAACCGCTGATTCTGTCCGGCGGACTCGCGCCGCACAACGTCGGCGCGGCGATCCGGGCATTGCGGCCGTGGGCCGTCGACGTATCGAGCGGCGTGGAAGAGAGCGGCGACGACGGCAGACCGCACAGAGGCATCAAGGACCCGGCGAAGATCGCCGCGTTCATCCAAGGAGTGCGTGATGCAGATGGCTGACGTACCGTACGCGCTTCCCGACGAGCGCGGCCACTTCGGT
>DATNAR010000391.1:0-14856 GCA_035607385.1 Casimicrobiaceae bacterium
TTCCTTCATCTCGACTTCGGTGGCTGCGCCGACCTTGATCACCGCCACGCCGCCGGCGAGCTTCGCCACGCGCTCCTGCAGCTTCTCCTTGTCGTAGTCCGAAGTCGCTTCGTCGATCTGCACGCGGATGTTCTTGACGCGTGCCTCGATGGCCGACTTCTCGCCCGCTCCGTCGATCAGAGTCGTGTCTTCCTTGCCGACTTCGATGCGCTTGGCGCGGCCGAGATCCTTCAGCGTCGCGTTTTCGAGCTTGAGGCCAAGCTCTTCGGCGATGACGGTGCCGCCGGACAGGATGGCGATATCTTCCAGCATCGCTTTGCGGCGATCACCGAAACCGGGCGCCTTGACGGCGGTGGTCTTCAGGATGCCACGGATGTTGTTGACGACCAGCGTCGCCAGCGCTTCGCCGTCGACGTCCTCGGCGATGATCAGCAGCGGCTTGCCCGACTTCGCCACCTGCTCGAGCAGCGGCAGGAGGTCACGGATGTTGCTGACCTTCTTGTCGTGCAGCAGGATGTACGCATCCTCGAGCACGGCGGTCTGCTTGTCGGGATTGTTGATGAAATACGGCGAGATGTAGCCGCGATCGAACTGCATGCCTTCGACCAGGTCGAGCTCGTTCTCGAGACCCTTGCCGTCTTCGACGGTGATCACGCCTTCCTTGCCGACCTTGTCCATCGCGTCCGATATCGTCTTGCCGATCGACTCGTCGGCATTCGCCGATATCGCGCCGACCTGGGCGATTTCCTTGCTGGTCGTGCACGGCTTGCTGATCTTCTTGAGCTCCTCGACGACGGCGGTGACCGCCTTGTCGATGCCGCGCTTCAGGTCCATCGGATTCATGCCGGCGGCGACATACTTCATGCCCTCGACGACGATCGATTGCGCCAGTACGGTCGCCGTCGTGGTCCCGTCACCGGCGACGTCGGAGGTCTTGGACGCGACTTCCTTCACCATCTGCGCGCCCATGTTCTCGAACTTGTCCTTGAGCTCGATTTCCTTGGCGACCGAGACACCGTCCTTGGTGATCGTCGGCGCGCCGAAGCTGCGCTCGAGGACTACATTACGGCCCTTCGGGCCCAGAGTAATCTTGACCGCATTGGCGAGGATATTGACCCCGGCCAGCATGCGGTTGCGGGCGCCGTCGCCGAAGCGAACGTCTTTGGATGCCATATTTGTTTCTCCTGAAAGCTAAAAGGTGGTGGTGGCGATCGCTGGGGCGAGATCAGGCGACGATGCCGATGATGTCGTCTTCGCGCATGTGCAGCAGATCCTCGCCGTTGAGCTTGAATTCCTGCCCGGAGTACTTGCCGAAAAGTATCTTGTCGCCTTTCTTGACGCCCATCGGGACGACCTTGCCGCTGTCGTCGGTCTTGCCTGGGCCGGCGTACACGACTTGGCCTTGCGACGGCTTTTCGGCGGCGGTATCGGGGATGACGATGCCGCCGGCAGTCTTGCGCTCTTCTTCCAGCCGCTTGACGATCACGCGATCATGCAAAGGACGAATTTCCATGTTAGCACTCACTCCTAGTAACAAAATTAAGTGGAATCAATTAGTTGATCCCACGCCTGGGTTCGATTGTCGCCTCGGAGGCGGACGCTGGACCACGGCGTACGGCCCTTGTTAGCACTCGCCTCAAGCGAGTGCTGATGATAGGCGCTGCGAGAAGGGAAATCAAGCCTCTAGCCGCAAATTTTCCGGGGACGACTGCCAGCGGCCGTTTCTTTGCCGAGCCGCATCCATGACAATGTCATAGTGCTCGTGCGCTATGCTAGGACAGGAGTCCCCTCGTCGGGGCGACACAGGAGTGTGTGATGTCCAATCAAGCAGGTGCGGGCCCCGGCAGCCCCGCGGCGCCGGCATCAACGCCGCGCGCAGTCCATGCCGATCGCGGCTTCGCCTGGTGGGGAGAAGCCTGGCGCTTGTTCACCCCTGCTGCCGGGGTCTGGATTCTGATCGTCATCCTGCTGGTCATCATCAATATGGTGCTGGCGCTCGTACCGCTGATCGGTCACGTGATCGGGCAGCTGCTATTTCCGATTTTCGCCGGTGGCCTGATGCTCGGTTGCCGCGCCGTCGATCGCGGCCAGCCACTGACCGTCGGTCACCTGTTCGCCGGTTTCGGCGAGCGCACCGGGCCCCTGTTCATCGTCGGCCTGATCTATACCGCCGTCGCAGTGGCGATCGCGCTGGTGGTCTTCGGCCTGCTGCTGATGTTCTTCGGCGCAGCGATCGTCAGCAGCCTTTGGCACCTGCAGGATCTGAACGAGCTGCAGGATCCATGGGCGGTATTCTCCATTCTGGGCAGCCTTGGGCTTGCGATAGTGGTCGGTCTGCTCGTCTTCCTGCTGCTGTACCTGCCGCTGGTCATGGCAGTGTGGTTTGCGCCGGCACTGGTCGTGCTGCGCGGCGTCGCGCCGCTCGAGGCGATGCGACTGTCCTTCAACGGATGCCTGCGCAATATCGTGCCGTTCCTGCTCTATGGCCTGCTGGGGATCGGTCTCGCGATCGTCGCGACGATCCCGCTTATGCTGGGCTGGCTGGTCCTCGGTCCGGTGACGATCGCATCGCTGTACACCGGGTACTGCGACATCTACGAAGACGAGGTCGCGGCGCGTGCGCCGGTCGCGACGCCCGCCGTCTAGCGTCGGTTAGGACGCTTATCTAGGTGGAGAAACGTACCGCGCTTCGCGCAGGTGGGGATACGTGAAAGCGCCCCGCTGGCAACGAAGCCATAAGTAACGCTCCGCAGGCTGTTCGGCGGAACTTCCAAACTGCGCGTATTACTCGCGCTAAGAACCTCGCCGGAATATTCACTGCCTGCTACAGCAATGAATGTGAAGTCATTCCCTAAGTTTAAGGACGAAAGGCGATGGTTAGCGGTGCTGGGACGTCCACGCGCGCCGAGTGGCTGGCTGGTAGCTATTCCGCTGATCCTCATGTCGGCAATGTACGGACGCTTCTTTCATGGGTTCTGGCTCGGCGACGACTTCGGTTTTCTGCACCAAACATGGCTCGCATCGGCAGACGGCACCCTTTGGGTCCAAACGTGGGCACAATTCTTCGACGTGCCGTCCAATGGCGTGGTGTTCTATCGCCCCATGATGATCGCAAGCGCGGCGCTCAATCAGCGGATCGCAGGCGACAATTTCGCGGGCTGGTTCGCGTTCAACTATCTGGCCCACGCAATGAACACGGTCATCATCGCGATGCTGATTGCGCGGCTCGCCGCCGCTTGCGGGCGAGACGCGCGGGTTGCAGGCGTCATTGCAGCAACGTTCTTCGCCCTATGTCCGATTCTTGCAGAAGGTGTCTTCTGGGTTGCCGCACGCGCGGATGCCTACGTCACACTGCTAACGCTGGCGGGTGTCTACGTCTGGGCGTCTTCACCAAGTTCGACGATACGCGCCGCAGCACTTCCTCTTCTTTTCGGCCTCGCGCTCGGATTCAAGGAATCTGCCGCCGTGTTCGCGCCACAAATCATGCTGGTCGCGCTAGCATGGCCGCGCCGCTTGTCCCGCGCGCAGATAGTCGCCGTGGCGGCATGCTTTCTTCTCGTCGCACTCTTTCTCGTTCTCAGAGCGCATTTCTTCGGTGATTTCTGGCGGGTATACACGCGACCTGAGTCGGCGCCGCGCGTCGACGCGCTACGACTGGACGCAGGCTCAATCAAAGATTGGTGGGAAAACCTCACACAAAGCACGCCTCAAGGCGCGATCGCCTATCTAGTGCTCCTGAGTTCCGCCTGTGTACTGATTGCGACACACGCCAGGGGCACGCAAAGACGGTTAGCGGCTGCAGTCCTTTGCGCTTCTGGCGGAGTCGTTGTCGCCACGTTGCTCGCTACCGGCGGTATGGGCGCGTCAGGCGAAGGTGGACGTCTCGCTTATACACCCGTCGCCTGGCTGTCGCTTGCGATCGGCATTGCAGGTGCCCGACCGGCCTCCGATGTCGGTGCTGGCGTAGATCACCCGTGGTATCGCCGCGTGGGGCTCGCCTTGCTTGCTTGTGCAACTTTTGCGGGTACATGGGTGCTTCAGGGCGAGCTTCGGACAGCCCGTTCGGCGCAGAACCAGGTGCGGGACATCGTCAACGCCTCGCGTGAGTGGGCGATGACGCATTCGGGGCTGACGCTTCTCGTGATCGAGCAGAATTACGGGCCGATTGTCACGACACGCAACGCCCAAGCCTGGCTTGTGCTGCCACCGGTACAGCCAATGCCGCTATTGCATCACGTGTTGCCGACCTTGCCCACGGAATTGGGGGCGCGCCATGATCAGCTTCTTGCGGGCTTGGCAACCCGGCTCGACAAGGTTCGGCCGTCGCGATTGGATGGCGACGAGCTGAATCGGCTATTCGAGCACGATGCGACGCGCTGGCCCGAACACTACGCGTGCTGGTCGCGGCACAAGCACCGATTCGTGGAACTCACTCCGCCGGATCCTTTCGATCGCACGAGCTGGGCCGCGGCACTGCTCGATGGATCTCGCCAGTGCGCCTCTGGCGTTTAATAACGCCCATCGACTCGCGGATCCTCGGGCTTTTTGCGATTGAGTTTCGCTGCGACTCCGCATCAACGCTTTGAAACCTGCCGCTAATTGCGCGGCGGATTGGCGTTTACGGCGCGGCGCACGTTCATTGCCAGCGCGGACGGCGCGTCGCTGCGCAGAAACCAGCGCAGCCGGTTCGTGTCGCCGATTCGATCGAACGAATGCGTGCCGAGCAGATGCTCGACTGCCGCTCGATAACGTGAGTCCCGGGGTATGCGCACAACCCAGGTTTTCCTTCCGGGCGGCGTCGCAAACAATGCATCGAGCATCGCGCGGCCATGGCCGCCGCCGCGCTGTCCAAGCTCGAGCGCGGCGAGCCAGAGCTCGAAGCCGCCGGCGATCGCACGGAAGAGGCCGAAGCCCGCCGGCGGATTCCCGCTATGCCGATCATCGGGCCAGAACACGTAGCCGGGCACCGCGACCGACTCGACTCGTCCCGTGTTCAGGTCTTCCTCGATGAAATAGCCGTGGACCAGCGCGCGCTTGAGCTTGTCGAAGAACTCGATCGATTGCGCGGTATCGGCGGCGAGCCCGGAATCGAAGCTCCCCTCGGCGGCGTTCTGCCGGATAAGCGACCGAAGCATGGCCAGATGACCGACATGAGCGGGTGCAAGCATGTTTGCAAACCACGCGACGGGAGCAGGCGCTGTTTATAGCCGTTGCCTTGTCTCGCCGGTGGGCGAGCTTACGAACGGACGGCGCAGCGCCACTAACGGTTGTACGGTAACAAGCAGAGTGCGATGTGCACGACAACATCGCCCGACGCGAGCCGAATTGTCAGCTAATGTGCCTGCTCCCAGTTCGGCCCGCTGCCGACGTCGACGACCAGCGGCACCCGGAGCTTCGCGACACCGGTCATCAGCACGGGAAGCTCGCCCTTGACGCGGTCGAGCTCGGCGTCGGGCACTTCCAGCACCAGCTCGTCATGCACCTGCAGGATCAACCGTGTGCCCAGCTGCTCGCGATCGAGCCATTGCTGCAAGACGATCATCGCCAGCTTGATCAGGTCGGCGGCGGTACCCTGCATCGGCGCATTGATCGCCGCACGTTCGGCGCCCTGCCGACGCGGGCCGCCGCCGGCGTTGATGTCGGGCAGCCAGAGCCGCCGCCCGAATACCGTTTCGACGTACCCCTGCTTGTGCGCCAGCTCGCGCGTTCGCCGCATGTACTCCGCCACGCCCGGATAGCGGGTGAAATACTTGTCGATGAACATCTGCGCTGCGCTGCGCTCGATGGCGAGCTGCGCGGCAAGGCCGAAGGCGCTCATGCCGTAGATCAATCCGAAGTTGACCGCCTTGATGTAGCGGCGCTGGTCGCCGCTGACCTCGGCCAGCGGCACACCGAATATCTCGGCCGCCGTCGCCCTGTGAATGTCGGCGCCTTCGCCGAAAGCCTTGAGCAGCGATTCGTCTCCGGACAGGTGCGCCATGATGCGCAGCTCGACCTGCGAATAGTCGGCCGAGACGATCGTGTGTCCGGGCGGCGCGATGAATGCCTCGCGAATCCGCCTGCCTTCCGCCGTGCGCACCGGTATGTTCTGCAGATTGGGGTCGGTACTGGCGAGCCGCCCGGTCACCGCCGTCGCCTGTCCGAAACTGGTGTGGACGCGCCCGGTGCGCGCGTTTCGCATCAGAGGCAGCTTGTCGGTATAGGTCGACTTGAGCTTGGACAGGCCGCGATGCTCGAGCAGAAGCTTCGGCAGTGGATAGTCGGCGGCCAGCTGCTGCAGGACGTCCTCATCCGTCGACGGTTGTCCGGTCGCCGTCTTCTTCACGACCGGCAGCCCCATTTTTCCGAACAGTATGTCGCCAAGCTGTTTCGGCGACCCGAGATTGAACGGCTGGCCGGCAAGCTCGTACGCCTGGTTTTCGAGCGCAAGCACGCGCTCGCCCAGCTCGCGGCTCTGCTCGTCCAGCAATGCGCAGTCGAGAAGCACGCCGGTGCGCTCCATGCGGAACAGCACTTCGCTGGTCGGCATCTCGATCGACGAGTAGACGAAATCGAGACCCGCGTCGGCGGCGACTCGCGGCTGCTGGACGCGATGCAGCTGAACGACGATATCGGCATCTTCGGCTGCGTATTCGGTCGCTCTTTCGATCGAGACCTGGTCAAAGCTGATTTGCGATGCGCCCTTCCCGGTGACCTCGGCATAGCTTAGGGTTTTCACGTCGAGCCGGCGCAAGGCGAGGCTGTCCAGGTCGTGCGGGCGGTGCGACTCGAGCACGTATGATTGCAGCATCGTGTCGTGCGCGACGCCGGCCAGAGCGATGCCATGGTTGGCCAGCACGTGCTGATCGTATTTGACGTTCTGCCCGAGCTTCTTCGCGGTCGGATTCTCGAACCAGGGCTTGAGCCGCTCGAGCACCAGGTCGAGCGGCAGCTGCGCTGGCGCGCCCGCGTAGCGATGGACCAGCGGAATATAGGCCGCGTGCCCAGGTTCGAGCGCGAACGACAAGCCGACGATCCGCGCCTGCATCGGATCCAGGCTGGTCGTCTGCGTGTCGAAGCAGACGATTTCCGCCTGCGCGATCGCGCCGATCAGCCGCTCGAGCGCGGCCATGTCCAGTATGGTTTCGTAATGTTTCGGCACGGGGGCGCGCGCAACGGCGGGAGCGGCCGACGGCGCCGGCGCGGTCTGTTCTGCCCTGGGCTGCGCGGCGGTATCGTTGCGGCCGCCTTCAAGGTCCTTGAGCCAGGTCTTGAACTCGAAGCGCTCGAGGAGGCTCTTCAGCTTGCCGGCATCGACTGGCTGCAATGTGAGCCCGGTCGGCGCGACCGGTAGCGTGCAATCGGTCCGCACCGTCAACAGCTTCCTGCCCTGCGGCAGCCAATCGAGCGCCGCGCGCAGATTCTCGCCGACGACGCCGCCGATGTCGCCGGCGTGCGCGATCACCTCGTCCAATGTCCCGTATTCGGCCAGCCACTTGGCTGCGGTCTTCGGACCGACCTTAGCCACGCCGGGAACGTTGTCGACGGCATCGCCGGTCAACGTCAGCAGGTCGAGGATCTGGTCGGCGCGCACGCCGAATTTGGCGACGACGCTTTGCATGTCGAGCTTTTCGTTGCTCATCGTATTGACCAGGGTCACGCGCGGCGTGATCAGCTGCGCCAGATCCTTGTCGCCGGTCGAGACGACCGCATCGAAGCCTTCCGCTTCGGCGCGGCGCACCAGCGTGCCGATCACGTCGTCGGCTTCGACGCCGGCGATCATCAGCAGCGGCCAGCCGTACGCGCGAATCAACTCATGCAGCGGCTCGATCTGCTGCGCGAGATCGTCCGGCATCGCCGTACGGGTGGCCTTGTATTGCGGATACCAGTCATCGCGAAACGTCTTGCCCGGCGCGTCGAATACGACCGCGAACTGGTCCGGCTTGCCGTCCTCGACCAAACGGCGCAACATGGAAATGACACCGCGAATCGCGCCCGTAGGCTCGCCGCGCGACGTGCGCAGATCCGGCAAGGCGTGAAACGCCCGGTACAGATAAGACGAGCCGTCGACGAGGTACAGCGTAGGCATGAATCAGACGAGCAAGATTCCCGAGTTGATCGATCCTCAGGCGAATTTCGCGACCAACGGACAGGAAGCGTGGCGTGTTCTGGGCATTATGGCAGAGTTTGCCGTCGCGACCGAGAGACTGCGCGGCATCCGTCCCGCGGTCAGCCTGTTCGGCAGCGCGCGCATTGCGCCCAATCACGCGTACTACCAGAAGGCCGAGCGTATCGCACGGCTGCTGTCCGACGCAGGCTTCTCGGTGATCTCCGGCGGCGGTCCCGGACTGATGGAAGCGGTCAATCGCGGCGCGCACGCGGGCCGCTCGCCGGCGATCGGGCTCAATATCGTGCTGCCGCACGAGCAGGCCGGCAACCCGTTCCAGGATGTCGGCATCAACTTTCGCTATTTCTTCGCCCGCAAGATGATGTTCGTGCGGTTCGCATCCGCGTACGTGGTCCTGCCAGGAGGGTTCGGCACGGTCGACGAGCTCACCGAATGCCTGACGCTGGTGCAGACCGGCAAGACGCGCAAGATTCCGATCATCCTGGTCGGCGGAGATTTCTGGAAGGGCCTGATCGACTGGATGCGCGACAAGCTGGTCGGAGAAGGCTTGATTTCCCCGGCCGACATCGAGCTGATGACGCTGATCGACGAGCCGGAAGCCATCGTCGATGCGATCTTCGATTATTACGAGAGCCGCGGGTTTCAGCCGACGCGCGCCGAGCGCGACAGGATGCTCAATCTGTAGCGCTGGACGCGGAGTGACGCCTGCCGCGATGGTGGAAGCGGCGGCCCGGAAGTGCCGATTCCTGTTAGAATGAACCACTATTGATCGTCGCGGTGCCAAATGGGCCTTCGTCCCGCAACGCTGATTCCCGCCATCGCCTTCGCGTTCGCGCTTGCCGCGCTGGCACAGAAGGCACCGCCGCCGAAACTCGAGCCGCTGCCTGAAGCTCCGCCACCGCCACCCGAAATTGCCAGCGATCCCGATCTCGAGCCGCAGGTGACGATCGTGCGCCGGCCGACCGAGACCATCGAGGAATACCGCGTCAACGGGCGTCTGACGATGATCAAGGTGATGCCCAAGAGCGGCAGACCCTACTATTTGGTTGCCAACGGCGCCGACGGAACGTTCATCCGACGCGACAGCCTCGATACGGGAGTCAAGGTGCCGATGTGGCTGTTGTTCTCCTTTTGATTTAGGCCCCGTCCCTAGCAGCGTTGAAAGCGGCCGCGCACGCCCGAGTGCGCGGCGATGCCCGATGTCGGTCTACACTACCGTCACACCCGAAGAACTCGCTGCCTGGCTCACGCGTTATGCGATAGGTGCCGTGCACGAATTCGAGCCGATCTCCGCCGGCATCGAAAATACCAATTACTTCGTCACCGCCGACAAGGGCCGTTATGTGCTGACGCTCTACGAGCGTCTTCCGGCGGAAGAGTTGCCGTTCTACCTGAATCTGATGGCGCATCTGGCGAGCGCCGGCGTGCAGGCTCCGGCGCCCGAACCGGATCGAAGCGGCGCGCTGTGGAGCATCCTCAACGGCAAGCCTGCCGGTCTGGTGGCGCGACTCGAGGGCGCCGCCGTCGAGCGGCCCGACGTCGCGCATTGCGCGGCGGCGGGCGCGGTGCTGGCGCAGATGCACATTGCCGTCGGAAGCTACCGCTCCCGCCTGTCGAATCGCCGCGGTCCCGCCTGGTGGCGCCAGACCGCGCGCGCCGTCCGGCCGTTCCTGTCGGCCGAGCAGAATGCACTGATCGCCTCCGAGCTCAAGCTCCAGGTCGGGTTGGCCAAGGTCAGATTGCCGCGTGGTGCGATCCACGGCGATCTGTTCTGCGACAACGTGCTGTTCGAAGGCACACGCGTTTCGGGCGTCATCGACTTCGGTTTTGCGGCGACCGACGCCTTCATCTACGACCTGGCGATTGCGGTCAACGACTGGTGTGTGTTCGTCGACGGCAGCCGGGCAGGCGCTCTCGATGCCGCGCGCGTCGAAGCAATGGTGGCCGCCTACACGGCGCTGCGTCCGGTGACCGCCGAGGAGCGCGCGATGTGGGCGCCGCTGCTTCGCGCCGGGGCGCTTCGGTTCTGGCTGTCGCGCCTCTACGACTTGCACCGCCCCCGCGCAGGAGAGATCACCTCCGCGCACGACCCGGCCGTCTTCGAGCGCATCCTGCGCGATCGCATCGTTTCGCCGCCGCGGTGGCCCGGCTGATGAGCGACGCGGCGATCGCGTTCGAATTACGTCCGGCGGCGAACGGATTCGCCTGGCTCTTGCGTGCGGCGGCAATGTTCCGCGCCGCGCCGCTGCCCTGGCTGCTGCTGCTTTTTGTCTATTATTTGCTGGTCGGCTTGACCGAGTTCGGCCCATGGGCGTCGATCGGACAGTTCGTCGCGCCGTTGCTGCGGCCGGTCTTCGCCGTCGGCTTTCTGGCCGCGGCCTGGTCCCAGGAACGCGGCGGCGTGCCGAAGTTCGCGCACTTGTTTCGTGGCTTTCGCAGCGACCTCCGCGCGCTGCTGCCGCTGGGTATTGTCTTTCTCGGCGGCATGCTGGTGGCGGTAAAGGCCACCACGCTTATCGACGGCGGCCAGTTGATCGCGCTGCTGACCGGCGCACAACGTCCGACCGAGGCAATCCTGAGCACCGGCCGAGTCCAAGCGGCGATGCTTTTCGGCGCGGCGTGCGCGCTGCCGACGCTGCTCGCGACCTGGTTCGCCCCGGCGCTGGTCGTATTTCACGACGCGGGCGCGCGCACTGCGCTGGTCACGAGCCTCCGGGCATCGATCGCCAACTGGCGCGCGATCGCCGTCTACGGGCTTGCCGTATTCGCTTTTGGCGGCGTCGTGCCTGTTTTCGCGCTGGGCATCGCGCAGTTGCTGGGCGAGAACGCCGCGGGGCCGGTGCTGTTGTTCGTCATTACGCCCTATATGTTCGTGCTGATCGCGACGTTGCACATCTCGGACTACGTCGGCTATCGCGACATCTTCCCCGCGGACGAGACACCGCAGACGCCCGCGGCAACAAGCTAGTGTGCCGACTCAGGCCGGCTGCAGCTTGGCATACTCAAGCGCCAGCCACTTGACGCCGGCTTCGCGGAAATTGACCTGCACCCGTGCATCGTCGCCGCGTCCCTCGGCGTCGATGATGATGCCCAGGCCGAACTTGGCGTGCTTGACGCTCTGGCCGATGCGCCAGCCGGGCACCTCGCGCGCAACGACTCGCGTCATCGGCGGCGCATCCTCGGACATCGTGAAGTCGCGCCGCCTGGCCGACAGCCATTGCACCACCCCGTCGGGAAACTCATTGAGGAAGCGCGAGGCGACGTTGTAACGAAGCTGGCCATGCAGCATGCGGCTTTGCGCATGGGTCAGATAAAGGCGCCGGCGCGCCCGCGTGATCGCGACATACGCGAGCCGCCTCTCTTCCTCGATGCCGTCGAACTCGGACATGCTGTTCTCATGCGGGAAAAGGCCCTCCTCCAGGCCGGTGACGAATACCGTGTGAAACTCCAGACCCTTGGCCGAGTGCACGGTCATCAGCTGCAGCGCGGGCCGCCCTTCGGCGGCCTGTGTTTCTCCGGCCTCGAGCGCGGCATGCGACAAAAAGCTCATCAGCGGATCGTCGCCGCCTTCGCCGATCTCGCGCTCGGCCTCGCGCAGGAATCCGTCGGCGGCATTGATCAATTCCTGCAGATTGTCGATACGCTCCTGGCCGTCCTTTTCCCCGCCGTAGTGCGCCAGCAGTCCGCTGGCGTGCACGACATGGTCGACCACCTCGGGCAGCGGCAGTCCCTGCGTGGCGGTTCGCATCGCCTCGATCAGCCCGACGAATGCGGCGACGCTGCTGCCCGCCCTGCCGGCAACTGGGTGGCTGCACGCGGTCTGCCAGAGGCTGCTGCCGGTCGCCTGCGCGCGCTCCTGCAGCGTCTCGATCGAGCGCGCGCCTACGCCTCGAGGCGGAAAATTGATCACGCGCAGAAACGCGCCATCGTCCGCGAGTGAGGCGATCAAACGAAGATAGGCGAGCGCGTGCTTCACTTCCGCACGCTCGAAAAAGCGCATGCCGCCGTAGACCCGATACGGCATGCCGGCGTTGAACAGCGCGTGCTCGACCACGCGGGACTGCGCGTTGGAACGGTAGAGCACGGCGATCTCCGCCGGCGAGACGCCGTCGGCGACCAGGCCGTTGACCACGTCGACGATGAATGCCGCCTCGTCGATGTCGGACGGCGCGGCAAAGGCGCGGACCGGCTCGCCTTCGGCATCGGCGGTCCACAGATTCTTGCCCAGCCTGCCCTGGTTGTGCTTGATCAGCGCGTTGGCCGCGTCGAGGATGCGGCCGTGCGACCGGTAGTTCTGCTCGAGCTTGATCAGCTGCACCGGTGCGCCGGCAACGGCGAAGTCGCGCTCGAAGTGCTGCATGTTGGCGACGTTCGCGCCGCGAAAGGCGTAGATCGACTGGTCGTCGTCCCCTACGGCGAAAACCGATGTCTGCGGCGAGGTCAGCAGCTTCAGCCACTTGTACTGCAGCACGTTGGTATCCTGGAACTCGTCGACCAGAATGTGCGAAAAGCGGCGGCGGTAATGCTCGCGCAGCCCCTCGTGCCGCGTCAGCAGCTCGTAGGTGCGCAGCAACAGCTCGGGAAAATCGACGACGCCATCACGCTGGCATGCCTGCTCGTACAGCGCGAAATGCTCGACCTGGCGTCGCGTGAAGTCGTCGTGCGCCTCGACCTGGTTCGGGCGCAGGCCCTCTTCCTTCGATGCATTGATGAGGCTTTGCAGCTGTCGGGCCGGAAAACGCTCGTCGTCGATGTTGTGCGCCTTGTACACCCGCTTGATCAGCGCCAGCTGATCCTGCATATCCATGATCTGGAAAGCCTGCGGCAGCCCTGCATCCCGGTAATGCGCCCGCAGCATCCGGTTGCACAGGCCATGGAAGGTGCCGACCCACATGCCGCGGGTATTCACCGGCGTCAGCGCCGAAAGGCGCGACATCATCTCCCGGGCGGCCTTGTTGGTGAACGTCACCGCCAGGATCGACAGCGGACTCGCCTGCCCGGTGGCGAGCAGCCACGCGATGCGCGTCGTCAGGACGCGCGTCTTGCCGCTGCCGGCGCCGGCGAGGATCAGCGCCGACGCGTGCGGCAGCGTCACCGCGGCGAGCTGTTCGGGGTTGAGATTCTCGAGTAAAGGCGAAGCCATCGGAAAGGTGCGCGCCGTCGAGCGGGCGGCGATCGGCAGACCGTTGGCTTTCGATTGCGCGCCGGTGTGCCGCGTAAAGCGTAATTATAGGCGATACCGCGTCGCGACGCCTCTTCGGCTCGAGCCATCGGGCGTTATAATCGGCCGCGCCCGCCGCCCACGCGACCTCGATCCGATGCCACGCATTCCGCGTATCAACCCCGCAGCGCATTCGGCCACGACACGGGCGTTCGTGCAGTGGATCCGCTCGGCCGCGCCCTATATCCATGCGTTTCGTGGCAAGACCTTCGTCATCGCTTTCGGCGGCGAGGTCGTCGCCGACGAAACCTTCCTCGGCATCGTGCATGACCTCAATCTGCTGCAGAGCCTGGGCATCCGTCTGGTCGTCGTGCACGGATCGCGGCCGCAGATCGAAGCCATCCTCAAGCAGCAGAGTATCCCCAGCAAGTACAACCGCGGGCTGCGCGTGACCGATGCCGAGACGCTCGACTGCGTGCTCGAGGGAACCGGCCATGCGCGCAGCCGCATCGAGGCGCTGCTGTCCCTCGGCGTCGCCAACTCGCCGATGGCGGGCGCGCGCATCCGGGTCGTCGGCGGCAACTTCCTGACGGCCAAGCCGATCGGCGTGCTCGACGGCGTCGACATGCAGTGGACCGGCGAAGTCCGCCGCGTCGACGTCTCCGCGATACGGCAGCGGCTCGACGACGGCGACGTAGTGCTGGTGTCGCCGCTCGGGTACTCGCCGACTGGGGAGATATTCAACCTGGCGCTGGAAGAGGTCGCGACCCAGGTCGCCGTCCACCTGTCGGCCCACAAGCTGATTTTCCTGATGGAAACCGACGGCGTCCGCAACGGCCGCCGCCAGCTGCTGAGCGAGCTTTCGACGCACGACGCGGAGACGCTGCTCGCCAGCGGCCGCAAGCTGCCGGCCGACGTCAAGTATTACCTCCCAGGCGCGATTCGCGCCTGCGAAAACGGCGTCAAGCGCGCGCATCTGATTTCCCGCCATCACGACGGCGCGCTGCTGCTCGAGCTCTTCACGCGCGACGGCGTGGGCACGATGGTCGCCGCCGCGCCGCTGGCCCACCTGCGCAGCGCAACGATCGACGACGTCGGCGGCATCCTGGCGATCATCGAGCCGCTCGAGGACCAGGGTGTGCTGGTGCGCCGCTCGCGCGAGCGTCTGGAAATGGAAATCGAGCGCTTCGTCGTCGCCGAGCACGACGGCATGATCGTCGGCTGCGCGGCGCTGTATGCCTTTCCCGGCGAGAAGGCCGGCGAGCTTGCGGCACTGGCCGTTCATCCCGACTTCCGGCGCGAAGGCTACGGCGAGGCGCTGCTCCATGAAATCGAGCAGCGCGCGCGCAAGCTTCGCCTGTCGCGCCTGTTCGTCCTGACCACACGGACTTCCGGCTGGTTCGTCGAGCGCGGTTTCGTCGAGAGCGAGCCGTCGCGCCTGCCGCAGCAGAAGCGCGACCTCTACAACTGGCAGCGGCGCTCGCTGGTTTACGAAAAAAGCCTGGTCTAGCCGCCAAGCCGAGGCCTGCCGCAGCGTGCGATAATTCGCAGCTGATCAACGCACGAGGACCACGCCATGGCACGCACG
>DATNAR010000417.1:0-3655 GCA_035607385.1 Casimicrobiaceae bacterium
GCGGCGCCGACGGCTACCGCACATGGCCGAACGGCAAACCGCTGGTCTGGCGCTATTCATCGACGCCGTCGTCGCGCGACCGGGAGATCGACGAGCTCTGGCAGAAATCGGTCGAGCGCATAGGCGTTCGCCTGCAGGTGGACAAGAACCGGTTTCCGGAGGAGCTCAAGAGGGAGCGGGCATGCCAGTTGCTGTCGCGGACCGCGTCATGGATCGCCGACTACCCGGACGGCGATGATTTCATCCAGCTTTTCTACGGCCCCAACAGCGGCGAGAACAACGCCTCGTGCTTCCAGCTGGCCGAATGGGACAGACTCTATCTGAAGACCAAGGCGATGCCCGATTCACCGGAGCGCAGCCGACTCTATCGTCAGCTCTGGCGCATGGTCGAGGTCAATGGCGCGATGAAAATGCACGACACCCGACTCCGGAATATGCTGCTGCAGCCCCAGGTCGTCGGATACAAGAAGCACCCGATTCTGCTCGCCGAGTTCATTTACTTCGACATCGACAACAGCAGGCGCCGCTGATTACGGGCGCGACGCAGCACGGCCGCGGAACATACAGACTGGACAGGACCTGATGGCCAAGCCTTGGATGACGATGATCATCGCAGCGCTCGCGGGCGCGGCGAATGCGGCAGCGGTGCGGCCGACGATACCGATCTACGATGCGGCATCGCTGGCTGAAGCCTGCGGCACCGGACTCGCCGACGCTGCGCGGCTGATCAAGCGTCTGGAGACGATGCCGCTCGGCAACGCCGGGGCGCGCGACCTGCTCGACCGCTGGGACCGTTTGCGCATCCGCCTCGAGGACTTCGAGGGGCCGGTCGACCTCACCGCCAACGTCTCGCCCGACGCGGCGACCCGCAGCGCCGCCGAGGCCTGCGAATCGAAGACGACGCGATTCGAAACCGAGCTCTACCAGAACGGCGCGCTTTATGCGCGCATCAAGGCGTTGACGGCGCGCACCGGTCCCGCCGCCAAGATGCGCAAGGATCTGCTCGACACGTTCGAGGACAACGGCGTCGCGCTCGCGCCGGACAAGCGGGCGCGATTGAAGGCGATCGCCGATCGGCTGGAGGAGATCCGCCAGGAATTCGATCGCGACATCCGCGACAACCAGACCCGCGTCGTCTTCTCGGCCGATGAAGTCGTCGGATTGCCGCGGGACTATCTCGCCAAGGCGAAGCGCGACGACAAGGGCAATTACCTGCTGGGCTTCGAATATCCGGAATACCTGCCGTTCATGGCCAACGCCGAGAACGAGGAGGCGCGCCGGCGCTACCAGTTCGCCTTCCAGAACCGCGGCACGCCGAGGAACATCGAGCTCTTGGCGGAGGCGATGCGGCTGCGCAAGGAGATGGCCGGCCTGTTCGGCCTGTCGAGCTACGCCGAATTCGCGACCCGCCGCCGCATGGTCGGCAATCCGCAGGCGGTCGAAAAATTCCTGCGCGAGGTCAAGTCGGCGGTACGCGAAGTCGAGCGCAAGGAGATCGCGGAGCTGACGGCGCTGAAGGCGGCGACCTTGCACAAGCCGGTCGGCGAGGTCCGGTTGCAGCGCTGGGACGCCGACTACTACCAGGAGCAGCAGAGGAAGGCGCGCTTCAACGTCGATCAGGAAGCATTGCGCCAATACTTTCCCACCGAAGCGAGCATCCAGTGGGTGATGGCGATCGCGTCGCGCCTCTACGGCGTCCGCTTCGTGCCGGCGACCGTGCCGACCTGGCACCCCGACGTCCGCTATTTCGATGTCTTCGACGCGACGAGCGGGAAGCTCAAGGGAGGCGTCTACATCGATCCGTTTCCCCGCGCCGGCAAATTCAGCCACGCGGCGGCGTGGCCGGTGCGCGGCTCGGCGAAGCGCTCGCGCCGCACACCGATCAGCGCGCTGGTCGCCAACCTGAATCCCGCCGGACTCAACAGCGAAGAGCTCGAGACGCTGGTGCACGAGTTCGGTCATGTGATGCACGGCGTCCTTTCCGACACCCAGTACGCGACGCTGGCGGGCACCTCGGTGCAGCTCGATTTCGTCGAGGCGCCATCGCAGATGTTCGAGGAATGGGCAAGGCGCCGGGAATCGCTGGCACTGCTGCCGCAGTTCTGCAAGCCGGCCTGTCCGGCGATCGACGAAGCGCGGCTCAAGCAGCTTTCGGCGGCCCGGCTCTACGGTGCCGGCATCCGCTATTCGCGCCAGCATCTTTATGCGGCCTACGACATGGCGGCGAGCGGCGAGACCGTACCCGATCCGCAGGCGCAGTGGGAAAAAATGGAAGGCGAGACGCCGCTCGGCTACGTTCCGGGAACGCACTTCGCCGGCACCTTCTCGCATATCATCAGCGGCTACACGGCCGGCTACTACGGATACATGTGGTCGCAGGTCCTCGCGCTCGACATGTTGTCGAAGTTCGACGGGAACCTGATGGATCCGGTGACAGGCAGGCGGTTCCGAACGACGATTCTCGCCCAGGGCAGTCAGAAGCCCGCGGCACAGCTGGTTCGGGACTTTCTCGGACGCGAGCCGTCGAACGAGGCGTTCATCGCCGAAATCACCGGCACACGGTCGACGGCAATGCTGGCACACTAAAGCAGGCGACGAAACGCGCCGGGGCGAAAGCCGCGAGGCGCGAGCAGGAGGAGACATGACGGCGTACATCATCCGGCGGCTGTGGCAGATGATCCCGACCTTGCTCGGGGTCATCCTGCTGGTATTCATCCTGTTCAACTGGGTGGGCGGCGATCCCGCGTATGTGCTGGCCGGCAAGATCTCCAGCGCCGAGCAGATAGAGAACATCCGGCGACAGCTCGGCGTCGATCAGCCGTTCTACGTGCAGCTATGGATATTCATCAAGCAGGTCCTGACCGCCGATTTCGGCGCCAGCTGGAGCACCAACGAAGCGGTGTCGCACATCATGGCGACGCGCCTCGGGCCGTCGCTGACCGTGCTGATTCCGCTCTTGATCATCAGCACGCTGGTCGCGATCGGCCTGGCACTCGCGGTCGCCTACGTGCGCGGCTCGCTGACCGACCGCGCGGTGATGATCGTCTGCACGGTCGGCCTGTCGGTTTCGATCCTGGTCTACATCATCGTCTTCCAGTATGTCTTTGCGTACAAGCTCGGCTGGTTCCCGGTGCAGGGCTGGGGCGACGGCTTCTGGCACAACCTGATCGTTTACGCCTCGCTGCCGATCATCATCCTGCTGGTCGTCAGCGTCGCGCCCGATCTGCGGCTGTTCCGCACGTTCGTGCTCGACGAGATCAACCAGGACTACGTCCGCACCGCGCGCGCCAAGGGCGTCTCGGAAAACCGCATCATGTGGGTCCACGTACTGCGCAATGCCTCGATCCCCATCATCACGCACGTGATGGCGCAGTTGCCGGGCCTGCTGATCGGCGCCTTCCTGGTCGAGCGTTTCTTCTCGATACCCGGCATCGGCCGCGAAGTGATACTGGCGGTCGAGCGCAGCGACTTCCCGGTGATCAAGGCGATCACCGTGTACGTCGCGGTGGCGACGATGATCGTCAATCTGTTGACCGACCTGATGTACAAGGCGGTCGATCCTCGCGTGCAGCTCAAATAGGAGACGACGATGCCCTACGACGTTCCGCACGCCGTCTCTCCCGGCCTCTGGGCACTGGCCTGGCGCCGGCTTCGG
>DATNAR010000105.1:0-2044 GCA_035607385.1 Casimicrobiaceae bacterium
GCGGAGGCGGGCACCGCCATGCTTTCGAGCACGGTTACCGGCAGCGTATCGAACAAATCGCCGATGGTGAGCCGGGCCCCTTTGCTCGCCGTCCTGCTCTCTCGGATCGCGCCGGTGAGCACGTCGCGGTAGGTCATCGGCGATGGCAGCACGATGCGGGTATCGGCCCAGACGGTGCCCAGCGGCGAACGCGTTGCCCCCGCCGTCAGGTCCAGCAGCAGTCGTGGCACCACCGTCACCGCGCTGCCGCCTTCATGCACGCGGGCGAAGGCACAGATATGCGCGGCATGCGCGCCGGCGACGGGGAGCGCAACATAGCGTCCGCGTTCGAACAGCCCCGGGCGCCGCGCGCGCAGCGCAAGCGCCCGCCAGATGACATAGAGCTTCAACCGTCCATCATCGATCGAATCGAACAGCGCGCGCGCCTGTGCCGCGTTCTGCGCGCCGGATCCGAACGAGCGCTCGAGCTCGGCCAGCAGCGTGCGGCGTCTGGCATAGTCCACCGCGCGCCGGTTATCGGGATCGACGAGGCTGAAGTCCCAGAGCTCGTTACCCTGGTAGATGTCCGGGATGCCCGGTGAAGTCAGCTTGAGCACCGTTTGCGCGAGGCTGTTGTAGAGGCCGCAGCGCGCGACCACCGCATGCAGCGCATGGAATTCGTGCAGGAACGGGTTCGGCTCGATGCGTCCGAGCAGACCGTCGATAAACGACTCCAGAGCGGTTTCATACGCTTCGTCGGGACTGCCCCAGCTGCTGTGGACCTTGGCCTCGCGTACGGCCTTGCGCATGTAGGCGTGAACGCGCTGGCGCAAGGTGTCGAGCTCGCCGGCGTCCGGCTGAGTCGAAGGCCAGATGCCGAGCAAGATCTGATAGAGCAGGTACTGGTCGTTGCGGTCGGGCGCCGGCAAATCGTAGAGCCTCGTCTCGTACCGCTTGTTCAGCCGCGCCCATCGGCGCAATGCGAGACGCCATGCGGCCGGCATTTCGCTCAAGACCGCGATGCGCGCCCGGACGTCCTCCGATCGCTTGTTGTCATGGGTCGAGGTCGCCAGCATCTCGCCGGGCCAGTCGCGCTGGCGCTCGTGCGCGGCGGCGTGGAAGGCAGCGACGCTTACGCCGAATCGCCGCGGGTCGCCACCGACCTCGTTCAGCGCGACCAGCCGGTTGTAGACATAGAAGCTCGTGTCTTCCATTGCCTTCGCCATGACCGGCCCGGTGAATTGCTGCAGACGGCCCGCGAAGCGCTCGATCTCGTCACGCAGCGGTCCGGGCGCCGTCGCGACCTCACGGGTCAGCACCCGCCGGAGGAAGTCGAACGCGGTCCGATCGGGCGCCGGACGCCATTGGCGCGCGACGCCTATCGCCCAGTCGACGTAGCGCAGATCGGAGGCGCTTGGTCCGCGATCGTCGATGTACGTGCGGTAGACCGGCAGCGCCGCGGTGTAGAGCATCACCGTGCGGCGCAGGACGTTGAACGTGAGATCGCGCGTGTTGCGGTCGGCCTCGGCGACGCGCGTCAGCGCGTGCGCCAGCAGGTTGAGGTCGGAGGCGAGCGCGCCGGCCATGATCAGCAGTTTCGCTTCACGCAGGATCTGATCGAAGTCGACCCAGCCGCCGATAAAAGCGGCATAGACACGATCGAAGCGTGACTTTGCCGCGCCGTCGACCCACAGCCCGCCGACGAGGTTGGCGAACCGGTAGCCGGTTGTCCCCTGTACGGGCCAATCCGCCGGCAAAGCCTCGTGCTCGGCCAGGATTTTCTCGACGGCGGTATAAAGCCCGGCTGCCGGCGCCTGGCTTCCGCGGCGCCCG
Source organism: Casimicrobiaceae bacterium (assembly GCA_035607385.1). Classification (GTDB taxonomy): domain Bacteria; phylum Pseudomonadota; class Gammaproteobacteria; order Burkholderiales; family Casimicrobiaceae; genus PALSA-1003. The sequence continues at coordinate 1,813 of DATNAR010000105.1, forward strand.
CGCGTTGCCCCGCTCGACAGCAGTGCGGCCCGCACGGCGGCCTGCAGCCGATCGAAGTATGCCTTGGGGTCGTACAGGCCATCGGGGTGATCGATCCGCAGCGCATCGATCTTGCGCTCGGCCACCAGGCGCAGGACCAGGCGGTGCGAATCGGCAAAGACCTGCGGATCTTCGGCGCGCACCGCGGCGAGCTCGTTGATGTCGAAGAAGCGGCGGTAGTTGATGTCGTCCA
>DATNAR010000033.1:0-2789 GCA_035607385.1 Casimicrobiaceae bacterium
CGCTTCGGCAAGATTCGGCGACATCTGCTGCAATGCCGCCAGGTAGAAGATCATGAAAAAGCCGGCTTCCTTCCAGACAGCGACGATCATCAGGCAGCCGAGCGCCGAATTCCTGCTGCCCAGCCAGTTTTGGGCCGAACCCCCGAACGCGCCGCGAACTTGCTCGAGCAGCCCATATTCGGGCGTGTAGAAAAACAGCCAGATGTTGGCCACCGCTATCATCGGCAGCACCGTCGGCGTGAAGTAGGCCAGCCGCAGGAAGCCGCGTCCGGCCAGCTTGCCGTTGACCCAGACGGCCATCAGCAGGGCGAGTGCGATCGACAGCGGAATCGTTCCCGCGGCGTACCACAGGTTATTGGTGAGCGACTTCCAGAAGATCGGGTCGTCGGCGAGCTGCCGGTAGTTTTCGACGCCGACGTAGACTGACGGCCGCGCGGCCTTCGGCGTGGACTCGAAGCTGTGCCACAGCGTCGTCACCGCCGGGTAGTGCGTGAACAGCGCCAGCATCGCCGCCGCAGGAAGCAGCAGCAGCCAGCCGTACAACCAGTTCGCCGTGCGCGTCATCGGGCGCTCTCCTCTCCCCGCCGCCGGGGAGAGGAGCGATTGCCGAGCGACGGCGTCCTCATCGTCGACGCCGACACGAGCCGCTTATTTGCGATAGCTCTTCAGCAGACGTTCGGCTTCACGCTGCGCATCCTTCATCGCCTGCTCCGGTGTCTTGCTTCCGGTCAGCGCAGCCTGCAAACCGTCGTTCAGCGCCTTGGTGACGCGCTGATTGTCGTGCGTCGAAAGCTCCGCCACCGCGAATTGCAACTGGTCGCGCGCGACGGCTGCGGGAGGGAACTCGGCGACATACTTTTTCATCTCCGGCGTCTCCCATGCATCCGGACGCACGGCGACATAGCCGGTATCGATACCCCACTGCGCGGCGCGGCCCGGCGAAGTGATCCATTTGACGAACTTGAACGCCGCCGCCTGCTGCTCGGGCTTCGCCTGCTTGAACAAATAGAAATTGCCGCCGCCGGTCGGGCTGCCGCGCCGTTTGTTGGCGGGCAGCATCGCGACGCCGAAGTCGAACTTGGCATTGCTGCGCACGTTGGTCAGATTGCCGGTCGTCGTCCACATCATCGCGACCTTGCGCTCGAAAAAATCCTTGGGCGTCGTGCCCCATTCGACGATGCCTTCCGGGTGCGCCTTGTATTTGCCGGTAAGGTCGACCCAGTACTGCAGCGCCTCGATGACAGCAGGCTTGTCGTAGTAGGTCTCGGTTCCCGCGGCGTTCATCAACTGCACGCCGTTTTCCGTCGTCAGCCCCTGGAACAGCCAGTACGGGAAGCCGGACGCGGGGATCTGCACGCCCCACTGCGATACCTTTCCGGAACCGTCGCGCTTGGTCAGCTTCTGCGCGTACTCGGCCATTTCCTTCCATGTCGCCGGCGGGTGGTTGGGATCGAGCCCGGCTTCCTTGAACATCTCCTTGTTGTAATAGAGCACGATCGTCGAGCGCTGGAACGGAATGCCCCAGGTCTTGCCGCCGGTCTGGCTGTTTTCCATGAACGCCGGATAGAAGCCCTGCAGCCACGCCTTGTCCTCGGCCGTCTTGATCAGCGGATCCCACGGCACAATCGCATCCTCGTCGATCAGCGTGTACATGTCGGTCGACAGCAAAACCGACATCGCGGGGGCGTCGTTGCTCTTGACGGCGGTCAGCGCCTTGGTGATCGAATCCTGGTAGGTGCCCGAATAGATCGGATGGACCTTGATCCCGGGATTGTCCTTCTCGAAGTCCGCGGCGAATTTGTCGATGATCTTGGTGATCGGCCCGCCGACGGCAACCGGGTAGTAGAACGAAATGTCGACCGGCGCCTGCGCGACGGCCAGGCCGGACAGCGCGGCCGCGGCGAGCGCCGCGATCCGGCGCGCAATAATGACGAACTTCATCGAATCTCCTCCTCTTGACTGCGTTGCATGCTAAGCGACCATCGTTGCGGGTTGATGTTTCCACTCCACCTCGCGCCGCATCTGCGTCGCGCCATCGAAAAAATGGGCGGCGGCACCCGCCCACCCGAGCCGAACCTTGTCGCCGTGCTGGAGGCCGGTGCGCCCGCTGACGCGAACGGTCAGCGGCTGGTCGCCGACGTGGCATCCGAGCAGCGAATCGGCGCCCAGGTACTCGACCGAGTCCACCGACCCGGCGACGCCGTCCTCGCGTCCCAGGACGATGTGCTCAGGGCGCACGCCCAGCGTCCCGCCGGCCAGATCGACCGTCGCGACCGGAGGTCCGGTGGTGCCGGCGATGACCGCCCCGGCCGCGCCATTCTCGAGCCGCAGCAGATTCATCGGCGGGGTGCCGATGAAGCGTGCGACGAAGGTGTTCACCGGGTTTTCGTAGAGATCCGCCGGCGTGCCGTTCTGCTCGATGCGGCCGCCGCTAAGAAGGATCACCCGGTCCGCCATCGTCATCGCCTCGACCTGGTCGTGCGTCACGTATACCATCGTGATACCGAGCGTGCGCTGCAGGTTACGTATCTCCTGCCGCATCTCCTGCCTTAGCTGCGCATCGAGGTTGGACAGCGGCTAGTCCATCAGGCAGACCGGCGTTTCGGCGATGAACGCCCGGCCCAGCGCGACCCGCTGCTGCTGGCCGACCGACAGCTGCGATGGCCGCCGGTCCAAAAGCGTGGTCAGCCCGAGGAGCCCGGCCACCCGCTGCAGGCGCCGGTCACGCTCCGCTGCGCCGACGCGGCGCACGCGCAGGCCGAATACGATGTTTTCGGCGACGCTCAAAT
>DATNAR010000055.1:0-2596 GCA_035607385.1 Casimicrobiaceae bacterium
GAAAAGTCCGATCGAGCGGGCGATCAACGAGGAGCTCGACCGCCTGTTCGGCGATACGGCCTGAAAGCCGCGTCAGGACGGGTCGGCGAACGGCGCATCGTCCCCGGCGAAGATTGCCTGCATCACCGCCGTCTCGCGCGCCCTGAGCACCGCCAGGAATTCGCCCGCACCCTTCATGCCGCGGAACGACAGCAGGCCGCGCTCGAGAAATTCGTGCAGCGCGCCGACGCCGGCGATGCGCGCCGGGCGGCGCATCGCCGCCAGCGCCGAGCTCAGCAAAGGCCTGTGCACGTAGCGATCGAGCGCGGCGCCGACCTCGACGATCAGCGCAATCTGCCGCTCGCGTTCGCTGCGGTTGTCGCATGCGCGGTACGCTGCGCAATACGAGGCTACCGACAGCGGTGTATCCTCGCCGAGCTTGGCAACCAGCGTGCGATCGAGCTCGTGCGACAGCGCCGAGAGCTCGATCGCCTTGGCGATGATGGCGATGACGCCTTCCGGCAACACGCGCACCATGATCGGAACGACCCGGGCGAGATCGGCGTCGCGCCGGCTGTAGTCTCCCGGGCCGTACAGATCCGACTGGAAGAATTCGATCGCCTCGGCGTAGCGAGGATCTCGCACCAGATCGGCGTAGGTCGCGTTGAGGCGACGCGACTGCCAAACGGCGACACGATCGAGCGCCGCGGCGAGCCGAGGCGAGGCCTGGCGGGCCTGGTGGAGTCGCTGCGCATGCTCGAGCTCGCGGATCAGGTCGGTTTCGGCGGAAGAGGGCATCGAGGCATGCGGGCGAATTTCCGCCGTCATCATAACCGCCGCGGAAAGTCAGGTTGCGCAGCGCGGCAGCACGGCGACATGAGCGGCTGGGTCGCGCGACGCGACGCCCCTCGGCGTGCAGGTCAGCACTGGCGCGGCGGCACAACGATACGGTCAGGTTGAGGGGCGCGGCAGCACAACGATAAGTCAGGTTGAGGGGCGCGGCGGCACGATCCCGAACGTAGCGGCAAACGAGCCCCGCCGCGCCCCTCGAACCTGACCCGGAGAAATTAGGTTGTCATGTCTAGACTCGGCCGCTAGATTGCGTTGTTGTCCGCCATTTCGATTCCACTGCATGCCCGATTCCACGCCGTCGCCGCGCATCAGCCGGCGTACCTTGCTCAAGGCCGGCATCGTCGCCGGCGCGGGGCTCGTGTTCGCCCGCTGGCTGTACACATCGACGGCGCCGCCGCAACCGACGCCGCCATCCGACGCGCTCGATGCCCGCGCAAGCGAAATCGTCGCAGCGATCGCGCCGGTCATGCTGGCCGGCGCGCTGCCCACCGGCAATCCGGTATTGCTGCAGCAGGTCGTCGCAGGCGTCGAACAGGCGATTGCCGGCTTGCCGCCGGCGGCGCGCAAGGAAATCGACCAGCTTTTCGCGCTGTTGTGGTTCGCTCCGAGCCGCGGCCTGATCGCCGGGGTTTGGGCGCCGTGGCACGAGGCCTCATCGGCATCGATCGGTGCATTTCTGGATCGCTGGCGCGAGAGCCGCCTGGTCTTGCTGCGCTCGGCGTACGACGCGCTGCATCAGCTCATATTCGCCGCCTGGTACGGCAACGCGAATGCCTGGCCCGCGATCGGCTATGCCGGGCCGCCGCCGCTCGGGGCCGCTGGATGACTGCGGTGCTCCTGCGTCAGACGCCGTTGCCCGACCCGTTCCGCGCCGGCATCGCCGGCGGCTGGAAAGTGATCGATGCCTCGGCGTTGCAAGCGGATCTCGCGCTCGAGGCGGACATTGCGATCGTCGGCACCGGCGCCGGCGGGGGCACGGCGGCCGAAATCCTGAGCGCGGCAGGATTCTCCGTCGTGATGATCGAGGAAGGTCCGCTGGCGACATCCTCCGACTTCCATATGCTCGAGCGCGAAGCCTATCCGCAGCTCTACCAGGAGTCCGCCGCGCGCAAGACCCGCGACAAGGCGATCAACATATTGCAGGGGCGATGCGTCGGCGGCGGGACGACGGTCAACTGGACGTCGAGCTTTCGCACGCCTCCGACGACGCTGGCGTACTGGTCGCGTCAGTTTGGCATTGCCGGCTTTACCGAGGCCGACCTCGCGCCGTGGTTCGAGCGCGTCGAGCGTCGCCTCAATATCGCGCCGTGGGAAGTGGCACCGAACGAGAACAACGACATCCTGCGCCGCGGCGCGCAGGCGCTGGGCATCCCGGTGGCGACGATCCGGCGCAACGTCAAAGCCTGCTGGAACATCGGCTACTGCGGCGTCGGCTGTCCCACCAACGCCAAGCAGTCGATGCTGGTTACGGCGATTCCCGCAGCATTGTCGAACGGCGCGACGCTGCTGACGCGCGCTCGCGCCTGGAAGCTCGATCATTCGAACGGCCGCGTCAGCGCTCTTCATTGCCTGGGCCTCGACGCGCGCGGAACCGATCCGGGCCCTCGCCGCATTGTGGTGCGCGCCAAGACCTTCATCGCCGCCGGAGGCGCGATCGGCACGCCGGCGCTGCTGCTGCGCAGTGACGCGCCGGACCCCGCGGCCATCGTCGGCAAGCGCACATTCCTGCATCCGACCGTCGTGTCCGCGGCGCTGATGCCGCACA
>DATNAR010000057.1:0-4548 GCA_035607385.1 Casimicrobiaceae bacterium
ACCGAATCGTTGACGTTGATCGCCGGAAAGGCGAGCCGGCCTTCCTTGTGCATCGTGTACAGGCGCTTGACGCCGGTCGTCGTTTCCTCGGTGACTCCCTTGATGCCTGCTTTGATGCGCGAATAGAAGTGCGGATCCTGCGCCAGCCGCCGCGCAATGGCGGCGAACAGCGCGAACTCCTCCTCATTCGACGGATGCCCGATCAGCGACCGGTCCGATTCGGCTTGCGCACCGAGATGCACCAGCAGCGTCGCGTCGCCGCCGTCGTCCAGGATCATGTTCGGCGCGCCGTCGGCGTCTCCCGGCCCGCCCCATTCGAAAATGCGATGGGTGAACTCCCAGTACTCATCGAGCGTCTCGCCCTTGTAGGCGAATACGGGAACGCCGCTGGCGGCAATGGCCGCCGCTGCGTGGTCCTGCGTCGAGTAAATATTACAAGATGCCCAGCGCACTTCGGCGCCGAGCGCTTTCAAGGTTTCTATCAGCACCGCCGTCTGGATCGTCATGTGCAAGCTGCCGGCGATGCGCGCGCCGCGCAGCGGCTGCTCGGGCGCGAACTCCTCGCGGATGGCCATCAGGCCCGGCATCTCGGTCTCGGCGATCGCGATTTCCTTGCGGCCCCACGGGGCGAGCTCCAGGTCGGCGACCCGGAAATCGGTGAATTGCTTGATGTCGGTTGGTGCGTTCATGCGTCACTCCATAGCGAGCGACTGCAGGGGGAAGGGAGGGATTCTCGCTCGTTCCCCGCGGTGAGTCGCGGTTCAACGAGCGCCGTTGCCATGGGAATGCCCCGAGCCTGGCAGCCGGCTGGACCTCTCGACGGCTGTTGCAACGCTCCTCGGGGACGATCATTTTAGCGCAAGCCCGGCGGCGTGGGGTAGCGGCCTTGGGACTTGGGCTGCCCGTCCCGACCGCGCGCACAGCCCTGGCGGGCCCAATAACTGCTTACACTTCGGGGCCGGCGGCCAAACACCTGGTTACAACTCCCGTGCAACGAACGAGGCAAAAGCCGGACAATCCAACGATTGTCCCTTTGGGGCATGGTGCCCATAAGCGATGAACGACCAAACGCACGACCCGGGAAGGCTGGACCGTCCGCCCGCGACCGACCGGCGACCGGCAGCGGAAGCCATCGATGAGCAGCCGGCGCTGACCCGGCCAGGTCCGCGGACCCGCCGTTGGGCCTGGATCGCCGCCGCCGTCGCGCTCGCCGTGCTGGCGCTGGCCGCCTGGTACTGGTTCGGGCACGGGAGCAGCGACCAGGCCAAAGGCGGCGGCAAGGGCGATGCCGCTTCGCGCCCGATGCCGGTCGTGGCCGCGCCGGCGCGCAAGGGCAACATCGACGTCTCGCTCGACGCGCTGGGCACCGTTACACCCCTGAACAACGTCGTCGTCCGCGCCCGCGTCGACGGACAGCTGATGAGCGTCGCGTTCCGCGAGGGCCAGAACGTCAAGGCAGGCGACCTGCTGGCGCAGATCGATCCGCGGCCGTTCGAAGTGATGCTGACGCAGGCGAACGGACAGATGGCGCGCGACCAGGCGCAGCTCAAGAATGCGCAGGTCGATCTGGAGCGCTATCAGACACTCCTCGCCCAGGACTCGATCTCCAGGCAGCAGGTCGACACGCAGGCGGCGCTGGTTCGCCAGTTTCAGGGCGCCGTCGAGTCCGACAAAGGCGCGATCGACAATGCCAGGCTGCAGCTCACCTATGCCCGCATCACCGCGCCGATCAGCGGCCGCGTCGGATTGCGGCAGGTCGATCCGGGCAACATCGTCCACGCCTCCGACAGCAATGGCGTGGTGACGATTACGCAGGTGCAGCCGGTCACCGTCATCTATCCGGTGCCGGAGGACAACGTGCCGCGCATCGTCAAGCGCATGCAAACGGCCCAATCCGTCCCGGTCGATGCATTCGACCGCGGCGGCAAGACGCGGCTCGCGACAGGCAGGCTGCTGACGATGGACAACCAGATCGACACGGCGACGGGCACGGTCAAGGTCAAGGCCGAGTTTCCCAATACCGACGGCGCGCTGTTTCCGAATCAGTTCGTCAACGTGCGCATGGTGGTCGAAACGCACGAGGATACGACGCTGGTCCCGACGGCTGCCATCCAGCGCGGCGCGCCCGGAACGTTCGTTTTCCTGGTGAAGGAGGACAAGACCGTCGCCGTCACTCCGGTGCAGGTTGGCGCAGTCTCGGGCGAGACGACCGAGGTGAGCAAAGGCCTTGCGCCGGGCAACCTGGTCGTGGTCGACGGCGCCGACAAGCTCCGCGACGGCGCGAGCGTGGAATTGATCGACGCCGCCGCACGGGCGACGCAGCAGGCGGCGCCGCCGCGCCAGAACCCGCCGGGCGCAGGCAAGGGGGGCAACGGCCAGGGCCGGCGCGGCAAGGGCGGCGGCTGACGCGCCACCGGCGCGACGCACGCTCGACCAAAGCGCTTCGATGAACCCGTCCCGCCCATTCATTCTCCGGCCGGTGGCGACATCGCTGCTGATGCTCGCGATCCTGCTTGCCGGCGTCATCGCCTATCGCGTGCTGCCGATCTCGGCGCTGCCGCAGGTCGACTATCCGACGATACAGGTAGTGACGCTGTATCCGGGCGCCAGTCCCGACGTGACGACATCGTCGATCACCGCTCCGCTCGAGCGGCAGTTCGGCCAGATGCCCGGATTGAAGCAGATGTCGTCGACGAGCTCCGGCGGCGCATCGGTCATCACCTTGCAGTTCGACTTGAACCTGTCGCTCGACGTCGCCGAGCAGGAAGTCCAGGCGGCGATCAATGCCTCCGGAAGCTTCCTTCCGGCCGACCTTCCGACGCCGCCGATCTACAACAAGGTCAATCCGGCGGACACGCCGATCATGACGCTGGCGCTGACGTCGAAGACGCTGCCGCTGCCGAAGATCGAGGACCTCGCCGACACGCGCCTGGCGACCAAGCTGTCACAACTGCCGGGTGTCGGGCTGGTCAGCTTGAGCGGCGGACAGCGGCCGGCGGTACGCATCCAGGCGAACCCGACCGCGCTGGCGGCGTACGGCATGTCGCTCGACGACGTGCGCACCGCGATCAGCAACGCCAACACCAATCAGGCCAAGGGCAGCTTCGACGGCCCGACGCGGGCCTCGACGATCGACGCCAACGATCAGCTGAAAAGCGCCGACGACTACAAGAGCATGATCATCGCCTACCGCAACGGCTCGCCGGTGCGGCTCACCGACGTCGCCGACATCGTCGACGGCGCCGAGAACACGCGGCTTGGCGCCTGGGCGAATCAGCAGCCGGCGATCATCGTCAACATCCAGCGCCAGCCCGGCGCCAACGTGATCGAGGTCGTCGACCGGATCAAGCAGCTTCTGCCGCAGTTGCAGGCTGGGCTGCCCGCCGCGGTCGACGTCACGATGCTGACCGACCGCACGATCACGATACGGGCGTCGGTGCACGACGTGCAGTTCGAGCTGTTTCTCGCGATCGCGCTGGTCGTCATGGTCATTTTCCTGTTCTTGCGCAGTCTCTCGGCAACGGTCATACCGAGCGTCGCGGTGCCGCTGTCGCTGGTCGGGACGTTCGGCGTGATGTATCTGGCCGGCTTTTCGATCAACAACCTGACCCTGATGGCGCTGACGATCGCGACAGGCTTCGTCGTCGACGACGCGATCGTGATGATCGAGAACATCGCCCGCTACATCGAGGCGGGGGAAAAGCCGCTCACCGCCGCGCTCAAGGGCGCCGAGCAGATCGGCTTCACGATCATATCGCTGACGATCTCACTGATCGCCGTGCTGATACCCCTGCTGTTCATGGGCGACGTCGTCGGCCGGCTGTTTCGCGAATTCGCGATCACGCTGGCGATATCGATCCTGATTTCGGCGGTCGTGTCGCTGACGTTGACGCCGATGATGTCGGCGCGCTTCCTCCGGCATACCGAGAAGGAGAAGCAGGGCAGGCTCTACCGCAGGAGCGGCGAGATCTTCGAGCGCCTGATAGAGCGCTACGGCCGGATGCTCAACTGGGTGCTCGACCGGCAGGCCGCTACCCTGGTGGTCGCCGTGATCACGCTGGTCCTGACCGTCATCCTGTACATAGTCATTCCAAAAGGCTTTTTCCCGATCCAGGACACCGGGGCGATCCAGGGGATTACCGAGGCGCCGCCAACGGTGTCGTTCGCCGCGATGGCGGAGCGGCAGCAGGCGCTCGCCGCCGCCATCCTTCAGGATCCTGCGGTGGAAAGCCTGTCGTCATTCATCGGCGTCGACGGCACCAATGCGACGTTGAACAGCGGCCGGATGCTGATCAACCTCAAGCCGCTTGGAGATCGGCACGGCCGCGTCAGCGACGTGATCCGCGATCTGCAATCGCGAGCCGCCGGCGTCGAAGGCATCGCGCTGTACATGCAGCCGGTGCAGGACCTGACGATCGAGGACCGGGTCAGCCGGACGCAATACCAGTTCACCGTCGAGGACACCAATCCGGACGAATTGAGCGTCTGGGTTCCGCGGATCGTCGAGCGCCTGCGCAAGATCCGAGAGCTGGCCGACGTCGCCAGCGA
>DATNAR010000060.1:0-3332 GCA_035607385.1 Casimicrobiaceae bacterium
TCGGGTCGGTGCTGGCCGGCTATGTGGAAACCGGAAAGATCGGCACGGCGGGCTCATGGGTGGTCGAGGGCATCGGCGAGGACTTCATACCGCCGATCGCCGACCTTTCGAGAGTCAAAAAAGCCTATTCGATTTCCGACCGCGAGAGCCTCGCGACCGCACGGGCCCTGCTCCAGTCCGAATTGATCCTCGGCGGCTCGTCCGCCGGCACGCTGCTCGCCGCAGCGCTGCGTTACTGCCGCGAGCAAACCTCGTCCAGGCGCGTCGTCACTTTCGTGCCCGACACCGGAAGCAAATATCTTTCCAAGATGTACAACGATTTCTGGATGATCGACCAGGGCTTCCTCGAATTGCCGCGCTACGGCGATCTGCGCGACCTGGTGTCGCGCCGCTACGAGGACCGCGCCGTGATCGCGGCCAGCGCGGATGACACGCTGCTCGCCGCGTTTCAGCGCATGCGCATCGCCGACGTGTCGCAATTGCCGGTGCTCGCCGACGACGTCGTCGTCGGCATCCTGGACGAATCCGACCTGCTGCTGCACGTCTACAAGCAGCCCGATCGATTCCACGACAAGGTCGCGACCGCGATGACGCAGCGGCTCGAGACCCTCAAGCCGGATGCGAGCTTCGCCTCGCTGCTGGCCGTACTGAACAAGGATCGCGTCGCGATCATCGTGCACGAGGGCCGTTTTTTCGGCCTGATTACCCGCTATGATCTGCTGACGCACCTGAGGAGAAGCCTGCCGTGAACGATTCGACCGTCAAGTCCGCCGCCGCGGCGATGCAGGGATTTTCCACGCGTGCGATCCACGCCGGGCAGGAACCCGACCCGGCGACCGGCGCGATCATGACGCCGATTTACGCCACGTCGACCTACGTGCAGACCAGTCCCGGCGTGCACAAAGGCTACGATTACGCGCGCACCGGCAACCCGACGCGGACCGCGCTGGAAGCCTGCATCGCCAGCCTCGAAAACGGCGCGCGCGGATTCGCCTTCGCCTCGGGGCTGGCGGGGATGGCGACGCTGGTCGATGCGCTGGACGCCGGCGCCCATATCGTCGCCAGCGACGATCTGTACGGCGGGACTTACCGGCTGTTCGAGAACGTGCGCAAGCGCTCGGCCAACTTGCGCGTCTCCTTCGTCGACATGGCCGATCCGCAGAGGCTGCGCGCGGCGATCGCCGCCGACACCAGGATGATCTGGCTCGAGACGCCGAGCAATCCCCTGCTCAAGCTGATCGATCTGGCCGCCGTCGCGAGGATCGCGCGCGAATACGATTTGATCGCGGTCGCCGACAACACCTTTGCCAGCCCGTGGATCCAGCGACCGATCGAGATGGGCTTCGATGTCGTCGTCCACTCGGCGACCAAGTATCTGAACGGCCACTCGGACATGATCGGCGGGGCGGTGGTGATCGGCGGAGAAGCCCGCCACGCGGCGCTCGCCGAGCGCCTCGCCTATCTGCAGAATGCCGTCGGCGGCATCATCGGTCCATTCGACAGCTTTCTTGCGCTGCGCGGCTTGAAGACGCTGTCGCTGCGCATGGAAAGACATTGCGCCAACGCCCTCGATCTCGCCGGCTGGCTCACCGGGCAGCCGGAGGTCGCGCGCGTCCACTATCCGGGCCTGCCTTCGCACCCGCAGCACGCACTGGCACGGCGTCAGATGCGCGCCTTCGGCGGGATGGTGACGATCGTGCTGAAGACCGATCTCGCCGGGACCAAGCGCTTTCTCGAAAACTGCCGGCTGTTCGCGCTGGCCGAAAGCCTGGGCGGCGTCGAGAGCCTGATCGAGCATCCGGCATTGATGACGCACGGCTCGATTCCCGAGCCGATGCGTGCGACGCTGGGCATCGGCGATTCACTGGTGCGGCTGTCGGTCGGCATCGAAGACGTCGACGACTTGCGGCGCGACCTGCGCAGCGCGCTCGACGCGATCTGATCGCCGGCGACGGTTCGAGAGCCGGGCTTTTCGCTGCGGCGCGAAGGCCGTCCCTCGCCGGTCAACGCCCGCTTAACCCGCGGCGGTCACCGCCCGCGCCGCAAGCACCGACACCAGGTGCGCGCGATATTCGGCCGAGCCGTGCAGGTCGGTGTTGAGCGCATCGGCCGGAATCTTCACCCCCTTGGCCGCGTCGGCGGTGAAGCTCTTTGCCAGTGCGGCCTCGAGCGCATTCGAGCGGTGCACGTGCGAGGCGGCGCCGGTCACCGCGACACGCATACCGGTGGCGGTTTGCGCGACGAACACGCCGACCAGGGCGAAGCGCGACGCCGGGTTCGGAAATTTGACGTACGCCGCTTTTTTCGGCACCGGGAAACTCACCGCCGTGATGATCTCGTCGGCCGCCAGCGCGGTTTCGTACATACCCTTGAAAAAGTCGTCGGCGGCGATCTTGCGCTTGTTGGTCAGCACCGTCGCGTTCAGCGCCAGCACCGCCGCCGGATAATCGGCCGCGGGATCGTTGTTGGCGATCGAGCCGCCGATCGTGCCGCGGTTTCTGACCTGCCGGTCACCGATGCCTTCGGCGAGCGCGGCCAGCGCCGGGATCGCCTGCTTGACGACCGCGGAGGATGCGACCTCGGCGTGCGTGGTCAACGCGCCGATGACGAGAGCCTCGCCTTCTTTTTTGATGCCCTTCAATTCCGCGATCCCGGACAGGTCCACGACGGTCCCCGGATTGGCGAGCCGCAATTTCATCGCGCCGACCAGGCTCTGGCCGCCGGCGAGCGCCTTGCCGCCGCTGCGGGCGAGCGCCGCTGCGGCATCGGCGACCGATTTGGCGCGCTGGTATTCGATGGCGTACATGCGGGTGTCTCCTTAAGAACGTCGCGCCGACTTTAGCGCGCTCCATACGCGGTGCGGTGTGGCGGGCATGTCGATGTAGGTGACGCCGGCGGCGGACAGGGCGTCGTGCACGGCGTTCATCAGGGCCGCCGGCGCGCCGATCGCTCCCGCTTCACCGCAGCCCTTGGCGCCGAGCGGGTTGTGCGTGCACGGCGTGACCTTGGTCGCGACTTTGAACGAAGGCAAGTCGTCGGCGCGCGGCATCGCGTAATCCATGTAGCTGCCGGTCAAAAGCTGCCCGGTATCCCGGTCGTAGACGCATTGCTCGAGCAGCGCCTGGCCGATCCCCTGCGCGAGGCCGCCGTGCACCTGCCCTTCGACGATCATCGGATTGACGATATTGCCAAAATCGTCGCAGGCGCTGAAGTTGACGACCTGCACGACGCCGGTATCGGGATCGACCTCGACTTCGCAGATGTGCGTTCCGGCCGGAAAGGTGAAGTTGGTCGGGTCGTAGAACGCGGTCTCATCGAGTCCCGGCTCGAGC
>DATNAR010000109.1:0-9065 GCA_035607385.1 Casimicrobiaceae bacterium
GCACACCGGCGACTCGATCACCGTCGCGCCGGCGCAGACGCTGACCGACAAGGAATACCAGATCATGCGCAACGCGTCGATCGCGGTGCTGCGCGAGATCGGCGTCGATACCGGCGGATCGAACGTGCAGTTCGCGATCAATCCCGATGACGGGCGCATGATCGTCATCGAGATGAATCCGCGCGTGTCGCGGAGCTCCGCGCTCGCGTCGAAGGCGACCGGCTTCCCCATCGCCAAGATCGCCGCCAAGCTCGCCGTCGGCTACACGCTCGACGAATTGAAGAACGACATCACCGGCGGCCAGACCCCCGCGTCGTTCGAGCCGACAATCGATTACGTCGTCACCAAGGTGCCGCGCTTCGCGTTCGAAAAATTCAAGCAGGCCGACGACCGGTTGACGACGCAGATGAAATCGGTCGGCGAGGTGATGGCGATCGGCCGCACGTTCCAGGAATCGCTGCAGAAAGCGCTGCGCGGGCTGGAGAGCGGCGTCGACGGCTTCAACCTGAAGACGGTCGATCCCGACACGATCGCCGACGAGCTCGCCTACCCGCGCGCCGAGCGCCTGTGGTACGTCGCCGATGCGCTGGCGATCGGCATGCCGCTGGACGAGGTGTACGTCCATACCAGGATCGACCGCTGGTTCCTGTCGCAGATCAAGGAGATCGTCGACACCGAGCTCTCGATCGAAAAGCGTCCGCTCGACGACTTTGGCGCCGACGAGTTGCGCTCGCTCAAGCGCATGGGGTTCTCCGATCGCCGCCTCGCGCATCTGTGGAAGAAAAGCGAAGCCGAGGTGCGCGCCCGCCGTCACGGCTTCGGCATCCGGCCGGTGTACAAGCGCGTCGACACCTGCGCGGCGGAGTTCTCGACGCGCACCGCCTACATGTATTCGACCTACGAAGACGAATGCGAGGCGCAGCCGACCGACCGGCGCAAGGTGATCGTCCTGGGCGGCGGCCCGAACCGGATCGGGCAGGGGATCGAGTTCGACTACTGCTGCGTGCACGCGGCACTGGCGCTGCGCGAAGACGGCTACGAGACGATCATGGTCAACTGCAATCCGGAGACCGTGTCGACCGATTACGATACATCGGACCGGCTTTACTTCGAGCCGCTGACGCTCGAGGACGTGCTCGAGATCGTGCACGTCGAGAAGCCGCTGGGCGTCATCGTGCAATACGGCGGCCAGACGCCGCTCAAGCTCGCGCGCGATCTTGAGGCGAACGGCGTGCCCATCATCGGCACGACGCCCGACATGATCGACATGGCCGAGGACCGCGAGCGGTTCCAGCAGATGCTGCACCGGCTGGGCTTGCGCCAGCCGCCGAACCGGACCGCGCGCACCGAAGCCGACGCGCTCAAGGCGGCCGAGGAGATCGGCTATCCGCTGGTCGTCCGGCCCTCATACGTGCTCGGCGGCAGAGCGATGGAAATCGTGCACGAGCAGCGCGATCTGGAGCGCTACATGCGCGAGGCCGTCAAGGTGTCGAACGATTCGCCGGTCCTGCTCGACCGGTTCCTGAACGATGCGATCGAAATCGACGTCGACGCCCTGGTCGACGGCGACGGCGGCGGCGGCGGCAAGGCGGTCGTCATCGGCGGCATCATGGAGCACGTCGAGCAGGCCGGCGTGCACTCGGGCGACTCGGCGTGCACGCTGCCGCCGTTCTCCCTCTCGGCTCAACTGCAGGACGAGCTGCGCCGCCAGACGGTCGCGATGGCACATGGTCTCGAAGTCGTCGGCCTGATGAACGTCCAGTTCGCGATCCAGTTTCCGCAGGGCAACGGCGAGGGCGTGGTCTACGTGCTCGAAGTCAATCCCCGCGCGTCGCGCACCGTCCCGTACGTGTCGAAGGCGACCGGACGGCCGCTGGCCAAGATCGCCGCGCGCTGCATGGTCGGCCAGTCGCTGGCCAGCCAGGGCATCACGCGCGAAATCGTGCCGCCGTATTTTTCGGTCAAGGAAGCGGTGTTTCCGTTCATCAAATTTCCCGGCGTCGACACGATCCTCGGCCCGGAGATGAAGTCGACCGGCGAAGTGATGGGCGTCGGCGAATCGTTCGCCGAGGCGTTCGTCAAGTCGCAGCTCGCCGCCGGCGTGCGCCTGCCCAAAAGCGGCAAAGTGTTCGTCAGCGTCAGGAACCCGGACAAGCCGCGCGCGATCGAAGTGGCGAGGATACTGGCGGGCCTGGGCTTTACGCTGGTCGCGACGCGGGGCACGGCGGCGGCGCTCGCGGCCGCGGGCGTGCCGGTGTCCGCGGTCAACAAGGTCGCTGAGGGCAGGCCGCACATCGTCGACATGCTGCTCAACGACGAAATCGCGCTGGTGATCAACACCGTCGAGGAAAAGCGCAGCGCGATCCAGGACAGCTACGCAATAAGGCGCGCGGCGCTCAACGACCAGATCCCGACCTATACGACGATGGCGGGCGCGCGCGCGGCCGCGCTGGGCATCCAGGAGATGCGGGAGCTGGTCCCCTATTCGATGCAGGCGCTGCAGCAGCGATTGCACTAACGACGAGTACGATCATGAGCAGGACTCCACTGACCAAGGCCGGCGCGGAAAAACTCAAGGAGGAGCTTCGCCGCCTGAAAACCGTCGAGCGTCCGGCGGCGATCGTCGCGATCGCCGAAGCCCGGTCGCACGGCGACCTGTCGGAAAATGCCGAGTACGACGCGGCCAAGGACCGGCAGGGCTTCCTCGAGGTGCGGATCAGGGATATCGAAACGATGCTGGCGCAGGGGGAAATCGTCGACCCCGCGCAGATCGATGCCGATGGCCGCGTCGTGTTCGGTGCGACCGTCGACCTCGAGGATCACGCGTCCGGGGATCGCGTCTGCTATCAGATCGTCGGCGACGACGAGGCCGACATCAAGGCCGGCAAGATCTCGGTGAACTCTCCGATCGCGCGCGCGTTGATCGGCAAGCACGCCGGCGACACCGCCGAAGTGAAGGCGCCCGCGGGCCTGCGCGAATACGAGGTGCTTGCCGTCCGCTACATCTGACGGCGAAGCTACGCCTGCCCGCCGTGGCGCTACTTGTTGCGGCCGGCGACGAGCAGCACAACGCCGACGACGATCGCGCCGACGCTGGCCCAGAGCGGCACGTCCACGGTCTCCTTGTCCTTGACCGAGAGCGTCAGCGGTCCGACGTTGGCCGTATGCGTTTCCTTGGTATAGGTAAACGTCCCATACGCCAGGCCAAGCACACCGGCGACGATCAGGATGATGGCGAGAATCTTGACGGGGCCCATGGTATCTCCGGAGGTTGAAAAGGTTCAGCCGTTGCCGCGGCGGCGGCGGGCGCGCTCGCCCGGGGGCTTCGCAGCAGGCGGCCGTGCGCCGCCGGCGGCAGGAGGGCGCGCGGTCGTGCGCGCGGTCGGCGTTCGCGGACGGCGGGCTTGCGGCGTGGATTTGGCCATCGTCTTGTTTGTTGGACGCGCTGCGGGGCGTCGCTTGCCGCGCGG
Source organism: Casimicrobiaceae bacterium (assembly GCA_035607385.1). Lineage (GTDB taxonomy): Bacteria > Pseudomonadota > Gammaproteobacteria > Burkholderiales > Casimicrobiaceae > PALSA-1003. The sequence goes on from DATNAR010000109.1 coordinate 3,471, forward strand.
CTCGCCAGGGGCGGGCTCGCGGGCGCGGCGGGCGGAGGCGCTATGCGGCGCCGCCTTGGGCCGGGGCGCGGTGGCCGGCGGCTTTTCCGGTCCCTCCCGCCACAGCACCAGCAGTTTGCCGATATGCTGGACGGGTGTCGCGTCCAGCGCTGCGCAAATGCGCTGCAGCATGGCATCGCGCTCGTCGCGCTGGTCGCTGAACACCCGGACCTTGATCAGCTCGTGCGCCAGCAGGTTGACGTCGAGCTCGTGCAGGACCGCGGGGGTCAACCCGTGCTGACCGATGCTCACGACCGGATGCAGATGATGCGCCTTGGCGCGAAGCGCCCGGCGCCGGGCGGGAGCCAGCGTTTCCATCGGGGCATTCTATCCGATCGCGGACGCCGCCAGGCGGCATGAGCTCGAGGTGCCGCGCGACTGGTCAGCGTGCGCGCAGCAGCCGGGCGGCTTTGGCGACCGACTTGGGCTTCACCCAGAAGATCGCGCCGTAGCGGCCCGCGCCTGCGGTGACCGCATCCATCGCGGTGATGTTGATCTTCGCCGCCGCCAGGATGTCCAGCAACTTGGTCATGGCACCGACGCGGTCGGTGCCCTGGACCAGGAACCCGGTCTTCCTGACGCTCAAGTCGAGACCGAGCTTGCGTGCAGCGCGGCGCAGCGCGGCGCTGTCTTGCGGGATTAGGTCGAGCTGGCCTTTGCTGCCACTGGGAAAGCCGGAGAAGGCGAGCAGGTTGACGCCCTCGGTGGCAAGCCCGGCCAGCACTCGCGCGCCGCGCCCCGGCTTGTTGGGCACCATCACGTGAAAGTAATCGACTTTGCGCACACTTTGGCTCATGGCGACTCCTCTACCTGCACGGCAGGTGTCGAAACTCTGCAACGTCCGGCGCGCCGCGTCAACGACACAATCTTACGTACTGCGTGCCTCAGCAAGTTTCATCGTGCCGGCGCGGCGTCATTCGCGAGCAGGCGCACTCCCAGGTATCTCGCCAGCCCGCGACCTCCCTCGGCCATCACCTGATGGTGATTCCAGCGGAACGCCGGCTCGAGCAGCGGCGCCAGCGCATTCATCCAGCGCTTGGTCGTGAAGACGGTCCACTCGTAGCGGACCCGGGTCGTGCCGCCTTCGGTCTCGAGACGCCAGCGGCCGTTGCCGGTGAGATCGCCGACAGCGACGCCTTCGAGGTAGGTCGGCCGCGTCACCGCCGTCACGCGCATCGCGAAAGTAAGCCGGTACGGCAGCTTGCTCGACCAGGTGTAGTTGCGCAGCGCCCCCAGCCCGTCGGCGTCGCCTTTCTCCAGCTCCTCGACCGCACGCACGAAGCGCCACCAGCGAGGCCACTTTTCCACCGTCACGATCGCATCCCAGACGCGATCGATCGCGGACTCGAGCTGCCACGTCGTGACCAGGTTGAATTGACGCATCGGATCACGCGCCGGGCCTGCGAGCCGTAATCGTCCACGAGCTCGATTGCATGACAACCTCGCCGCTGGGCTGGCGATAGCGGGCGAGCTCGGACGAAAGCGCCCGTTCGATCTCCTGCTGCCGGCTCGTCGCCAGGTCGCCGGCCTCGCGGAATATCTCCCCGGCGGGACCGAGCGCGAGCTGAAACTGCATCGCCTGCTCGACGGTGCTGCCGACCATCACCGGCCCGTCGGTGGCCTGGAAGGCGATGTCGTCGAATCCGGCCGCCTTGAGCTGAGCCCGGACGACGTCGGTGTTCGCCATCGAGAACGGCCCGGGGCCGCAGGTCTGCGCGTCCTCGCCCGGAGGCGGCAGGAACTTCAGCACGACCGTCTTCGGGATGCCGACCCAGGGATTGTGCTCGAGCGCGCGCCAGGTCACGAACATCAGCCGCCCGCCGGGTTTGAGCGCACGGAAGATATTGCGCATCGCCGCAACCGGGTTGCTGAAAAACATCATGCCGAAGCGCGAAAAGCAGAAGTCGAATTCGGGCTTGAACGGATAGGTCTGCACATCGGCCGTTACGAAGCGCACGTTTTGCAACCCGGCCTCGCCGGCATCGCGGCGGCCCTTTTCGAGGAAGCTCTCGCAGCAGTCCAGGCCGAGGACCGAGCCTTGCGGGCCGACGATGCGGGCGAGCTGCAACGCCGTGTCGCCCCAGCCGCAGCCGACGTCGAGCACGGCGGCGCCCGGGGGAAGGTCCAGCGTCCGCAGCGGGACCGCGCTATGGTAGCTCAGGCCGTCGAGCAGGATATTGCGAAAGCGCTCGAACTTCGCGGCGAGAACATCGTTCCAGAAGGCGGTGAATTGATCGCTCCCGGTCGCAATTTCGGTCATCGCGCGCTCCTCGACGGTTGTCGTGGCTGAACCGACTTCCTTCAGCGTGGGACGCCTCTGCGCATGTCGTCGATGATCCAGACCAGAAAGCCGACGGCGACGGCGCCCCAGATCGCGGCCATCAGCGTGGACTCGGTATAGAACAGCCACATTGCCGAGTTGATGCAGCAAAGCAGAATGACCATCAACTTCAGCGCGCGATTGCCCACGGGCGGATTCTAGCTCGCCAGGACGTGAGCGCCTATCCGACGCGGAACGGGAACGCCGCGTATGCGAGGCGTTGCCTGCTTGCGCCGCTAGTGCCCGCTTCCGTCCAGTGCCCAGGCGGTGAACAGGAAGATCGTCGCCATGCATGGGGCCATCATCACGACGCCGATAAACACCGGAACGAAAATTCGCCGCGGAGTGCCGGCCGGATGCAGGATCAGCAGCAGCGGCCATACCAGCCATAACCACGCCAGCGCCAGCCAGATCTGTCCGGGCAACAACGACATGTCGGCGAACGAGTGCACGGTCCACAGCAGCAGAACGATAAGCGCGTGCGCGATGCAAAGCAGCGCCATTGCCTCGAAGCTTTGCAGCGAAAAGCGCGAACGGGACAATGGCGCGGTCATTGCGAGCATCGCTGTGGCGGACGCCGGCGGCTATCGCTTCCTGGCCGGGCGGTATTTCTCGGCGCACGCGATTATCTGGAGCTCGGTCGGAAACTCCAGGCATACGCGCGCGTCCGCATGCGCGTCACGCCGGCGGTCGGTTGACGGAGGCGGGTCCGACACCGCCGGCGCCGCCGTCGCTCCGGCTGCGGCCGTCGCCGCCGGTGCGGTGTTCGCGGCCTGACCCTGCGCGGCCGCGGACGAGCATGCGACAAACAATCCTGCCAGCGCCAACGATGGCGCACCAAGTTTCATCTGGCCTCCCGTTCGGCGCACGGCCGGGGCGACGCCCCGACACCGGTGCCCTTGAGCCTGCTTCGCTGCGATTGTGGCACCACAGCCCCCCGCTGGCCAGCCTGACCGGCATTTCGTCCGCCGACCCGCCGAGCAGGAATATGATTGCCGCTGTCGGTGTTTGCAGCGGTCCGTGCTGCGGCATTCGCCGGCATCGAACGCACCCACACTTCGGAGGAACGGATGAAAAACAACGAACGCTTCCCGGCGGCCACGAGGGCCACCCTTGCATTCGGCCTGGCTTTTGCGGCGTCCGCGAGCGCAGCGGATATGAGCTTTTTCATCACCAGCACCGGCGGGGGCAAGGGGGCCGATCTCGGTGGACTGGCGGGTGCGGACCGGCATTGCCAGACGCTGGCCAATGCCGCGGGTGCCGGCGGACATGTCTGGCGCGCCTACTTGAGCACCACCGCCTCGGCCGGGCAGCCCGCCGTCAACGCGCGCGACCGCATCGGGTCAGGGCCCTGGACAAACGCCAAAGGCGTCGTCATCGCGAAGAATGTCGCGGAGCTGCATGGCGAAAATAACGTCAACAAGGAAACCGCGCTGACGGAAAGAGGCGAGATCGTCAACGCCAGCGGCGACACGCCGAACAAGCACGATATCCTCACCGGATCGCAGGCCGACGGCACCGCGTATCCGCCGGGCGATGACAAGACCTGCCACAACTGGACCAGCAGCAGCGACGGGGCGGTGCAGGTCGGTCACCACAATCGCAACGGCACCGGCCCCGCGCCGGCAACGTATTCGTGGAACTCGGCGCATGTGACGCCCGGCTGCAGCGACGAGGCCTTGCGCAAGACCGGTGGCGCGGGCCTGCTGTACTGCTTCGCCGAAAAGTAACCATCGGCTCGCCCGCGTCGGGGCGACTGCCGCCACGCAGGGTCTACTCGCCGTACGCGAGCCGGTCCATCATCTGGGCGAACTGCGACCAGTCGATCCGCTTGCTCTTCTGCTTGCGCCGGCCGTACCAGTACAGCGAGCCGCGGCCGATCTCCAGCTCGCCGATCTTTTCGCGGTCGGCGTAGATCTGCAGATTGAGCGACGAGCGCGCCTTGGCCAGTTCGAAGTTGGCGAGGTCGGCCTTGACCTCGTGCTTGCGCGGCTTGCGCGCGATGCGTCTGGATCGAGCGCCGGCCATAGCACGTCTCCTTTGCCGCGTATCCTTACAGGATGCGGTTGAACCATAGCAGCGACAGCAGGGCCGAAACCAGCGCCAGTGCCGCCGCGGCCGCGGCGAACAATGCGGTGATCTCGGTCGCCTTCTTCTCGAACACCAGGCGCGATGTCAACGCCTGATAGATGCTGGTGAGGTCGGTTGCCGTTTCGGCGTGGAAGTACTCGGCCTTGGTCGTCGTCGCGATGTTCTTGAGCGCCTCCTCGTCGAGCCGCACGCGCATCGACCAGCCTTCAGCGCCCAGCACCTCTCCGGCGAGCGTTCCCACGCCGACGGTAAAGACGCGCACGCCGCGTTCGGACGCCATCTTGGCCGATTCGAACGGATCCGGCCCCGCCGTAGTCTGGCCGTCGCTGAGCAGGACGATCGCGGCGGACTTGAACGAGCCCGGCGGAGGCTTTTCCGCCGAGGCCTTGCCGCCCGGCGCCGGGTCGAGTGAGGTTCCGCGCTGGGCCTCCCGCGCGCCGCCGGGCCGCGGGTTGGCCGAGCGCAGGTCGAATTCCACGTCGGGAAAGATGAGCTTCAGGGAAACGAGAATCGCGCTGCCGATCGCCGTGCCTTTCTGCAGCTGGATGCGGTCGAGCGCGGCGAGAATGTCGTCGCGATTCAACGTCGGGGTCTGCACGACCGACGCCGTCGCTGCGAACGCGACGACGCCGATCCGCGTATCGCGAGGCTGCGCGGCGATGAAATTCCTCGCCGCCGTCCGTGCCGCGGCGATGCGCGACGGCGCAACGTCGGTCGCGCGCATGCTGCCCGATGCGTCGATCGCGAGGATGACCGTTTCGTATTGGTACGGGAGGCTGATCACCGAGGCCGGGCGCGCGATCGCCACGACCATCAGCGCCAGGGCGAGCAGCATCAGAACGGGTGGCAAATGGCGCCGCAGCCGCGGCGCCGCGCCCTGTGCGTTCCTGACCAGCGCCAGACGGGCGTAGCGCAGCGCCTGCTTATTCCGGCGACGCTGCATCAGCACATAAGCGCCGGCCACCACGGGGATGAGCACCCCGAGCCACAGCATTGCCGGCCACAGGAAGGTCATCGGTATTCGAGATGCGGTGGCAGCGCGCCGCCGGCAGCGAGCCTGCTGCGCCGCTTGCGCAAGTCGGCGAAGCGAAGGATCGCATCCATCAGATCGTCGTCGGTCGCGAGCTCCAGTGCGTCGATGCCGG
>DATNAR010000086.1:0-12125 GCA_035607385.1 Casimicrobiaceae bacterium
CCTCGAGCACAAGGTCGATGTCATCCAGATCGGCACGCGCAACATGCAGAACTTCGACCTGCTGAAGGAAGTCGGCCGCGTCGACGTGCCGGTGATATTGAAGCGCGGGATGAGCGCCACGATCAGCGAATGGCTGATGGCTGCCGAGTACATCGCCGCCGGGGGCAATCACCGCATCATGCTGTGCGAGCGCGGCATCCGCACGTTCGAGACTGCCTATCGCAACGTGCTCGACGTCACCGCGGTCGCGGTGCTCAAGCGCGAGACGCATCTGCCGGTCATCGTCGATCCCTCGCACGCCGGCGGCAAGGCGTGGATGGTGCCGGCGCTGTCATGCGCCGCGGTCGCCGCGGGCGCCGACGCGCTGCTGATCGAAGTGCACCCGTGCCCGTCGGAAGCGTGGTGCGATGCCGACCAGGCGCTGACACCGGACGAGTTCGCCACGCTGATGGCCAAGCTCGACGCGCTGGCGCAGGCGCTGGGACGTCGCATCGATCGTCATGCGGCGAAAGAGGAGCCCGCGCTTCTCGCGCGCTGATCAGCGCGACAGCATGCGCGCAAAACGGCCGAGTCGTCTATAATGTCATGTTTTTGCGCGATATTCCGGCAACCGCGATGACCCTGGGCAAGAGCTTCGAACCACGCGCCATCGAGGCGAAGTGGTATCCGTACTGGGAGACCCGCGGCTTGTTCAAGCCATCGATGCAGCCCGCTGCCGCGGCGTTCTGCATCCAGCTCCCGCCGCCGAACGTCACCGGCACGCTGCATATGGGACATGCGTTCCAGCAGACGCTGATGGACGTGCTGATCCGCTATCACCGCATGCGCGGTGACAACACGCTCTGGCAGGTCGGCACCGACCACGCCGGCATCGCGACACAGATCGTCGTCGAGAACCAGTTGAAAGCCGAGGGCAAGTCGCGGCACGAGCTCGGCCGGGAGAAATTCATCGAGCGGGTCTGGGCATGGAAGCAGGCATCGGGCTCGACGATCACCAACCAGATGCGAAGGCTCGGCGCGTCGTGTGACTGGTCGCGCGAACGCTTCACGATGGACGAGGGTCTGTCGAACGCCGTGATCGAGACCTTTGTCCGGCTTTATGAGGATGGCCTGATCTACCGCGGCAAGCGACTGGTCAACTGGGACCCGAAGCTCGGCACCGCGGTCTCCGACCTCGAGGTCGAGAACGAGGAGGTTACCGGCAAGCTCTGGGAGATCCGCTACCCGCTCGCCGATGGCTCCGCGCAGCTGACGGTGGCGACGACGCGCCCGGAGACGATGCTGGGCGACGTCGCGGTCGCGGTCAATCCGGACGACGCGCGCTTCGCGCATCTGGTCGGCAAGGAGGTGTTGCTGCCGCTGGCCGGGCGAAGGATCCCGGTCATCGCCGACAGCTACGTGGACAAGGATTTCGGCACCGGCGTCGTCAAGATCACGCCGGCGCACGACTTCAACGACTGGGACGTCGCCCAGCGGCACGGTCTCGCGCCGATCACCATTTTCACGCTGCAGGCGACGGTGAACGACAACGCGCCGGCCAAGTATCGCGGCCTCGATCGGTACGCCGCGCGCAAGCTCGTGCTCTCCGACCTCGAGGCTGCGGGACTGCTGGCCGGCGAAAAACCGCACAAGATGGTGGTGCCGCGCTGCGAGCGCAGCGGCGAGATCGTCGAGCCGATGCTGACCGATCAGTGGTTCGTGGCGATGACCAAGCCTGCGCCGGACACGCACGCCTGGTTTCCGGGCAAGTCGTTCAAGGACGTCTGCCTGCAGGCGGTCAATGCCAGCTTGCCGGATCCCTCCGGCGGCGCGCCGGCGTCGATCCGCTTCGTGCCCGAGCACTGGACATCGACGTACAACAACTGGCTCGACAACGTCCGCGACTGGTGCATTTCGCGCCAGGTCTGGTGGGGCCATCGCATCCCGGCATGGTACGACGATGCGGGCGGCGTCTACGTCGCCCGCAACGTCGCCGACGCGGCGAAGCTGGCGGGCAAGCCCGCGAGCACGCTCAGGCAGGACGACGACGTGCTCGACACCTGGTTTTCGTCGGCGCTGTGGTGTCACTCTACGCTGGGCTGGCCGGAGAAGACGCCCGAATTGCGCACGTTCCTGCCGAGCTCGGTGCTGATCACCGGTTTCGACATCATTTTCTTCTGGGTCGTCCGCATGATCATGATGACGACCTATTTCACCGGCGAGCGGCCTTTCCGCGACGTGTACATCAATTCGATCGTGCGCGACGAGGAAGGGCAGAAGATGTCCAAGTCGAAGGGCAATATCCTCGATCCGCTCGACCTGATCGACGGCGCCGACGTCGAGACGCTGGTCGCCAAGAGTACGTCGGGACTGATGCTGGAAAAGCAGAAGCAGTCGATCGAAAAGCGCACGCGCAAGCAGTTTCCGAACGGTATCCCGGCGTTCGGCGCCGATGCGGTGCGCTTCACCTTCGCCAGCCTCGCGACCTTCGGCCGCACGCTCAATTTCGATCTGTCGCGTTGCGAAGGCTATCGCAATTTCTGCAACAAGCTGTGGAACGCGACGCGGTTCGTGCTGATGAACGTCGACGGCAAGGACGTCGGCCTCGACGATGCGGCGCCGATATCGTATTCGCTCGCCGACCGGTGGATCGTCGCCGAGCTGCAGCACACCGAAGAGGAAGTCAACGAGCAGCTCGCGGCCTACCGGTTCGACCTCGCCGCCAAGGCGATCTACGAGTTCGTGTGGAATCACTACTGCGATTGGTATGTCGAGCTGGCCAAGGTCGATCTCGCGGGCCGCGACGAGGCCGCGCAGCGCGGCACGCGCCGCACGCTGGTCCGCGTGCTGGAAACGGCGCTGCGGATGGCGCATCCGATCGTTCCCTTCATCACCGAAGAGCTCTGGCAGACGCTTGCACCGCTCGCCGGCAAGCATGGCGATTCGATTTCGGTTCAGCCTTACCCGCAGGCTGACTTCGCCAGGCTGGACCCCCAGGCGAGCACCGCCATCGCGACCCTGATGGCACTGGTCGAGTCCTGCCGCTCATTGCGCGGGCAGATGAATGTTTCGCCGGCCGCGCGTGTCGCGGCGCTGATCGCCGGCGATTGGTCCGGTGCCGGCTTGGGCGCGCTGCCGGAATACCTGCAAGCGCTGGCAAAACTGTCTGAAGTCAAGTTTGTCTCCGAGCTTCCTCCATCGGATTCCCCCGTCCAGATCGTCCTGGACTACAAAATGATGCTGGACATCAAGGTTGATCCGACGGCCGAGCGCGAACGGATAGGCAAGGACATCGCCAGACACGAAGGTGAAATCGCGCGGCTCAAGCCCAAGCTCGCCAACACCGGTTTCGTCGACCGCGCGCCGGCCGCAGTCGTCGCGCAGGAGAGGGCGCGTCTCGCCGGCCTCGAATCCACGCTGGAGAAGCTGCGCACCCAGCTCGAGCGACTGCGCGCTTGATTTTCCCGCGATCGTTGCCGGCGTACCGCGACGCAGTGCCGTTGCCCGCGTTGCGAATCGTTCGCTGACTCTCGATGGCCCGGCTGCAGACCTTTCGCGCCCTCGCGCACCGCAACTACCGCTTGTTCTTTTTCGGCCAGGGCCTGTCGCTGATCGGGACCTGGCTGCAGCAGGTCGCGATGTCCTGGCTCACCTACCGGCTCTCGGGCTCGGCGCTGCTGCTGGGATTCGTCACGTTCTGCCAGTACATCGCCGTGCTGTTCATCGCGCCGGTCGCCGGCGTGCTCGCCGATCGCGTCGACCGCCGCCGGGCGCTGCTGATCACGCAGTCGGTCATGCTCGCGCAGGCGGCGACGCTGGCCGTGCTCTCCGCGACCGGCATCGTCGCCGTCTGGCACATCGCGGCGCTGGCGCTGGTGCTGGGCTGTGCGTCGGCCTTCGACATTCCGCTGCGCCACGCGATGATCGCGCGGCTGGTCGAGCACCGCAGCGAATTGCCGAACGCCATCGCGCTGAATTCACTGTTGATCAATTGCGCCCGCGTCGTCGGCCCGGCGCTGGCGGGAGTGCTGATCGCTGCGGTCGGCGAGGCGCTTTGCTTCGGGCTCAACGCGCTGTCGTTCGCCGCGGTGCTGACCGCACTGGCGATGATGCGCTGGCCGGCGGCGCCGCCGGCGCCGCCGCGGCACGGCTGGCTGCACAGCTGGCTGGAAGGGGCCCGCAGTGCGTTCGGATTCGCGCCTATCCGCGCCGGGTTGCTGCTGATCGCCGCCATCAGCGGGACGATAGGCACCTACTCGACGCTGATGCCGGTGTTCGCCAAGGATGTGTTCGGCGGCGGGGCGCGTACGCTCGGGATTCTGCTGTCGTCGGCGGGCACCGGCGCGCTGCTGTCGGCGCTCTATCTCGCGAGCCGGCATACGACGCGCGGCCTCGACCGGGTGATCCTGGTTGCCGGCGCTTGCGCGTCGCTGGCGATGCTCGCCTTTGCGCACGCTTCGAGTTTCGCCGTCGCGCTGCCGTTGCTGATCGTGCTGGGAGCCGGGTTGATCGCGGCGCAGGCATCGATCCAGACACTGGTGCAGACGCTGGTCGACGACGACAAGCGCGGCCGGGTGATGAGCCTTTACACGATGGCGTTTCTGGGGGCGCTGCCGTTCGGCAACCTGATGGGCGGAGCGATTGCGCGCTACGCGGGCGAGGACGTCGCGTTCTCGCTCGACGCCGTCCTCTGTCTTGCCGCGCTGCTGTTTTTCTGGCGCGCACTGCCCGGGCTTCGCGCCGCGGCGCGGCCGGTATACGTGCGCCTGGGCCTGATCGGCGGTCGCGACCGATCCGAGACGCGCGAAGACCGGCGCTAGACCTTTTCCGGCTCGCCGGCGCTACGTTTCATCAGCAGTGCGGGAAGCGGATGCGACTTGCGCTGTCCCGGGCGCGCATGTGACGAGGGCGCCAGCGTCCCGGAGCCGTTCTGCTTCGCTGCCGGACGCTCGATCGGCGGCTGGTCCGGATTGCGGGTATCGTCGACGGCGTGGTCGCGCCGCGGCGGCGGCTCCGCGGCGTGTTCGCGCGGCGGCTTCGTCTGCCTGCCTTCGCGGGGCTGGCGCGGCTCGCGCACGGCGCGCGGCTCGCGCGAAACGCGCGGTTCACGACTGTGCGTCGGTGCTCGCTCGGCATGCGCCGGCGCGCGTTCGGCCGGGATGCCATCGGCCGCGGCGACCGGGATCGAGCGCTTGAGCATCCGCTCGATCTCGGTCAAGAGCCTTTCCTCATCGGGCGAGCAGAATGAAATCGCTTCGCCGCTCGCTCCGGCCCGGCCGGTGCGGCCGATGCGGTGGATGTAATCCTCGGGCACGTAAGGCAGTTCGTAGTTGATGACCAGCGGCAAGTCGTCGATGTCCAGTCCGCGCGCGGCGACGTCGGTCGCGACCATCACCTGCACCTTGGCTGCCTTGAAATCGTCGAGCGCTTCCAGCCGTGCCGGCTGGCTCTTGTCGCCATGGATCGCCGTGGTCTTCAGGCCGTCCTTTTCGAGCTGCCGCGCAAGGCGCGACGCGCCGTGCTTGGTCCGCACGAAGCAAAGCACCTGCCACAGATCGCGCGAGGTGACGATATGCGCGAGCAGCGTCCGCTTGCGCTCGGCCGATACCTTGTAGACGCTCTGCGAAACGGTTTCGGCGGTGGTGTTGCGGCGCGCGACCTCGATCAGCCGCGGCGCGTTGAGCAGTTGGTCGGCGAGCTTCTTGATCTCGTTCGAGAAGGTGGCAGAGAAAAGGAGGTTCTGCCGCTTCGCAGTCGCCGGCAACAGCGCCATGATCCGCTTGATGTCGGGAATGAAGCCCATGTCGAGCATGCGGTCGGCCTCGTCGAGCACGAAGATCTCGACCTGGCCCAGATAGACCGATTTCTGCTCGATGTGATCGAGCAGCCGGCCGGGAGTCGCGACGAGGATCTCGACGCCGCCCCGAACCGTCGGGAGCTGCTGCCGTATGTCGACGCCGCCATAGACGACCGTCGAGCGCAGCCCCGTATGTTTTCCGTAGGTCGCGATCGCCTCCTCGACCTGGATCGCGAGCTCGCGAGTGGGCGTCAGGATCAGCGCTCGTACCGGGTGTCGTGCCGGTGAGGGGCTGGTGTTGGCCAGCGGCAGCAGTTTTTGCAGGATCGGTAGGGCAAAGCCGGCTGTCTTGCCGGTGCCCGTCTGGGCGCCGCCCATGACGTCGAGGCCTTCGAGTATCAGCGGTATTGCCTGCAGCTGGATCGGGGTCGGGGTCGTGTATCCGGCTTCGGCGACGGCACGGAGGATTTCCGGCCGCAAGCCGAGCTCGGCAAAGCTCTGCGGGGTGGTGCTACTCATGCAATGGTGCTCCTGGCGCGGCCTCTCGCTTCGCGAGTTCCGGTCCAGGCAGCGAAAAATGACATCGGGACAGCGGGCTTGCGGCCTAAGGCACCGGCCCGGCTGAGGGATCGGCGGTGACCGGAACGGCCGCCGAATTCTGCGATAGTACCTCTAAATGCCGGATTTTGCAACCATTTTCTCGCGGCATGGGGCGCGATCGGCTATAATAGCGTGTTCCGCTCCCGCACCGCACCATGACTGGCATTGCCCGATGACCGACCCCACTCCGCGCCGAAAACTGCGCAACATCGCGATCATCGCCCACGTCGACCACGGCAAGACGACGCTGGTCGACAAGCTGCTCGTCCAGGCAGGGACCTTCGCCGCCTACCAGCACGTCGCCGAGCGGATGATGGACAGCAACGACATCGAGCGCGAGCGCGGCATCACCATCGTCGCCAAGAACTGTGCGATCGAGTACGGCGACACCCATATCAATATCGTCGACACGCCCGGCCATGCCGACTTCGGCGGCGAGGTCGAGCGCGTGCTGTCGATGGTCGACGGCGTCCTGCTGCTGGTCGATGCGGTCGAAGGGCCGATGCCGCAGACCCGGTTCGTCACGCGCAAGGCGCTGGCGCAAGGCTTGAAGCCTATCGTCGTTGTCAACAAGGTCGACCGGCCGGGGGCGCGTGCCGAATGGGTGGTCAACCAGACGTTCGAGCTTTTCGACCGGCTGGGCGCCAGCGAGGACCAGCTCGACTTTCCGGTCGTCTATGCGTCGGCACTGAACGGCTACGCATCGCTCGACCCGAAGACGACGGGCACCGACATGCGGCCGCTGTTCGAGACGATACTCGCCAGCGTGCCGGCGCCCGCCGGCGATCCCGACGGGCCGCTGCAGCTGCAGATCAGCGCGCTGGATTACTCGAGCTATGTCGGGCGGCTGGGCATCGGTCGCATCCGCCGCGGGCGGCTCGTCCCGGGCCAGGACGTCATGGTCCTGTCCGGCGATGCCACGTCGACGCGCGGCAAGGTCGGCCAGGTGCTGGGTTTCTCCGGACTCCAGCGCACGCCGGTCGAAAGCGCGGCCGCCGGCGACATCGTGCTGATCACCGGCATCGATCAGTTGTCGATCGGCACGACGATCGCGGCGATCGACGCGCCCGACGCAATGCCGATGATCGCCGTCGACGAGCCGACGCTGTCGATGCAATTCCAGGTCAACACCTCTCCTCTTGCCGGCAAGGAAGGCAAGTACGTGACCAGTCGCAATCTGCGCGAGCGGCTGTCGCGCGAGCTCCTGACCAATGTCGCGCTGAGGGTCGAGGACACTGCCGACACCGACATCTTCACCGTCTTCGGGCGCGGCGAGCTGCACCTCACGATCCTGCTCGAGAACATGCGGCGCGAAGGCTACGAGCTGGCGGTATCGCGTCCGCGCGTCGTGTTCCGGGAAATCGACGGCGAGCAGTGCGAGCCGTTCGAGCAGCTTTCGGTCGACGTCGAGGATGCGCATCAGGGCGCCGTGATGGAAGCGCTCGGCATGCGCCGCGGCGAGCTGACGCACATGGAATCGGACAGCCGCGGGCGCACGCGGCTCGAATACCGCGTCCCTGCGCGCGGCCTCATCGGATTTCAGGGCGAGTTCATGAACCTGACCCGCGGCACCGGCCTGATCAGCCACGTCTTCGACGGGTACGCCAAGGTCGGCGGCGACATCCCGGAGCGGCGCAACGGCGTGCTTATCTCGGCCGAAGCGGGCGATGCGGTTGCCTACGCGCTGTGGAAACTGCAGGAGCGCGGGCGCATGTTCGTTTCTCCGGGCGACAAGCTGTACGAAGGCATGGTGATCGGCATCCACAGCCGCGACAACGATCTGGTCGTCAATCCGATCAAGGGCAAGCAGCTGACCAACGTCCGCGCATCCGGCAAGGACGAAGCGATCGCGCTGACCCCGCCGATCCAGCTGACGCTCGAATACGCGGTCGAGTTCATTGCCGACGACGAGCTCGCCGAGGTCACGCCAAAATCGATCCGCATCCGCAAGCGACACCTGCTGGCGCACGAGCGCAAGCGCGCAAGCCGCGAGGCGGCGTAGGGTCGAGATCGACGATTGCGGCGATGACGCGCTTTGCCGTCATCCGACCGCCGACGTAAACTGTCGCGCATGACAACCACTATCTGGCTGGCGGTGGCAGGCGTCGCGCTCGTCGCGATTGCCGCGCTTCTCGCCTTGCTGCTGGTGCGCGTGCAATCGCTGTACCGCGCGGCGAGCGGCGCGGACACCCGCGTCCGGCTCGACGCGATCGGCACGCAGAACGAGCGTCTCGAGCGCGAGCTTCGCATCGAGCTCGCGCAGGCGCGCACCGAGTCGGCGCAGCAGGCGCAGCTCGGGCGTGGCGAGCTGGCCGCGGCCATCAGCCGGTTTGCGCAGGAGGTGCAAACCCTGCTCGGCACGATCGCCCAGATGCAAAACGAGCGGCTGTCGGCGCTGACGCATTCCAACGAGGCGCGTCTCGAAGCCGTGCGGGCAACGGTCGAGCAGCGGCTGGAGCTGCTGCGCACCGACAATGCGCAGAAGCTCGAGCACATCCGGCTCACCGTCGACGAAAAACTGCACGCCACGCTCGAGCAGCGCCTGGGCGAATCGTTCAAGCTCGTGTCCGACCGTCTCGAGCAGGTCCACAAGGGATTGGGCGAGATGCAATCGCTTGCGGCCGGGGTCGGCGATCTGAAGAAAGTTCTGACCAACATCAAGACTCGCGGCACCTGGGGCGAGGTGCAGCTGGAGAACCTGCTCGAGCAGATGCTGACACCGGCGCAGTACAGCAAGAACGTCGCCACCCGGCCCGGTCAGTCCTGGCGGGTCGAATTCGCGATCCGCCTGCCGGGCCGCGACGAAGGCAAGAACGAGTTCTGGCTGCCGATCGACGCCAAGTTTCCGCTCGAGGATTTTCAGCGCCTGCAGGACGCGCAGGAAAGGGCCGATCTGGCGGCCGTCGAGCTGTTCGGAAAGGCGCTGGAGGATCGCGTTCGCAGGCAGGCCAAAGACATCCACGACAAATACATCGAACCGCCGTACACGACGGACTTTGCGCTGCTCTATCTGCCGGTAGAGAGCCTGTACGCGGAAGTTCTCCGGCGTCCGGGTCTTGGCGACCTCATACAGCGCGAGTACCAGGTAACCCTTGCCGGCCCGACGACATTGGCCGCCATCCTGAACAGCCTCCAGATGGGGTTCCGGACGCTGGCCATCGAGCGCCGCTCCGGCGAGGTATGGAGGCTGCTCGCTGCGGTGAAGACCGAGTTCGGAACGTTCGGCGACATTCTCGCCAAGACGAAGAAACAGCTCGAGATGGTGGGCAACACGCTCGGTGCCGCCGAGATACGCTCGCGCTCGATCGAGCGAAAGCTGCGCGGCGTCGAGGTCCTGCCGGAAAGCGAGGCGACGCTTCTTCTGCGCGAACAAACCGCGATCGTCATCGATATCGAGACCGGCAGCAGCGCCGATCCGGAGCTCGACCTCGAACCGCCGGCGTCCAATAGCGCGAGCTAGGGTTCGCGCCCGCGCAGAAGCATGTTCGCAGCCATCCGCAACTGGCGCCGCCGGCGGACGCTGGCGACGGCGGCGATTCCCGAGCCCCTGTGGCGCCAGGCGCTGGACGCGCTGCCGTTTCTGGCGATCTATACCGAAGACGAAATTGCCCGCCTGCGCGAGCGCGTCGTCGTATTCCTGTCGGAAAAAAGCATCGTCGGCGCCGCGGAGTTCGCCGTAACCCCGCTGATGCGCGTCCTGATCGCGTTGCAGGCCTGCGCGCCCGCCCTCTGGCTCGATGAGGATTGCTACGACGGCTGGGAAAGCGTCGTCGTCTACCCCGACGAATTCATTATCGCGCGCGAGTACGAGGATGAAGCCGGCGTCGTGCACCGGCAGCGGGAGCAGCTGGCGGGCGAGTCGATGCCGGGCGGCCCGGTCGTGCTGTCCTGGTCCGACGTCGAAGCCGGCGCCGACTGGGACAGCGCCGGAATGAACCTGGTCATTCATGAGTTCGCGCACAAGCTGGACATGCGCAACGGCGATGCCAACGGTTGCCCGCCGCTTCCGGCCGACATGCGGCCGAGCGATTGGCAACGGACGATGAACGTCGCCTACGCGCACTTCCGCGCCCGGGTCGAGTCCGGCGAAGACACCGCCATCGATCCGTACGCGGCGGAGAGCCCGGCGGAATTTTTTGCCGTGCTGTCCGAAGTGTTCTTTGCCGAACCCGCGCTGCTGCTGCACGACTATGCCGATGTCTACGATCTGCTGCGACGGTACTACCGCCAGGACCCGGCGCGTCGATCCGAGCTGCTGATGGAATGGGACCACGCGCTGCCGGGGGACGGCGCCGGGCCAAGCGCGGTGTAAAAGCCTGGCCCTGAGGCCGCCATGGAATGCCGCGGCCCCGGCGGCTGTTACCTTGCAAATCGCTGACGCCAGCTTATGCTGGGCAGCGTCGGCCCCGACCTTGCCGGACGCGCGGGGCGCTGGGTAACCGTCCGGAGCGAACTCGCGGAGGGCATGTCGATGAAGGTTCGTGTCGCTTTGTTTGCGGCGGCGTTTTGCTTCGCAGGGAGCGCGTTCGCGTTCCACTGCCCGCTTGAAATGAAAAAGATCGACGATGCGATGGCCAAGGGGCCCAAGATCAGCGCCGCGCAGATGGAAGAAGTGAAGAAATATCGCGCCGAAGGCGAAACGCTGCACAAGGCCGGCAAGCACCAGGAGGCGCTGGATACGCTGGCCAAGGCCGAAAAGATACTGGGGGTGCCGACCAACTGATGCCGCGCGGCAACGTGACGGCGACGCCGATGCGGCAACCCGCATCGGCGTTTTTTTAGCCGCCGATCTGATCGAGGACTGCGGCGCAGTCGATGCCTGCCGGCAGCGTTCCCAGCGCGCCGGCGTAGCTCGCTCCCAGGCGCGATGCGCAGAACGCGTCGGCAACCGCCGGCGGGGCGTTTCTCACGAGCAACGCGGCGCCGATCGCCAGGGCGATATCCGAGGCGAGACGGCGCGCTCCGGCCTCGTCGAGGGTGCCGGCGGTCAACGTCGCGTTCAATCGCGCGATCTGCCGGTCGAGACGCGCGTTGCCGCCGCGCGCGAGCGCGAGCTCCGCGAGCAGTGCCGCCACTGCGGCCGGCTCGCGCCGCGCGGCGCGCAGTACGTCGAGACACATGATGTTGCCCGAGCCTTCCCAGATCGAGTTGAGCGGGGCCTCGCGATAGAGCCGCGGCAGTGCGCTTTCCTCGACGTAGCCGTTGCCGCCGAGCACTTCGATGGCCTCGCCGGTGACGGCAGGCGCGCGCTTGCACAGCCAGTATTTGAGCGCCGGAGTCGCGAGCCGGGACAACGCCGCTTCCGCCTCGTTTGCGTTCGCCTCGAACGTCGACGCCAGCCGCAGGGCCGATTGGACGGCGGCTTCGGCTTCGATCGCGAGGTCGGCGAGCACGTTCTGCATCAACGGCTGCTCGGCGAGAGGGCGGCCAAACGCGCGGCGATGCTGCGCATGATGGAGCGCCTGCGCCGCAGCGCTTTTGACGATGCCCGCGCTGCCGATCGCGCAATCGAGTCGCGTGTGCTGAACCATCTCGATGATGACCTGCACGCCGCGGCCCTCATCGCCAAGCAGCCAGCCGGCGGCGCCGCCGAACTCGACTTCGCACGAGGCATTCGAGCGATTGCCGAGCTTGTCCTTCAGTCGCTGCAGGCGTACCGCGTTGCGTGCGCCGTCGGGCAAGACGCGCGGCAGGAAAAAGCAGGACAGGCCCTTCGGCGCCTGCGCGAGCACCAGATGCGCATCGCACA
>DATNAR010000095.1:0-4450 GCA_035607385.1 Casimicrobiaceae bacterium
ACCCACAAGCTGCTGGCCGGGATCTCGCAGGCGTCGCAGATCATCGTGCAGGAATCGCAGACCCGCAAGCTCGACCGTCACATATTCAACGAGGCGTACCTGATGCACACGTCGACATCGCCGCAGTACGCGATCATCGCGTCGTGCGACGTCTCGGCGGCGATGATGGAAGCGCCGGGCGGAACGGCGCTGGTCGAGGAGTCGATCGCCGAGGCGCTCGACTTCCGGCGCGCGATGCGCAAGGTCGACGACGAGTGGGGCAAGGACTGGTGGTTCAAGGTCTGGGGGCCGGAGAAGCTGACCGCGGAAGGCATGGGCAAGCGCGACGACTGGGTGCTGAAGGCGAACGAGAAATGGCACGGCTTCGGCAACCTGGCGCCCGGCTTCAACATCCTCGATCCGATCAAGGCGACGATCATCACGCCGGGGCTCGACGTATCCGGCAAGTTCGCCAAGACCGGGATACCGGCCTCGATCGTGACCAAGTACCTGGCCGAGCACGGCGTCATCGTCGAAAAGACCGGCCTGTACTCGTTTTTCATCATGTTCACGATAGGGATCACCAAGGGGCGCTGGAACACGCTGGTGACCGCGCTGCAGCAGTTCAAGGACGATTACGACAAGAACCAGCCGCTGTGGAAGATACTGCCGGAGTTCTGTGTCAAGCAGCCGTCGTACGAGCGCGTCGGCCTGCGCGACCTCTGCCGCCAGATCCACGACATGTACAAGGCCAACGACGTCGCGCGCGTGACGACGGAAATGTACCTGTCGGACATGCAGCCGGCGATGAAGCCGTCCGATGCGTTCTCGTGCATGGCGCACCATGAGATCGACCGCGTCGAGATCGATCAGCTCGAAGGACGCGTCACCAGCGTGCTGCTGACGCCTTATCCGCCCGGCATCCCGCTGCTGATCCCGGGCGAGCGCTTCAACCGCACGATCGTGCAGTTCCTCCAGTTCGCCCGCAACTTCAACCAGCAGTTCCCCGGATTCGACACCGACATCCACGGCCTGGTCGAGACCAGCGAGGCGGGCAAGCTGCGCTATTTCGTCGACTGCGTGCGGCCGAAGTAATCGGTTTCGACGGTCAGCCGGCCTGACGCGGCGATCCGTCGGGCAGATGGGTTTGGCACTCGATGAATATGCGCGCATCGCTCGCGCGGCAGATCGCCGAGTCCAGCCGCGGATAGATGCCGCGTATCGCCTCGTCCTTGGTGGCGAAGATCCTGTCGCGTCCGATCCGGTCGATCAGGCCCGCGCGCTCCAGCACGTCGACGACCGTCGGCTTCAGGTTGCACAGATACAGCGCGCCGCCCGCCGCGCGCTGTGCCTCGGCTTCCTGCGCCAAGAGCTCGGCCCCGGCGACGTCGATGAAGTTGATACCGCTGCCGATCAGCAGCACGTGCGGTCGCGCCGATGCGCCGCGGCGCAGGGCTTCCAGCTCGTCTCGCACATGATCGACCGCGCCGAAGAAAAGCGAGCCGTCGACGCGCAGCAGCGCAAGCTGCGGACATTCGGGCAGGCGGCCCGGCTCGCCGCTCGCGGCGACCGGAATGAAGCGCCGCTGCGGCGACGCCGGATCGGGTGCAACCGCATGGATGGCCGGATGCGTCGTGCGGTTCAGATAGGCGAACAGCGAGCAGAGCACGCCGACCAGGATCGCGAATTCCAGCTGGACCAGCAGCGTCGCCAGAAACGTGACCGTCAGCACCAGGGCTTCGCTGCGGCCGATGCGCACGATTTCGCGGATGCGTGCGAGATCGATCAGTCCCCAGGCGATGATCAGGAGCAGCGCCGCCATGACCGCCAGCGGCAGGTACGCCGCGAGCGGGGCGACCAGCAGCAGCACCACGATGAGGAAACCTGCGGAAAACACGGCCGCGAGCGGCGTTTTGGCGCCGGCCTCGAAGTTGGCGCCGGTGCGGTTGAACGATCCTGACGTCGGATAGCTCGAGGTGAACGCGCCGGCGATGTTCGCCAGCCCTTGTCCGATGAATTCCTGATTGCCGTCGATGCGCTGGCCCGAGCGCGCGGCGACGGCGCGCGCGCTCGCCACCGCTTCGGTCAGTCCGATCACCGTCAGCGCGAACGCGATCGGCGCGAGCATGCGCCAGGTTTCGCCGGAAAACGCCGGCAGCGACGGCGGTGGCACGGCGGACGGCAGCGGGCCGACCGTCGCGACCTGCGCGATGCCGGCGCGCGCCAGCGCGTAGGCGAAGACGCTTCCGACGACCATTCCGGTCAGCAGGTAAGGTACGCGCGGCAGCACGCGTCGGCTCGCCAGCGACGCGATAAGCGTTACGACTCCAACGGCGGCGGTCCAACGATCGATCTCGGTCGCGTGCCGCGCGAACGACGTCAGCGCGTTGACGAAGCTGGCCGGATGGGCGGCCGGCAGGCCGAAAAAATTCGACAGCTGCGCCGCGATGATCAGCAGTCCCGCGCCGGCGGTGAAGCCGAGGACGACGGTGGTGGAGACGAAGTTGACCAGCGCGCCGAGCCGGGCGAGACCCAGCACGAGCTTGATCAGGCCGATCATCAGGCCGAGCGTGAGCGCGAGGCGAAGATACTCAGGCGAGAACGGCAGCGCCAGCGCGGAGAGCGAGGCGGAGACCATCAGCGACGTCGCGTTGGTCGGTCCCGAGACGAGGTGCCACGACGAACCCCACAGAGCGCCGACCACCGCGGGAAGCATCGCCCCGTACAAGCCATACTGCGGCGGAAGTCCGGCCAGCGTCGCATACGCGACGCCCTGCGGAAGAACGATCAGCGCGCCAAGCAGACCGGCGAGCAGGTCGGCCCGCAGCGTCGCCGCCGTGGCGCGATGCCGCCAGGCCAGAAACGGCAAGAGCCTCAGCGCCGGCGGAGGCATCGGAGAGCAGGGCCGGACGGGGTTTTGATGCTGGACTGCACGGCCGCCATCATGCAGCGGCGGCCCACGTCGCGCAACGCGGGCGCGATCCGATTTTACGCGGCGACCGGCACGCCGGCGGCCGCGGGCGGTGCCGCGGCTTGCTGCGCCTGCGCGGCGGCGATCAGCGAGGCGAGCACGCACGACGCCATGCGGACTTCCATCGTGTCGTTGCGGCCGCCCAGAACGATCGGGACCTTCGCACCGAGCACGATGCCGGCCGCCAGCGCTCCGCAGATCGCCGTCAGCGTGCGCACGACCAGCGAGCCGGCGTCGAGGCCCGGGACGATCAGGATGTCGGCGTGACCGGCGACCGGATCGTCGACACCGTTGACGCGTGCCGCATCGGACGACAGCGCGCTGTCCGCCGTAAGCGGGCCGGCCACCGTGCCGCCGTTGATCAATCCCTGCGTCGACATTTTCGCCAGCGCCGCGGCGTCGCCGGTTGCAGGCAGCGCCGCGGTCACGCCCTCGACCGCCGCCAGCACCGCAACCTGCGGATTGGCGATGCCAAGCGCGTGCGCGAGATCGATCGCGTTCTGCACGATCTCGCGCTTGGCGGCGAGATTCGGCGCGATGTTCAGCACCGCGTCGGACAGGATGAAGGGCCGCGCGAAGCCGCCGACATCCATGAAGAATGCGTGGGTCAGCCGGCGTTCGCCGCGCAAGCCGGCATCCGGTGCGGCTACCGCGCGCATCAGGTCATCGGGATAGAGGCTGCCCTTGATCAGCGCGCGGACCGTGCCGTCCCGTGCCAGTGCGACGGCGCGCCGCGCCGCCTCGGCGGGATCATCCGGCGTGTCGATCAGCTCGATGCGCGACAGGTCGAGCCCGGCATGCGCGGCGGCATCGGCGATGCGCGCCTCGGGTCCGATCAGCACCGGCGCCAGATAGCCGGCGAACTGGCCGGAAAGCGCGACCTGCAGCGAATCGCGATCGCACGGATAGACGATCGCCGTCGGCAACGCCGGTAAATTCCGGACGCGTTCGACCAGGCGCTGGAAATGCGGACGGGTAGGCATAGCCACCGAGCGTGGCAAAGGGGCAAGGGCCTGTCAACCCTTTCCGATGGCCGGCATTCGGCTGGGAGCAGCCGTTATTCTTTTGTCATCCCGGCGCAGGCCGGGATCCAACGTGCGATATCTCGCCGGTCGGCATCGCTGCTTGGGCCCCGGCCTGCGCCGGGGCGACGCATTGCCTATCGACTACACCTTCCCCTTCCAGGGAACGACGACCCGTTCCACCTGCCGCATCAGCAGGTCGAAGAGGTAGGCGACGGCGCCGATGACGACGATTCCCATGATCACGATGTCGGTGCGCAGGAAATTCGATGCGTTGAGCACCATCTGGCCCAGTCCGTACGTTGCCGCGACCATTTCCGCGGCCACCAGCGTCGTCCAGCCGAAGCCGATCGAGATCCGCATCGCCGTCAGTATTTCGGGCATCGCCGCGGGGATCACGACATGCAAGATGACCTGCCAGCGCGATGCGCCCATCGAATACGCGGCGTGGATCTGCTCCTGCGAGACCGAGCGCACC
>DATNAR010000099.1:0-5338 GCA_035607385.1 Casimicrobiaceae bacterium
AGTACGACGTCGCCGAAGCCGGCGCAAAATTCACCGACGCGGCCACGAGCAGTATCGCAAGGAAAGATCGCACGAGTTTCATGACAAGCTCCACGGTTTGAGAATGACCTTGTAATTCGTTCAATTTTCGCCGGCTCAGCCGGTGAAAATGCAAAGATTGTTCCAACGAGAGCGCAGGGCGGCGGAGGCTCAGGCTTTCTCGACTCCTGCAGCGCCCGCTGCGTGCCACGTCGGCAGAGTCCCGAACATATAACGCCGGCACGGCCCGGTCCGTACGCTGGCGTACGCATGCGCCCCGGCGGCGCCGGGCAAGCTCGCTTGCCGGCGGGCCCGCCGCGGCGCGAAGGCCTTGGCAGCGCGCCTATCTCGGCTATGATCGCCGCTGGCGCGTAAGGGCAACGTCGATGCAACGGGCAGGTTCACGCGGGCACAAGCGATCGGTTCTATGGACAGCGCTGATCAGCGTCGCGGCGACGCTCGTCGTCGTCTTCTTCGTTGTAAACCTGACCACCGGCGAAAAGCGGGTCAAGGAGCAGCTCGTCCACCGCTATGGAATCCACGATGCCCAGTTCCAGCGCACGATGGGCGTGCTGCTCGGTCCGGTCATCCTTCCCGGCAATCGCTTTGCGACGCTGCTGAACGGCGACGAGATCTTTCCGTCGATGCTGCAGGCGATCAAAGGCGCGCAGAAGACGATCACTTTCGAGACCTACATCTACTGGTCGGGCGAGATCGGCAAGGCGTTCGCCGATGCGCTTTCGCAGCGCTCGCGCGCCGGTGTCAAGGTCCATGTGCTGCTCGACTGGCTCGGCAGCAGCAAGATGGACCAGACTTTCCTGGCGGAGATGCGCGATGCCGGCGTGCACATCCGGCGCTATCACGAGCCGCGCTGGTAC
Source organism: Casimicrobiaceae bacterium (assembly GCA_035607385.1). Lineage (GTDB taxonomy): Bacteria > Pseudomonadota > Gammaproteobacteria > Burkholderiales > Casimicrobiaceae > PALSA-1003. The sequence goes on from DATNAR010000099.1 coordinate 897, forward strand.
AACCTCGACAAAATGAACAACCGTACCCACCGCAAGGAGCTCGTCGTCGATGGCCGTATCGGCTTCACCGGAGGTGTGGGCATAGCTCCCGAATGGACCGGCCACGCGCAGGACCCGCAGCACTGGCGCGACAGCCATTTCCGGGCCGAAGGGCCGGTGGTCGCGCAGATGCAAGCCGTGTTCGGAGACAACTGGACCAAGGCCACCGGTGAAGTGCTGGACGGCCCCGACTATTTCCCGCCGCTGTCCCCCGTCGGGGACGGCGGCGGCCAGATGTTCGCGAGCTCGCCTTCGGGGGGCAGCGAAAGCATGGAGCTGATGTACCTGCTGATGATCGCGGCAGCCGAGCATTCGATCGAACTGTCCAGCTCGTATTTCGTGCCGGACGAGCTTTCCCGCGACACGCTGGTTGCGGCACTGCGCCGCGGCGTAAGGGTGCGCATCATCACCCCGGGTTCCCACATCGATTCGGAAACCGTGCGCCGCGCCTCGCGCGCACTTTGGGGCGACCTGCTCGAAGCCGGCGCCGAAATCTACGAGTACCAGCCGACGATGTTCCACTGCAAGGTCCTGGTCGTCGACGGACTGGTCGTGTCGGTCGGCTCGACCAATTTCGATGACCGTTCGTTCCACCTGAACGACGAGGCGAGCCTCAATCTCTACGACGCGGCTTTCGCCGCGCATCAGATCGAAGTCTTCGAGCGCGATCTCGAATCGTCGCGGCGCATCAGCGTCGACGAATGGCGCAACCGGCCGGTGGCCGAGAAGCTCTGGGAACGGGCGGCGGCGCTGCTCGGACCGCAGATCTAGAAACCGCCGCTTTCGGCCGATCCTGCGAACGCTGGGCGACAGCGGCAGCTACTGGAAACCGATGGAATATCGAACCCTTCCCGGCACTGCGCTGCGCGTTTCCGAAGTCTGTCTGGGCTCGATGACCTGGGGCGAGCAGAACAGCGAGGCCGAGGCGCATCAGCAGCTCGACTATGCGGTCGCGCGAGGCGTCAATTTCATCGACACCGCGGAGATGTACCCGGCTCCGCCGGTCGCCGCCACGCAGGGACGCACCGAAACCTACATCGGCAACTGGCTCGCGCACCGGCCGCGGAACGGCCTCGTCATCGCCAGCAAGGTAGCGGGACCGGGCCGCCGGGACTGGATCCGGCAGGGGCGCACCGATCTGACTCGAGAGATCATCGCCGAGGCGGTCGACACGAGCCTCGCGCGCCTGCGGACAGACTGCATCGACCTCTACCAGATCCATTGGCCGCAGCGCAACGTCCCGATGTTCGGCGCGACGGCGTTCGATCCCGACAAGGAGAGCGCAGGTCCGTCGATTCGCGAACAGGTCGAGGGTATGGCCGCGCTGATCGCTGCGGGGAAAATCCGCCATTACGGCTTGTCGAACGAAACGGCGTGGGGCGTGTGCGAATTCCACCGCGTCGCACGCGAGCTCGGCGTGCCGGGGCCGGTGACGCTGCAGAACAGCTACAGCCTGGTGTCGCGCAACGTCGACAGCGATCTCGCCGAAGTGCTGTTTCGCAATCGGATGTCGCTGCTGGCCTACAGCCCGCTGGCCGGCGGCATGCTCTCGGGAAAGTATCTGGGCGGGACGAAGCCTCCGGGCGCGCGCTTCACGCTGTTCGACAATTTCAGCCTGCGCTTTCGCAAGCCCGTGGTCGCCGAAGCCGTCACCGCCTACGCGGAGCTGGCGGCGCGCCGCGGCATTTCGCTGGTGCAGCTCGCGCTGGGGTACGTGCGGAGTCGCTGGTATCTGGGCGCGACGATCATCGGGGCGACGACGCTGGCCCAGCTCGCCGAGGACATCGACGGCGCGCAATTCGAGCTCGATCCGGACACGCTGGCCGAGATCGCCGCCATCCAGGCTCGCTATCCCAATCCCGCGCCGTGACGATTTCTGCAATAATCATCGTTCGCCCGTGCCGCCGATTCGGGAGGGCGAAATGACCAAGCTGCTGCTAGCGATCGTCGCCGCGATACTCGGCTCTCTGCCGGGCGGGGCCGATGCTGCGCCCGCTCCGGTGCTGGTCGTCCCGCTGGCCGGCGCGATCGGCCCCGCCAGCGCCGACTTCGTCGGGCGCAGCCTGATCCGCGCCGCCGACGAAAACGCGCAGCTGGTCGTGCTGGAGATCGACACGCCGGGCGGACTCGACCGGGCGATGCGCCAGATCATCCAGGACATCCTCGCTTCGCCCGTACCCGTAGCCGCGTTTGTCGCCCCCAGCGGTGCCCGCGCCGCCAGCGCCGGCACTTACATCCTGTATGCCAGCCACGTCGCTGCGATGGCGCCCGGCACCAACCTTGGCGCGGCAACGCCGGTCAGCATCGGCCTGCCCTCCTCACCCTCACCGGCGCCGGCAACGCCTGCAGCCAAGCCGTCCGATGCCGGCAAGGACAAGACCGAAGGCAGCCACGCCGGCGATGAAGGCACGATGACCAAAAAGGCTGTGCATGACGCCGCGGCCTACATCCGGTCGCTCGCGCAACTGCGCGGGCGCAATGCCGAATGGGCCGAGCGCGCCGTGCGCGAATCGGTCAGCCTGTCGGCGGACGAAGCGCTCGCCCAGCACGTGATCGACCTGACGGCGCGCGACGTGCCCGAGCTCGTGACCAAGCTCAACGGGCGCAAGCTCGTCACCGCCGCCGGCGAGCGCTTCCTGGCGACATCGGGCGCGGCGACGACGACGATGGCGCCCGATTGGCGCACGCGATTCCTGGCGATCATCACCGATCCCAGCGTTGCGCTGCTGTTGCTGATGGCCGGAATCTACGGCCTGTTCTTCGAATTCTGGAATCCCGGTCTCGCGCTGCCTGGCGTGCTCGGCGCGATCTGCCTGCTGCTCGGACTCTTCGCACTGCAGATGCTGCCGGTCAATTACGCCGGGCTCGGACTGGTGCTCCTCGGTATCGGATTCATCGTCGCCGAGACCTTTTTGCCCGCCTACGGCTCGCTCGGCGTCGGCGGGATCGTCGCATTCGCCATCGGCGCCGTCATGCTGATCGACACCGACGTGCCGGGGTTCGGCGTGCCCTACTGGCTGATCGCTGCGCTGGCAGCGGTCACTGCGCTGTTCGTCTTCTTCGTCGCCGGCGCGGCGCTCAAGGCGCGGCGCCGCCCGATCGTGACCGGCCACGAGCAGCTCATCGGCAGCATCGGCGTTGCGCTGGATGACATGGAGTCCGAGGGCTGGGCGCGCATCCACAGCGAGCAATGGCGCGTGAAAAGCCCGGTGCCGATCAAGCGCGGCCAGCGCGTGCGCGTGACGTCGCGCAGCGATCTGCTATTGTCGGTATTGCCCGTCACGGAAGCCGATCAAGGAGTCTGAACCATGGCCATCGGAGTGGGATTCGGCACGATCGTCATCATCGTCATCCTGGTGATCATGATGGCGTTTCGCGTGCTGCGCGAATATCAGCGCGCGGTCGTGTTCATGCTGGGGCGCTTCTGGAAAGTCAAGGGACCGGGCTTTTTCCTGCTGATTCCGGTGATCCAGCAGATGGTGCGCATCGACCTGCGCACGGTGGTGATGGACGTGCCACCGCAGGATGTCATCACTCGCGACAACGTCTCGGTCAAGGTCAACGCGGTCGTGTACTTCCGCATCGTCGACCCGGCCAAGGCGGTGATCCAGGTCGAGAACTATTACCAGGCGACCAGCCAGCTCGCGCAGACGACCTTGCGCGCGGTGCTCGGCAAGCACGAGCTCGACGAGCTTCTGTCGGCGCGCGAAAAGCTCAACCTCGACATCCAGCAGGTCCTCGACAGCCAGACCGAGGCCTGGGGCATTAAGGTTTCGACGGTCGAAATGAAGGACGTCGACCTGAACGAATCGATGATCCGCGCCATCGCCCGGCAGGCGGAAGCCGAGCGCGAGCGGCGCGCCAAGATCATCCACGCCGAAGGCGAATTGCAGGCGTCCGAAAAGTTGCTGCAGGCGGCGCAGATGCTGTCAAAGCAGCCGCAGGCGATGCAGCTTCGCTACCTGCAGACGCTCGCCAATATCGCCGGTGACAAGAGCTCGACGATCGTCTTCCCGCTGCCGATCGACCTGTTGAGCGCCATGGCGAGCAAGGGCAGCCAGTCCCCGGCGCCCTGATCCTGTACCCGCCCTGGGGCGTGCGCCGGGCCGGCGGCTTCGGCGCTGCGGGTCGCACGCCGCGCGGCACTTGCGGCCCCGTGACGATGCCCTCGGGTATGCCCTCAGGGTGCTGAATCACTCCGAATCAAGGCCTTAGACCCATGGCATATCGCTTGCTTGCCTTTGCCCCAAGACGGCAATCCGGCTGCGAAAGTCCATCCGGACCGCGCCGAATGCTCACGAGCGGAGAGTTCCAACATGATGGTTTCCGTGTGGTGGCTGGTCTGGGTGTTCCTGGCAGGCGGGTATGCCGGCTTCCTGTTGCTTGCACTGCTGCGCACCGGC
>DATNAR010000102.1:0-3756 GCA_035607385.1 Casimicrobiaceae bacterium
GTCGCCGCGATGTGCCGCTGGAGATACGGCGTCTCCTTGTCCAGCTCGTTAGGCAGCACCGACAGCTTCTGCACCGTGAAGGGCAGCAGCGCTCGACCCACGATGCCGACGGCCGCGTAGAGGATCGCCGCGGTCGCGAGACGCCGCAGCATGCGGCCGCGCGCGGCGCCGTAGATCACCAGTCCGATGGCGACCAGCGCCGTGATGGCCGACGCGCGGATGCCCGGCAGTACGATGTGCACGTCGGTGTAGCTCGCGCCGACTAACGGACCGGTGGTCGAGTAGAGGAGATCGGCCGAGCGGACGATCCAGAGTTGGACGGCGACGATGAGGAAGAGGATGGCGGCGAGCGTCGCCAGGTGGATTTCGGCGCCGCGGTCGGGGGAGCCGTGGTGCGCGTTGAACGGGAGCTGCCCGCGCAGGACGTAGACGACACCCGTGGCCAGCAGCGATAGGAAGACGAGCACGAGAGCCACGCCCAACGCATCGGACAGCGCCGGCAGCGTGAACATGTAGAAGCCGATGTCGCGGCCGAAGAGCGGGTCGGTGGTGCCGACGGTGGCGCCGTGGAACGCCTGCAGGTAGGTCATCCAGTTCGCGGCCAGGTAGATCGCCACGAAGAAGGCGATGACTAACGGAACGATCCACGACAGGCGCCGCACGGCGCCCGAGACGTCGATGAGTTCGCGGGTCGTGCCTTCCCGGTAGAGCGTGGGCGCCTTACCGGCGCGGCGAGTGGCGAGGCGCAAGTTGCCCGCGAGCACGGCGTAGGAGACGATGCCGCCGAGGAAGAACAGCAGAATCCGCCAAGTGAGCGAGGTGGCGTACACCGGGGTGAAGCCCAACTGGCGGAACCAGAGCCAGTCGGTGGCGAAGCTCAGGAGCCACGGGATGACGACGAACACCAGGAGGAACAGCGCCGCGAGGGCGAGGACGATCCGGCGGAGCGCAGGTGGGACCGGGGCGTTCACTCGGCGCCCGTACCCACGGTCGAAGGGGATGGTCATGGGACTACAACATGGCACATTTTCGGTCGCCGCACCATCTGAAGGGACGTTGGAAGCTCCCAGGCAGCATCAAGCTGGAGGTAAAGCCGCGGATTCGCCCTACGCCGACGACCCGGGTTGGGAAGCAGACATCGTGAAGCTCGAGCAGCGGTCCACTGAGGCGTTCCTCGAGCGCGACCTCCGGCAACTCGACGCGCTCTTCTCCGACGAGCTCCTGATCAATTCGCCGATCGATCGCATCCACGCCACGAAAAGAGCACCTAACATACGCTTGCAGCTGACCAACGCACAAAGCATCGTCATCGCATGCAAACTGTCACGTGCCTTCGCAGCTGAACTTGCCTTTAGCTGGCAACGAGTATGGACCCGCTGAGAGAGTACGCGCAGTTCTGGATAGAGGGCACCGCCCTGCAACTCGGGCGCCCGAATTGGCACGAACTGCACCGACTACTACTGGATCTCGAACAACGTGCCAGCTAACGATGGCGCTGCCGAGAGACACGTCGCTCGAAACATGACGCAAGATTTCTACGACGCGCTCGCGCCATTTTACCATTTGCTCTACGCGGACTGGGGGGCGAGCATGGCGCGGCAGTGCCGCGGCGCTGCCGCCGTGCTCACCGAATTCGGCGTCGGGCCAGGAAGCGCCGTTCTCGACGCTGCGTGCGGTATCGGCACACAGAGCCTAGGGCTGGCGGACCTCGGTTATCGCGTTACCGCGTCGGACATCTCCGCTGGTGCCGTCGCTCGTGCCCGCGCAGAAGCGGACTCACGCGGCCTGAGTATCGCGTTCGCCGTCGCCGATCTTCGGCATTTATCGGAATCCTTTAGCGAACCGTTCGCAGCGGTGATCGCACTCGACAACGCCGTTCCACATTTACTCTCTGATGGCGAGATCCGCGCGGCTTTTGTCGAATGCCGCAAAGTCCTGCGGCCGGGCGGCGTGCTGCTGATTTCAGTGCGAGATTACGCGGCAATGGACCGTCGCACACCCGCCGTTCATTCGTACGGCACTCGGACCATCGGCGATTGTCGATACAGTGCGGAGCAGGTTTGGCGATGGGATGGCGACCAGTACGACCTGACGCTCAACGTCACGGAGCAGCACGGTGACGAGCCGCCGGTGATTCACGAGTTCCGGAGCCGTTATTATGCCGTTGACCTTCAGACGCTCCAACGCCTAATGCAGGAAGCGGATTTCGAAACGGTCACACGACGGGACGATCACTTCTTCCAGCCATTGCTCGTCGGCGTCAATGCGCCTCGCTGACGAACTTGAAACAGCTCGGCCAGCTATGGCTGCTCGCTTCGCCCGCAATCAGATCATTCGCCCGCACCTTACCTGAGGCGTTAGGCAGTCGGGGCAGGCCCAAACCACTGAAACCCCACCCGACCGGCCGCGTATGGGTACACCATAGGACTTCCACGGAGCGCCCCGTGAAGCAGAGCGATCTCTTGACCGCGACCTCGACCCTCTCCGTAATTCTGCTTGCGCTGCACATCTCACACGACATCGTCTTCGGCTTCGACCGCGGCGGCCTGAATCAACTTGTCGGCGTCGCGTCCTGCTCGTCCTGCTTTGCGGCGCCGTGCTGCGGCGGGACCGGCGATCGGGTAAGGTGATCATGCTGCTTGGCGGCGTGATCGCCGTCGCGATGAATGCCTCTGCACATGCGGAATGGCTTGCGCCCGGAATTTCTCGAGGAGAGCGGCGCCCTGGTGTTCGTTTGGACTCTCTACATTCTTGCAGTCACGGGCGCTTTCTCGGTTATCCTGGCCATCCAAGCGTTGCGCAGTCGGCGGGTCGCTTCGTGATCAAGGGGATTGACTGCGGAATCTGTATTCTTTCACCGTGCACGGAATTGGCGTGCCATCCTCGTGGCCGGCAATAGCAGCACGAAGGCCAGATTGCACAACGATCGCATGGGCGTGTTGCCTTGTCTCGGGGTCGATGAAACGTGAGCTACGATCTCCATTTTGTTCGCGTGGCCGCCGGCCAAGACGCGGCCGGCGTTGCGGCGGCAGCATTGGCGGCCGAGGAAGAAGAGATCAATCCCGGACCGGTCGATCACAAGGTTGAGGAAGCAAAGCTCGCGATTGCGGCGGCGCTGGTTGAAGCAAATCCAAACTTACGCATTGCTGATTTCGATTTCGGAGAAATCGCGAAGCACCTCGGTGTTAGCGAGAAGGAAGCGCGACGCGCACATCGCCATCTTGAACTTGATGCCGGCCTCGAGAGCCGGACTGGGATTCAGATCACGCTGTTCGACGACACCGCATCGCTGAGTGTCCCTTACTGGCACCACGATGCAGCAGCGCGAGCTGTGTGGGACGAGATTTGGACCTACCTGAGCGTCCTCAAGACCGCTGCTGGTTTCGTCGCATACGACCCTCAGCTCGAGCGACCCATCGATCCTGATCTTGACCGCGACGCGGTCCTCGCCAGCTATGAAGGGGGCGTAGCCTTTACTGACCGCGTGGCGAGGGATATTTCGCAACAGCCGCCCCAACGGCCATGGTGGAAGTTCTGGTCCCGGGCGCCTAACGATCATTGAGCCCGACCCGAGACTTGAGTGGGCGGCTGCGCCGTCGCACTTCATGAACCCCGGCGGGCCAATTCGGGCGTTAGGCGGCGACAGGAGTTGCCGCATCCTTTTTTGGTAGGACCACCAAAGATGCCGAACGAACAAGCTGCTTTCTGGTCGAACGTCGCGGCAAAGTACGATCGCGTCGTCGATTTGCAGATCGG
>DATNAR010000125.1:0-15127 GCA_035607385.1 Casimicrobiaceae bacterium
ATGGACATGAAGACGCTTCCCTCCGGGCGGATAGAGCGCCGATTGTAGCGGACGCATCGGCTCGCGCCGGCAGCAAGCCTGCGCCGTCGCCGACTCGCCGCGTCAGGCGGTCAGCCGAGTGCGCGAAGGGGAGCTCGGGTGGTGTGCTTGTATCAAGAGGGCGACCGCAACGTCGAGCGGTATCGCATCGTCAGGGGCGAAGCGACGTTGCCGGCGGGTCGACCGCCGGCGGGCCTCGCGCGAAACCGAACGGGTCAGCTCTTGCGCGTCGCGACGATGCGCCGACGCATCACGAAGAGCGCGACCATGGCGGCGCCGATCAGCGTCAACGGTGCGGGCTCCGGTACCTGGCGCAGCGGCAGCGTCCCATAGACAAAGTTTTGGTGGCTGTCATTCGTCAGCAGATGGATCGTATACAAGCCCGTCGCCGGCAATCCCGCCAGCAAATCGTTGGCGCGGGTCACGGCCCCGGTGTTGCCATGATCGTTGGTCACGTAAAAGCTGCCATTGCCCGTGCTGACACTGGCCGGTGTGGTTTCCATGAGGATTTCCCAGACCGCCAGCTGGAAGCCGACCGAGAAGTCGGTGGAGCTCAGCGAGGTCGCGAACCCCTCGGTGAACAGCTCGCTCAGCGCCGTAAATTTCGGGCCGCTCGGGATCGAGTCATCGTAGGTGTAGGTCGCTCCGAAGCTGAACGTCTGCGTCAACTCGAAGCAGAAGAACACGATCGGATTGCCGTCCAGCGTGCCCGCGAAGGCGCCGGCGGACACCGGGCTGAAGGGCTCGCCGGTGAAGTCGAGGATCTCGGATCCGGCCGCGAAGCCGGTCGGAATCAGCGTCACCGAATTGGCAGTGGCGATCGATCCGCCGCACAGCCCGGCAGCTGCCACCAGCGCCAGTAGAACGCGGCGCACAAAAGATAGGATATTCATTGCCCTCCCCAGGCTGATCGTCGACGGCTGCGCGATCGTTGTGGCGCGACAGCATGCGACGCTACGTCAAAGCAATTGGCGTGCCTTGCGTTTGCTCAATATTTTTAGTAATTAAATCAATGCGTTGAGAATCTATTTTTTTGGCCACAGACGGTGGTATACAGCAGTTGTAAGTAAAGGCGACACCCGACGGCCCGCTTGTGCATGGAATGAAACTCGGGGCCTCCTGCAAATAAAAGCGGCGCCCGAGGGCGCCGCCCGCATTTGAACAATGCCGAGTTCTTTAGGCGCGCTTGCCCCGGCGGCCGATCCAGCCGGCGCCGAGCATCCCGATGGCCAGGAGCAGCAGCGTCGCGGGTTCCGGCACTATGATTGTTCGGCCTTGAAAAAACGTATCGGACACACTGACTAGCGTCTCACCCGCGTTCACAGTGAAATTCTCGTCGACGGTGAGCGCTGTCGCAGTGAGACCGCTCTTACTCGAACCCGCGCCTTCCGCGCCGTTTAGGACGCTCAGTGCGAATGCCCCGCTCGGGTCACCAGTGACATCCTTTGTAAGGAGCGAGCCACCCCCCGTGGTGCTGGGGTTGTCGGCGCCGGCGGCCATGGCGTTGATGAAGAATAGTGGATCGAGGACGCTGATCGTGTAGTTCAAAGTCCACGCGCCCGCGCTGTCGGAATTGTCGAACCCGGTGATATTCATCAGGTACGTACTGCCGATGAAGCTGAAGTCAATCGTCGCAGGCAAAAGATTGTCACCGACACTGTTCAGGCTCCAGTTCTTGTCTCCGATGTCGCAACCGCCGACCGCGTTAGCCCAGTCGTCGATGGTCACGATGTCGGTGCACAGCTCAGCTGCGGTTGAGCCACCGGCGCCGAACGCCAGTGCGCAACCGGCGATTGCCGCCACCATTGTTCTTCGCATCATCTTGTGCATTTTGCCTACCCCTTGTGAGCCACAAACGAAAATGTGTAGCACAAGAAGCAGCAATTGTGCCGCAAACGTCATTCATCATTGGAACAAAGGCTTAACCAAATTACTGCCATTTAGCGGAGGGCGGTTGTAAAGTTTACTGACACTCCGAATCGGGGGTAGATTGCCCCGTCGGCGACCGGATCGGCCGGGTTGTTCAGGACAGATGTTCGCTTCGGACCGTTTACCGGCCGCGGCAAGAGCACTAAGGAGACAGCCGAGATCGGAACATTGGCCGCTTTGAGCTTTCTCATTGGGCTGCGCCTGTTTCGCCGGTCTGTTTCGAGGCGACGACATTGAAATTCTTGCAACATGAACCGCATTTTTCGCTTGTTGCCTGTTTCGCACAGTTTGTTCAGGACCGGCTGCGTTGCAACAAAAGCTGGTTTGCCGCGACTAAAGAACAGCGCGTCTCAGCAGCGGAAAAGAACCGCTGGTCGGATGCGCTGCGACGACACGTACAGCGAGTCATGAGAACGCCATAATCTTGGTTCGCTCGAGTAATGCGCTGGCTCGATCAAAGACCGGATGTTATGATCGATTGAGTCGCCGACGAAGGGGAACCAGTATGAAGATAAATTTGAGAAGCCTCCGACTCAGCGGGCAGGCGCCGGTCCAACGTGGAGTCTGTTTGGCCGGCTTGATCACCGCCGCGCTTGTCGCCGCCGGGTGCGCGATGGGGCCGACCTACCCGCCGGCGCCCCGCACTGCCGCCGGGGCTGACTACGACTACGTGATCGGCTCGTTGGACACCGTCAACATCATCGTATGGCGCAACCCCGAGCTGTCGCTCGCCGTACCGGTGCGTCCGGACGGAAAGATCACCACGCCGCTGGTCGACGACTTGCCGGCGCAGGGCAAGTCGCCGACGGCTCTCGCGCGCGATATCGAAAAGGCGCTGGCCAAGTACATCCGGGACCCGGTCGTCACCGTCGTGGTGACCAACTTTGTCGGACCGAGCAGCGAGCAGATCCGCGTGATCGGCGAGGCCACCAAGCCGCAGATCCTGCCGTACCGGCAGAACATGACGATACTCGACGTGATGATCGCGGTGGGCGGCCTGACCGAGTTCGCCGACGGCAATCACGCGACGATTTCGCGCGCGGCCGAAGGCGGCAAGTCGTACAGCGTTCGCCTTCAGGATCTGGTCAAGCGCGGCGACATATCGGCGAACGTCGACATGCGCCCGGGCGACATCGTGGTCATTCCGCAGAGCTGGTTCTAGCGGCCGGACCGCACTCCGGGCCGCCGCGTAAAGCGCGGCGTTCTGAACACAACCGGACCAAATCATGGATGAGTTGATTCATCGGATACTGACGCGGTTGCGCGGAATGTGGCACCGCCGCTGGATCGGGCTGGCCGCGGCGTGGATAGCAGCCATCGTAGGTGTCGCCGTCGCGTTGCGCATCCCAGATCGCTACGAAGCGAGCGCCCGCGTCTATGTCGATACGCAGACCTTGCTCCGCCCCTTGCTCGAAGGCGTCTCGATCCAGCCGAATCTCGACCAGCAGGTCGTGCTGATGAGCCGGACGCTGATCAGCCGGCCGAACGTCGAAAAACTGGTGCGCATGGCCGACCTCGACCTGGCCGCCAAGTCCACCACCGCGCGCGACGAGCTGATCGACAACGTGATGAAAGGCCTGCAGCTGAGCGGCAACGCGTCGACCAACATCTATGTCATCTCGTACCGCGACGCCAAGCCCGAGCAGGCAAGAAAAGTGGTGCAGGCATTGCTGACGATCTTTGTCGAATCGAATCTCGGCGACAAGCGCATCGATACGCGCACGGCTGTCAAATTCGTCGACGAGCAGATCAAGCAGTACGAAACCACCCTGAAGAACACCGAAAGCCGCCTGAAGGACTTCAAGCTGAAATACATGGGTGTCGCCGGCCAGGGCAACCAGGACTATTTCGCCAAGTTGGCGGCGCTCAACAATGCGATCAATGCGGCCAAGCTCGAGCTGCGCTCGGCGGAGGAAACGCGCGATTCGTACAAACGCCAGCTCGCTGGCGAGACCCCCGTGCTGATGCCCGAAGGTCCGGCGGCGCCGGTCGCGGTCCCGGAGATCGATGCGCGCCTGGCAACGCTCAAGGCGCAGCTCGACTCGCTGCTGCGGCGGTATACGGACGAGCATCCGGACGTCGTCGGCACCCAGCGGGTCATCGCGCAGCTCGAAGAGCAGCGCCGCCAGTACATCCAGGCTCGCGCCAAAGCGGCGGCGAAATCCCCCGGGTCGGCCGAGGCCGCAATGGACCGCAATCCTGTCTTCCAGCAACTGCGGGTGTCACTGGCCGATGCCGAGGCCGACGTCGCATCGTTGCAGTCCAAGGTCAATTCCTACCAGGCACAGTATGCGCAGCTGAAGGCCGAGGCCCAGCTCGTGCCGCAAGTCGAAGCCGAGTACGCGCAGATCAACCGCGACTACGACATCCAGAAGAGGACCTACGAGACGCTGCTCCAGCGTCGACAATCCGCAGCGATCGGCGAGGGCGTGCAGGATGCAGGCGGCACGCAATTCCGCGTCGTCGACCCGCCGCGCGTGGCGCCGCAGCCGGTGCCGCCGACGCGGATCGCCCTGCTCGCCATCGCGCTTGCTGCAGCGTTGATCGCCGGGCTGGTCACGAGTTTCGTCGTCAGCGAGATCATGCCGACCTTTCACGATGCGCGTTCGCTGCGCGAAGTCACGCAGCGGCCGATCCTCGGCATGGTGACGATGTTGCCCAGCGAAGCGCTAAATCGGTCGCGCCGGCGCAACGCACTCTATTTCGCCGGTGGCGCGAGCGGGCTGATCGCCGCTTTCGCCGCCGTCTTTGCAATCGCGCTGCTGTTCGGGCGTTCGGCATGAGGGGCGATCGATGAGCCTGATCGAGCAGGCAGCCAAGCGCCTGGAAGAGCTGCGCCGTGCCGGCGCCGAAGTGCCCGGCGCATCTTCGTCCGAGGCCGCGGAACCCGCCCGTGTCGACGGCGCCGAGCGCGTGCCTACGCCCGAAGCTGCGATCCGCGGCCTGGCCGGGCGCGTGGCTGTGGCGGAGGCGGTCGCGCCGAGCGCGCCCAGCAAGCCGTCGCCGGCGGCGCGTGATATCCGGCGGTCCGACGGCCGCGAGCAGAACCGGATCGAAATCGACCTCGAGCGACTGAAGGCAAGGGGTTTCGTCACGCCTGACGCGCCGAAATCGCAAATCGCCGACGAATTCCGCGTCATCAAGCGACCGATCATCCACAACGCCCGCCGCACTGGCGCGTCCGCCATCCGTAACGGCAATCTGATCATGGTGACCAGCGCACTGCCGGGTGAAGGGAAGACTTTCACCGCGGTAAACCTCGCGCTGAGCGTCGCGATGGAGCTCGATACGACGGTGCTTCTCGTCGACGGCGATGTCGCCCACCCCGAACTGCCAAGGGTGCTCGGCACGCCGGGCTCGCCCGGACTGCTCGAGCTGCTGACGAGCTACGAACTCGACGTCAGCGATGCGATCGTGCGCACCAATGTCGAAAACCTGTCGGTGCTCCCCGCCGGCGCGCATCACCGGCGCGCGACCGAGCTGCTCGCCAGCGAGCAGATGGCAGTGGTGCTGCACGAGCTCGGCATGCGTTATCCGGACCGCATCGTGATTTTCGACTCGCCGCCATTGCTGCCGACTACCGAGGCGCGCGCGCTGGCGTCGCACATGGGGCAGATCGTGATGGTCGTTGCCGCCGACAGCACGAGGCAGCATGCCGTCAATCTTGCGCTGGACACGATCGAGAGCTGCGAGATCGTGCTGATGATGCTGAACAAGGCCGACAAGACAGACGTTGGAACCTATTACGGGTACTACGCCGATGACGAGCCGAGGTAGCGACGGTCCGCCCAGCCGACCGCGCGCGCCGCCGCGATCGAACGCGTTCCCGATCCCGCCGTCGCGCCAGACAGCCACAGTACTGTTCGGAGCGTTACTGACCCTTGGCGCAGCACCGTCGTCGGCGCAAAGCTGGCACATCGAGCCGGCATTCTCCGCGCAGGAGACACTCACCAACAACGTCAACCTCGTGTCGGACGAGAGCCGGCGCTCCGACCTGGTCAGCCAGCTGACGCCGTCGCTTCGAGTCACCGAAAAAGGCGCGCGGACCAGCCTTATCGGTTTTTTGTCGTTGCCGGTGCTTCTGTACGCGCGCACGGGCAGCCAAAACAACAATGCCTATCCAACGGCCGATCTGCTGGGCGATCTGGCGCTCGTCGAAAACTGGTTGCATGTCGAAGGACGGATAACGATCTCGCAGCAGTATTTCAATCCGTTCGGCGGCCAGCCGCTGGGCCTCGACACCGCTACGCAAAACCGCTATGAGTCGGATACCTATCGCCTCAGTCCCTACATCAAGGGTGTGACGCCGGGCGGGACCAGCTACGAGTTGCGCAACGATAACGTGTGGACGAACGTCAGCAACACCCCGGTCGCGGCCAACGATTTTCACTACACGCAATTCAAAGGAAACGCGGCGCACGCGGAAAGCATCGTCGGCTGGCAGGCCGATTTCAACGTGAACGACGTCGCGGTAAACGACGGCAGCACATTTCGCACCCGTCTCGTTCGCTTGCAGCCGCTGTACAACGTCGACCCGCAATTGAGGCTGGTGGCCACTGTAGGTTACGAGGAAAACCACTTTCCGTCGGACGATTCCAGCGACGTGATTTATGGAGGCGCGTTCGAATGGCATCCGACGCCGCGCACCGATGTCCTTGGATCACTGGAACACCGGTTTTTCGGCGCCGGATATCAGTTCTCGTTCGACCACCGCACGCCGCTTACGGTATGGAAGGTGCGCATATCGCGCACCACCACCAGTTTCCCGCAGCAGCTGGCCAGCCTGCCGGCCGGCGGAGACGTCTCCGCGTTTTTGAACAATCTGTTTCTCGCGACGATTCCGGACGCGGCTCTGCGGCAGCAGACGGTCGACCAGTTTATTCGCGATCGCGGGCTGCCTCCGGTCCTGACCAACGCGCTCAACCTGTACTCGCAGCAGGTGTTCCTGCAGCAATCGCAGACCGCCAGCGTCGGACTGCTCGGCACCCGCAACACGCTGGTGCTGACGATATTCAACGTTCGCAGCCAGCCGATTTCGGCGTCCGGCAATCCGTTGGTCACGCCCATTGCTTTCGGCGACAACAGCCGCCAGACCGGAGTCAAACTCCTCTGGTCGCACAAGTTGACCCAATCCGTAGTCGTCGATGCGACGGTCGAGCGTTTACGCACGGTCGCCAACGCGCCGCTCGAAGGCAAAACCAACCAGACGGCGCTGCGGATTGCGGTTTCCACGCCGCTGACGGCCAAGACGACGCTGTTCGCCGGCGCGCGTTACCAGACGCTGAGCTCCGACATCGCGACGGACTACAACGAGACGGCGGCCTTCATCGGCGTCACCCACACCTTTCGGTAGAGCCCGATGTACGAATCCTTTTTCGGCCTGACCGGCAAGCCGTTCCAGCTCAATCCCGACCCGTCGTTCTACTTCGGCAGCCGAGGGCACAAGCGTGCCTTCGCCTATCTCGAGTATGGGCTCTATCAGAGCGAGGGATTCATCGTCATCACCGGCGAGATCGGCGCCGGCAAGACGACTATCGTGCGCAGCCTTCTCGAGCAGCTCGACCGCGAAAAGGTCGTCGCGGTGCAGCTGGTCAGCACGCAGCTCGACGCGGACGACATGCTGCGCGCCGTCGGAACCGCATTCGGCATTCCGGTGAAGTCGGTCGACAAGGCGATGCTGCTGGCTTCGCTCGAGGCTTTTTTGTGCCAGCTGGCGGTGCAGAAGAAGCGCGCGCTGCTGATCGTCGACGAGGCGCAGAATCTGGCGCCGCGCGCGGTCGAGGAGCTGCGCATGCTGTCGAATTTTCAACTGGGCGACCAGGCGCTGCTGCAGAGCTTTCTGGTGGGCCAGCCGGAGCTTCGCACGATGATGCAGAGCGAGCAGATGCAGCAGCTTCGCCAGCGCGTCATCGCCTCATATCACCTCGGTCCGCTCGACAAGGCCGAGACCCGCGGTTACGTCGAACATCGGTTGAAGCACGTCGACTGGAAGGATGATCCGCAGTTCGACCCCGCCTGCTTCGACCTGATCCACACGCTGACCGGCGGCATACCCCGGCGCATCAACACGCTTTGCAACCGGCTCCTGCTCGCGGCCTTTCTCGCCGAGCAGCACGTGCTGGAGCCGGCAGACGTGCAGGCGATCGCGCACGAGATTCGCGATGAGCTCGGCCCGGAGGCTGCTCTGTCGACAATGAGCGTCGTCGACGGCGACACGCCTACCGGCAGCCCGCTGATGGCGCGTCTGGAGGCGGGACGGCTGCATTCACATTTCGACAACGTAGAGGCGCGCATCGACCGGCTGGAGAAAACGGTGGCCGCCGCGGTCGATCTGCTGCACCGGCTGCTGCATCCTGAAAAGGCGGCCAAGCCCGGCACGCCGGCCAAGCGCTGATGAGCGGAAAAATGCGACCGCTGGGGCCGATCGCCTGCGTCGTCGGGGCGCGGCCGAACTACATGAAAATGGCGCCGCTGGTACGGGCGTTCGCCGCGCGCGCCGACCTGCCGCGCGCGACGCTGATTCATACCGGCCAGCACTACGACGTCGAGATGAACGCCCGCCTGTTCGCCGACCTCGAATTGCCTGCGCCGGACCTGAACCTCGAGGTCGGGTCGGGAACTCACGCGGTCCAGACCGCCGAGATCATGCGGCGCTTCGAGGGAGTGCTGGACGACATCCTGCCCAGCTGCGTCATCGTCGTCGGCGACGTCAACTCGACGCTCG
Source organism: Casimicrobiaceae bacterium (assembly GCA_035607385.1). Classification (GTDB taxonomy): domain Bacteria; phylum Pseudomonadota; class Gammaproteobacteria; order Burkholderiales; family Casimicrobiaceae; genus PALSA-1003. The sequence continues at coordinate 8,693 of DATNAR010000125.1, forward strand.
CCTGCAGCCTCGTCGCCAGCAAGAAGGGCGTCCCCGTCGTCCATGTCGAGGCCGGATTGCGCAGCTTCGACCGCAGCATGCCCGAAGAGATCAACCGCGTGCTGACCGACCAGATCGCCGACCGGCTGTACACGACCGAGCGCGTCGCGGCCGAGAACCTCGCCCGCGAGGGCATCGATCGCGACCGCGTGCGCTTCGTCGGCAATGTGATGATCGATTCGCTGCTGCGCCACCAGCGGCGCGCGATTGCGCCGATGGATACGCTGACTGCCGCGGGGCAGGCGGGCAGTTTCGCTGGCGGCATCGGCGACTTCGGCGCCGTCACCCTGCACCGGCCGTCGAACGTCGATTCGCTCCCGGCGCTGCGCGAGTCGCTCGGCATCCTGAAGGACGTCGCAGCGCGTCTGCCGCTGATCTGGCCCCTGCATCCGCGGGCGAAGCTCAACATCGAGCGGTTCGGACTGTCGCCGCTGCTGGCCGGCGCCAGGATCACGCTGCTGCCGCCGCAGGGTTATCTCGAGATGCTGGGCCTCATCGGGCAGGCGCGCCTGGTGCTGACCGACTCCGGCGGCATTCAGGAGGAAACGACGGCGCTCGCGGTGGCTTGCCTTACAATGCGCGAGAATACCGAGCGTCCGATCACCGTCGAGCAGGGGACCAACACGCTGGTCGGCCGCAACCGCGCGCGCACGCTCGACTGCGTCGACGACATCCTCAGGAACGGCGGCAAGCGCGGCAGGACGCCGGAGCTATGGGACGGCCATGCCGCCGAGCGGATCGCCGATGACCTGTCGGCATGGCTGGGACTATCCGCGCTCGATCGCAAGGTGGTGCACGCATGAATGCGCAAGCTGTCGCGGACGAGCCAATCGTCAATGCGCTGACCGTCGATGTCGAGGACTACTTCCAGGTCTCGGCGTTCGCCGCGCACATACCGCGCTCGTCATGGGACAGCCAGCCTTGCCGGGTCGAAGCCAATATCGAACGGATCCTGGGACTGCTCGCCGAAGCGAAAGTCAGCGCGACTTTTTTCACGCTCGGCTGGATCGCCGAGCGCTACCCGGCACTGGTTCGCCGCCTGGTCGACGGAGGGCACGAGCTCGCGAGCCACGGTTACGAGCACCTGCGGGCCAACGAGCAGACCATCGGCGCCTTCCTGGCCGATATTCGCCTGGCGAAAGCGGTGCTCGAAGACGTCGCGGGCCGTGAGGTCAGCGGCTACCGGGCACCGAGCTTTTCGATCGGACCAGCCAATTTCTGGGCTTTCGACTGCATTGCCGAAGCCGGCTATCGTTACAGCTCGAGCATCTACCCGATACGGCACGATCACTACGGCGCGCCGGACGCGCCGCGCTTCCCGTACCAGGTGCGCGACAACGTGCTCGAGATCCCGGTCGCGACGATTCGCATGTTGAATTCGAACTGGCCGGCGGGCGGAGGCGGCTATTTCCGGCTGCTGCCGTACGGCGTGTCGAAATGGTCGATCCAGCGCGTGAACGCCGTCGACCGCCGACCGGCCATGTTCTATTTTCATCCCTGGGAGCTCGATCCGGCACAGCCGCGGGTCAAGGGACCCGGGCCCAAGGCACGCTTTCGCCATTATCTGAACCTCGACCGCACCGAGCCGCGCCTGAAGAACCTGCTCGCCGACTTCCGCTGGGACCGAGTCGATCGCGTCTTCCTGAACGGCGGCACATGATGGAATCGGCGGCCAGCGAAATCGTCCGCATCGGACGCGCGGCGGACCGCGTCAGCGTGCGGCCGTTCGCCGCGGCCGACGCCGGCGCATGGGAAGCATTCGTCCAGCGCTGTCCCGAAGCCACCTTTTTTCACCGCATCGGCTGGCGCGACATCATCGAGGACGTCTTTCGCCATCGGACGCACTACCTCGTCGCCGAGCGCCCGGGCGGGATCGCCGGCGTGCTGCCGCTGGCCGAGGTGAAGAGCCGCCTGTTCGGCCACGGCCTGGTCTCGCTGCCGTTCGGCGTGTACGGCGGGCCGGCGGCGACCGACGCCGAAGCGGGACGGGCACTGATCGCAGCGGCATCGGCGCTGGCCGACTCGCTGGACGTCGAACACCTGGAATTCCGCAGCTGCGCGGCCAAGTGCCCGGACTGGCCGCAGCAGGATCTGTACGTGCGGTTTCGCAAGATGCTGCACGCCGACCCCGAGGCCAACCTGCTGGCGGTGCCGCGCAAGCAGCGCGCGATGATACGCAAGGGGATCCGCAATGGGCTCAAGAGCGAGATCGATCCGTCGGTCGACCGGTTTTTCGAGCTGTACGCAGACAACGTCCATCGCCACGGCACGCCGCCGTTCGCAAAGCGCTATTTCGCGCGGCTTACCGAAGTGTTCGGCGACTGCTGCGAGATCGCGATCGTGAGCGGCGCCGATGGAAAGCCGCTGTCCGGCGTGATGAGCTTCTATTTCCGCGACGAGGTGCTGCCGTATTACGCCGGCGACACGATCGACGCGCGTGATCTTGCGGCGAACGATTTCAAGTACTGGGACCTGATGCGGCGGGCATGCGAGCGGGGCGTGCGCGTCTTCGACTACGGCCGCAGCAAGCGGGGCACCGGTTCGTTCGACTTCAAGAAAAACTGGGGTTTCGAGCCGGAGCCGCTGCACTACGAGTATCGATTGCGCAAGGGCGCGGCGATCCCGCAGAACAATCCGCTCAATCCGAAGTATCGGGCGCTGGTCGCGATCTGGCGGCGGCTGCCGCGTCCGGTGGTCAACGCAATCGGGCCGATGCTGACCCGTAACCTGGGCTAGTCATGGGCGACGCTGCACAATGGGTGCGCGGTCTGGTCGGACGACGCGCGGGCGCGGCAGGATCGGGAAGGTCTGGGTCCCGCGCGCGACCGACGCCGGCAGAACTGCCGGCCGATGCAGGTCGCGGCGATCGCCAGACTGCGACCAGCGGCTGGCACGCCAGTTGGCGCACCGCGCCGGTGCTGGCGGCCGGTCTTGCCGTGCTGGGCATTCTGGCGCTGTTCTGGCCTACCGGCGCGTCGATCGTTGCGATCTGGATGCGCTCGGAGACGTTTACCCACGGCTTCGTCATCGTGCCGATCTGCCTCTGGCTGGTCTGGCGTCGGCGCGAGACGATCGCCGCGGTTCCTGCCCGCCCGTGGTGGCCCGGGCTCGCGCTCGTCTTCGCCGCCGGAGCGCTCTGGTTCGTCACGTCGGTGGCCGACGTGCTGGGCGTCAAGCAGTTCGCGCTCGTCTTCATGTTGCAGGCCGCGATCGTGACCGTGCTGGGCACGCGCATCGCGCGGGCGGCATGCTTTCCGCTCGCTTTCCTGCTGTTCGCCGTGCCGTTCGGCGAGATATTCGTTCCGACGCTGATCGAATGGACGGCTAACTTCACCGTAGCCGCGCTGCGTTTTTCGGGCGTGCCGGTCTATCGCGAGGCCAATCTCTTCATCATTCCCTCCGGGGCCTGGTCGGTCGTCGAAGCGTGCAGCGGCATCCGGTACATCATCGCGTCCGTGATGATCGGCACGATCTACGCCGCTCTCGCCTACCGCAGCACCCGCCGGCGGGTGATGTTCATGGCAGCGGCGATCCTGGTGCCGATCGTGGCCAACTGGCTGCGGGCGTACATGATCGTGATGCTCGGCCATCTGTCGAACAACAAGCTCGCGGTCGGCGTCGACCACATCATCTACGGCTGGGTGTTCTTCGGCCTGGTCATGCTGTTGCTGTTCTGGATCGGATCGTTCTGGCAGGAAGACGCAGCGCCCGCGCCGGCGGCGCCGCGGCGACCGGCGGCAGCGCCTGCGCCGGCCGCGCCGCCGCGCGCCCTGTTCGCCGCTGCAGTCGCGGCGATCGTCGCGGCAGGCGTCTGGCTGCCGCTCGAGGCGAGGGTCGACCGTCCTGCCGAGACAGCCAAGCCCACGCTTGCCGCCATCGCCGCCGCCAACGGCTGGGCCGACAGCCCGATCGTGTTCACCGACTGGAAGCCGCGCTACCGTGGCTACGCGGCGGAGCTGCAGCAGACGTTGACCAAGGATGGCCATCACGTCGGCCTCTACATCGCCTACTACCGGCAGCAATCCAAAGGAAACGAGCTGATCACCTCGGGCAACCAGCTGGTCACGCCGGAAGACTGGAAGTGGAAGCAGTTCGGCAGCGGGAGCGAGAGCGTCGAATGGAACGGGCGGCCCGAGCGCGTCGAACGCGTGGATCTGTCGGGACAAACGTTCGGGCTGCAAGCCTACCGGCTGTACTGGATCGCCGGACACGTCACCGCCAGCCAGTACGAAGCGAAGGCGCTGCAGGCCTGGGCTAAGCTCACCGGGCATGGCGACGACGCGGCGCTGATCGTCATCTATGCGGCGCGGCGCGCGCGGGACGACGATCAGTCCGCACTCCTGCGTGGTTTTACGAAGGATATGTCGCCGTCGATCGAGCGCACGCTCTCGGCAGCGCGCGAATCCCGCGGATGAATGCGACGCCGCCCTTGATCGTCCATGTCGTCTATCGGTTCGCTGTCGGCGGACTGGAGAACGGCGTGGTCAATCTGATCAACCGGCTGCCGCCACAATCCTGGCGGCACGCGGTCATATCGCTTACCGACGTGGACGCCGCGTTCGCCGCGCGACTCTCCAGCGCCGCCGTGGGCTGCGTCGCCTTGCACAAAGCGCCAGGTCACGCCGTCCGCCTGTATCCGAGACTCGTCGCGCTGCTGCGCGAGCTCAAGCCCGCGATCGTGCACACGCGAAACCTTGCCGCGCTCGAAGCGACGCTTCCGGCCTGGATCGCGGGCGTGCCGGCGCGCCTGCACGGCGAGCATGGCCGAGACGTCGGCGATCTGGATGGGTCGAGCCGGCGCTACCAGCGGGTGCGGCGCTTGTTCCGTCCGTTCGTAACGCGCTACGTCGCGCTCTCGCCCGATCTCGCCTCGTACCTGCGCGAGCGTGTCGGCGTGCCCGCCACACGTATCGATCAGGTGTACAACGGCGTCGACACTGCGCGCTTTCGCCCCGCGCCCGGCGGGCGCGCCGCGATCGACGCCTGCCCGTTCCGGGAGGCCGACCACTGGCTGGTCGGCACCGTCGGCCGCATGGAAAAGGTCAAGGACCAGACCAACCTGGCGCGGGCTTTCGTCAGCGCCGTGCGCGCCGATCCGGAAGCGCGGGCCCGTCTGCGGCTGGTGCTGGTCGGCGACGGCAAGCTGAAACGCGAGGTCGAGACGATACTCGAGTCCGCCGGTGTACGCGAGCTGGCCTGGTTCGCCGGCGAACGCGCCGACGTGGTCCCGCTGCTCCAGGGCTTGGACTGCTTCGTGCTGCCGTCGTTGGCCGAGGGCGTTTCCAATACGATCCTCGAGGCGATGGCTTGCGGATTGCCGGTCGTCGCGACGCGCGTGGGTGCCAACGCGGAACTGGTCGAACAGGACGTCACCGGTCGTACGGTGCCGGCAGCGGACAGCGACGCGCTGGCGCGTGAGATCGGCGCGTATTTCACCACACCGGCGCTTGCGAGGCAGCACGGACAGGCAGGCCGGCGCCGGGTTGAGCGCCGATTCAGCCTTGAACGCATGGTCGACGATTACGACCGTGTCTACAGGGGTTTGCTTCGCACGCACCGGCCGGTCCGTTCGGCGGCCGCGGCCGCTGCGCCGCGGCCGGGCGTGCGAAGCCAGGACTGAAGGAAGAGTTAATCATGTGCGGCATCGTCGGCATCTTCGACCCCAGCGGAAAGCGCGAGATAAGTCGCGCATTGTTGTCCCGCATCAACGAAGTCCAGCATCATCGCGGGCCCGACGAGTGCGGGTTGCATATCGAGCCCGGGGTGGGCCTTGGCCATCGCCGGCTTGCTATCATCGACCTGTCGACTGGGCAGCAGCCGCTATACAACGCTGACGGCAGCGTGGTCATCGTCTACAACGGCGAGATCTACAACTATCAGGCGCTGATTCCGGAGCTGACCGCGCTCGGTCATCGTTTCCGAACCCGGAGCGACACTGAGGTCATCGTCCACGCGTGGGAGTCGTGGGGTGAGGCTTGTGTCAAGCGATTCCGTGGAATGTTCGCGTTTGCGCTGTGGGATCGGAATCGCAAGACACTCTTTCTCGCCCGCGACCGGCTGGGCGTGAAGCCGCTGTTCTATGCGCAGCTCGCGAGCGGCGCGGTCGTGTTCGGCTCGGAGCTCAAGTCACTGTTGCAGCATCCCGATCTGACGCGAACGGTCGACGCCTCGGCGATCGAAGACTATCTCGCGCTCGGCTACGTCCCCGAGCCTAAGACGGTTTTCGAAGGTGTGTACAAACTGTCGCCCGCCCATACGCTTGTTATGCGCGCAGGTGACCGCGCGCTGCCGGCGCAGCGCGAGTACTGGGATGTCGTATTCTCGCCCGATGCCTCGATCACCGAAGGGGCCGCACTCGACGAACTGCAGGCGCGTCTCACCGAGTCAGTCAGCCTT